>NZ_CP121648.1:4105000-4432500 GCF_029714205.1 Methylobacterium sp. CB376 | reverse complement strand
AGGGCCATGCCGGCCCCGCCATGGCGGGGTCCCGAGAGCGCGCAGAGACCGGCGAGCAGCCCGGCGGCGACGGAAGCGCCCGTCGAGGCCGCGACGCGCACCGCGAAGGTGGAGGCGTTGAGTTCGTGTTCGGCCAGGAGGATCAGCGCGAGCCTGATCCGCTCGCCCTCGCTCTCGCCGAGGGACCAGGCCTCGGCGAGGCGGCGGTGCACCGGCGCGTCGCCCCGCGCGGCGCCGAGGCTCGCGGCGAGATGGCCGATCGCGGTCGCGGCGTCGCCGCGCAGGCCATTCCCGCCGAGCCCGAGCGTTGCCCGGCCCGACGCCGCGAGCGCGGCCAGCGCCGCGAACGGCTCGCGCGGCCGCACCCGCGGCGCGGGGAAGCGGATCTCCCGATCGCCCTGCCAGAGGAGCGCGGCCGTGTCCTCGAGGGTGGCCGCCCGCGCCCAATCGACCGCGCCCACGCCGCGATAGAGGAGCGTGCCCTGGTGCACGGTCGAGATGCTGGTGGCCAGCGAGGGCTCGCCCCAGGCGAGGGCGCCGGCGGCGATGTCGGCGAGCTTGCGGCCCCGGATATGCCGGGCCCTCAGGGCCGCGACGTCGTCGGCCCGATAGAGGCTGCGCCGCGGATCGCCCGGATCGGGGCACATCCCGATGCGGCCGCGGCTGACATAGGCGTAGAGCGTCTGGGGCTTGATGCCGAGCGCGTGCAGCGCCGCGTCGCGGTCGATCCATTCCCGCATGTTGATCGTGTCGATCAAGATTAATCCTCCGCGGCACAGCCGAGAGGCTGGCGGCTCTCACGTCAAGGAGACTGCACCATGTCGGAGCGGATGCGCGGCGCCCCGCCCGCGGGCGATGACGGCCGGTCGGGCGAGGCGCCGATCCTCGCCCGGATCCTGCCCGCCATCGGCCTCGCCGAAAGCCGCGCGGGGCCGCTCCGCTTCGAGGGGACCGCGCTCCTGCCCTCCGCCTTCCCGGTCGCGGCCCTCGCCGCGGCCGCGATCGGGACGGCCGCGCTCGCCGTCGCCGAACTGGCCGCCACCGCCACAGCGCCCGCCATCCGCGTCTCCCGCCCGCTCTCGGCGCTCTGGTTCGCGCGATCCCTGCTGCCGATCGGCTGGACCCTGCCGCCGGCCTGGGATCCCGTCGCCGGCGATTATGCGTCGCGCGACGGCTGGATCCGGCTCCACACCAACGCGCCGCGCCACCGGGCCGCCGCGCTGTCCGTTCTGGGATGCGGTGCCGACCGACCCTCCGTCGCCGCCGCGGCGTCGCGCTGGGAGGCCGCCGCGCTCGAGGAGGCGGTGGTCGCGGCCGGCGGATGCGCGGCGGCGATGCGGTCCGCCGCCGAGTGGGCCCGCCATCCGCAGGGGTGCGCCGTCGCCGCCGAGCCGCTGGTGGCGTTCGCGCCCGCGGAGACCTCCCCCTCGGCCTGGCGGCCGAGCCCCGGCCGGCCGCTGGCCGGGCTGAGGATCCTCGACCTGACCCGCATCCTGGCCGGGCCGGTGGCGACGCGCTTCCTGGCCGGGTTCGGCGCCGATGTCCTGCGCATCGACCCGCCGGATTGGGAGGAGGACGCGGTCGCCCCGGAGGTCACCCTCGGCAAGAGCTGCGCCCGCCTGGATCTCCGGGCGCCGCGCGACCGCGAGACCTTCGAGCGCCTGCTCGCCGGGGCGGACGTCCTCGTGCACGGCTACCGGCCGGGGGCGCTGGACGCCCTCGGCTACGGGGAGGCCGCGCGCCGCTCCCTCCGGCCGGGCCTGATCGACGTCTCGCTCGACGCCTATGGCTGGTCGGGACCCTGGCGCGCCCGGCGCGGCTTCGACAGCCTCGTCCAGATGTCCTCCGGGATCGCCGAAGCGGGGATGCGCTGGCGCGGGGCCGGCGTCCCGGTGCCTCTGCCCGTCCAGGCCCTGGACCACGCCACCGGCTACCTGGCGGCGGCGGCCGTGCTCAGGGCCCTGCGCCATCGCCTGACGGACGGGCGGGGCCTCTCGGCGCGGCTCTCCCTCGCCCGGACCGCGGCGCTGCTGGCGGCGGTTCAAGGCGAGGCCGCCCCGCCCGGCTCCGAGGGCGCGACACAGACCGACGTCGCGACGGACTTCGCGGAGGCGGCCGTCGAGGCGACCGGCTGGGGGCCGGCGCGGCGCGCGAGCCCCCCGGTCTCGATCGCCGGAACGCCGGTGCGCTGGGACCGGCCGGCGAGGCCGCTGGGATCGCGGCCCGCTTCCTGGGCGGAATCACCGCCCGCCTGACGGCGCCGCGATGCGCAGGCCGCGCCGACACCCTGTCCGCCCGCCCGACCAGGCTCGCCTGACCCAGCGTGATCGACTATGTCGGTGCCATGGGACACGACCACGCGCACCACCACCACGATCACGGCCATCATCACGGCCATGGGCACGTCCACGCCCCGGCCGAGTTCGGCCGCGCCTTCGCGATCGGCGTCGCCCTCAACACCGGCTTCGTGCTGGTCGAGGCGGTGTTCGGCGTCCTGAGCGACTCCGTGGCGCTGCTGGCGGATGCGGGCCACAATCTCTCGGACGTGCTCGGCCTCCTGATCGCCTGGGCGGCGGCGGTGCTGGCGCGGCGCGCGCCCTCCGCGCGCTTCACCTACGGCCTGCGCGGCAGCTCGATCCTCGCCGCCCTGTTCAACGCCGTGTTCCTGCTGGTGGCGGTCGGGGCCATCGCCTGGGAGGCGATCCTGCGCTTCGCCGACCCGCCCCCCGTGGCCGGCGGCACCGTGATCACCGTCGCGCTGATCGGGATCGCCATCAACGGCTTCACCGCCTGGCTGTTCGCCTCCGGGCGCAAGGGCGACCTCAACATCCGCGGCGCCTACCTGCACATGGTGGCGGATGCGGCGGTCTCGGCGGGGGTCGTCCTGGCGGGGCTCGCGATCGTGCTCACCGGCTGGACCTGGATCGACCCGCTGGTGAGTCTCGTGATCGTGGCGGTGATCGTCGCGGGCACCTGGGGCCTGCTGCGCGACAGCGTGACCATGTCGCTCGCGGCGGTGCCGCCGGGCATCGACCCCGTGGCCGTGCGCCGCTGCCTCGCCGAGCGGCCCGGCGTCGCCGAGGTCCACGACCTGCACGTCTGGTCGATGAGCACCACCGAGACGGCGCTCACCGCCCACCTGGTGATGCCGGCCGGGCACCCGGGCAACCATTTCCTGGCCGAGTGCGGGCAGGTGCTGCGGGAGCGCTTCGGCATCGCGCACGCGACGCTGCAGGTGGAGATCGCGGGCGGCCCGGCCTGCGCGCTCGCCCCGGACCACGTCGTCTAAGCATCCTTCCGGCCGGGACCGGCCGGTGCCGACGTGGTCACCTTTTCGGCGGCGAACCGAAGCACCGCGTCAGCGAAACGCGATGCGACACCAAGAGACCCAAGCAGGATTGCCCCGTGCAATTCTGCTGCGCGGATCGCCCGGCGACGGGGCCGCCGGACCGTCGCAGACGATGCGGCGGGATCGAGAACCCGGAGCGGGATCCGCGGGCGAGGCGACCTGATCCCGCCCGAGGGCGCCTCAGCGCTTGCGCAGCCAGAGGCTGGTCTCGAAGGCGCCCGGCGGGAGGGGCAGGCCCGCCAGCGGGCTGCCGGCGAGCCAATCCGTGCGCGTCGCCACGTAGCGGCTGGCGAAGGCGAGGGCGAAGGCGCCGCCCTGGATCAGCGCGCCCACCACGACCTGCTCGTTGTAGCCGCGCCACGCCCATTCGGGCGGGTAGGCGTCGGGCAGGAAGACGTCGTGCAGGTGGACGAGCACGCCCGGGGCGAGGCGCGGCAGCGCGTCGAGGAGGAGCCGGTCGACGTCGCTGCCCGGCATCGCCACGTGGCTCGAATCGATGAAGAGCAGGTCCCCGGGCGCGAGCGAGGCCAGGGCCTCGCCGTCGCGCGGACCGAACAGCCGCGCCTCGTGCCGCAGGCCGGGCAGGGCCGGCAGCGGCGCGCGCGGGCGCGGGTCGATGCAGGTGAGCGCGGTCGGCATCCCGCCATCGGCCACGGCCTGCGCGAGGAAGCGGGTCGAGTGCCCGGAACCGACCTCGACGATCCGCCGCGGCCGCGCCCGCCGCACCATCGCGTAGGCGGCGGCGGCGTCGAGGCGCGGGAACCAGTCCTGGGTCAGGCGGGGCGGGCGCGGCCCGAGGAGCCCGGGGCCGCCCTCGGCGACGCGCCGCAGATCCCCGGCCCGGGCGGCGATCTCGGCGAGGTGCGCGCGGAAATCCGGCTCGGCCTCCCGGAACAGCGGCTCCAGGGCCGGGTAGCCCTCCTGCGCCGCCCTCGCCGCGGCGTGCCGGTAGGGGATGAAGTAGCCCCCGCCCGGGAGGCCGAGCAGGGCCGCCAAGCCGAGCCGCGCCCGGCGCAGCCGCGCGCGGCCCATCGCGGGTCAGCCGACCTTGCGGATCGGCGGCGAGGCCGGGAGGTCCGGCTTGAGGCCGGGACCGTCGACCGGCGCGGCCGGGGCGCCGGGGGACAGCTCGGCCTTGCCGCGGATCGCGGCGGCGAGGCGGCCGCGCTCGAACAGCAGCACCACCACGATCGCCATGGCGAAGGGCAGGAGCAGGTAGAACAGGCGGAAGATCAGCACCGCGGCGAGCACCTCGACCTTCGGCAGGTCCGGCATCGCCGTGATGAAGACGAGTTCGAACACCCCGAGCCCGCCCGGCGCGTGCGAGACCAGGGCGGCCGAGAACGAGGCCAGGAACACCGCCAGCACGACGAGGAAGCCCGGATTCCCGGCCTCCGGCAGGGCGAAGTAGATGATGCCGGCCGCGCCGATCAGCTCCAGCGGCGCCGCGATGAGCTGGCGCACCATCACGTTCGGGCGGGGGTATTCGAGCTTGAAGCTGCGGATCGTCAGCGGCTTGAGGTGCAGGATCGAGCCCACGACGTAGAGCCCGACCACGCCGAGCAGGCCGGCGCCGAGGATGCGGGCGGTGGCGGGGTTGGTCATCACCCCGGGGAGCATGCCGGTGAGGCGGGTCAGCAGGTCCGGCTGCAGGGTCAGGACGAGGCCGCCGAGCAGCATCGTGCCGAGGCCGAAGGTGAAGGAGCACAGGGCCACCAGCACCGCGACCTGCGCGGCCGTGAGCCCCTTCGACGTGTAGGCCCGGTAGCGCACGAGGGCGCCCGAGAAGACCGAGGCGCCGATATTGTGCGACAGCGCGTAGGTGGTGAAGGAGCACAGCGAGACGAAGAGCCAGGAGATGCCCTTCACGCCGAGGTGGATCAGCGCGATCCGGTCGTACCAGGCCAGGGCCATGTAGGCCATCAGCGTCGAGGCGGCGGCGAGCGCGTAGCGGTGCGGCGGGATCGCCTTGAGGCTCGCCTCGACATCGGCGATCGAGAGCCCCTTCAACTGGTGCCAGAGCAGGTAGATCGAGACCACGACGGCCGCGAGGCCGATCGCCGGCCAAATGAACTCACGAATCTTCTTCATGGCGATGTCCGTCGCACTCCCGGGTCGGGGCGCTTGATGCCCGAGCGCCGTCCTGGCCGCAAGGAGGCGCGTCGCGGCCGGGCGCCCTCCTTTCACGCGATCATGACGGTTTCGTGCCACCGCGACCCCTCACAGGCCGCGCTCGTCCGCCCAGTCGATGAGGAGGCGGGCGACGCCCTCGGCGCCGTAATCGAGCTGCAGGAAATGGGCGATGTCCGGCACGGTCCGGTGCTGCGCGCCGTGGTAGAGCGCCGTGCGCCAGGTCGTCACCGGCCAGATCATGCGGTCGCGGGCGCCGCCGACCACCAGGGCCGGCAGTCCCATCAGGGCGGCCGGGACGGTCGGGGCCGGCCAATGCGCCTCGGCCAGCGCCACCGGGCTCTCCGCCGACATCCGGGCCGCGTAGGCGCGGGCGCGCTCGAAGGAGAGGCCCTCCGAGAACAGCCAGTGGCGGGAGAGCGCCACCGCCGGCCCGCGGCCGGGCAGCAGGGCGCCCGCCAGGGCCTCGACCCAGAAGCCCGGATCCGTGAGGGCGATGCGGGCGCCCACGAGGGCGAGGCCGTCCGGCGGCAGGGGCGCGAGCAGCACGAGCCCGCGCAGGGGCACCTGCCCGATCAGGCGCTGGGCGAGCAGGGCGCCGAGGGAGTGGCCGACCAGGATCGGGGGCTCGCCGCAGCGGGCGATCGCGGCGCGCAGGTCGTACAGGTAGTCGGCGAGGGAGGCCTCCTTCAGCTGGCGGGCGCCCTGGCTGCGGCCGTGGCCGCGCAGGCTGAAGGCCAGCGCCCGCCGCCCGCGCCGGGCGAGGTGCGGCAGGAAGATCTCCTGCCAGATCCAGGCGCCCCCGAAGGCCCCGTGCACGAAAAGCAGCGGCGCGCCGCGGGGCTGGCCGAGGGGGCGCGCCTCCACCCATTCGAGGGCCGGGCCGTCCGGGCGGGCCATCATGTCGGACACGGTCGGCCCCTCCGGGCCGGCCGCGACGGGGAAGCGGTGGACCCCGGTCCCGTTGTCCTGCGTCATCGCCCCGCTCCCGCACCGCCCGCCGGCGGATCTAACGCGGCGCGCGCCCGCTGCAAACGCTGCCAGCCCGCATGAGGTGCCCTCGGCGGCTTGTGCGGGGCTTTGGGCGGGGCTTGCGGCGGCGCCTCACCCTGCGGTAGGGGGCCGGCCATGACGCCTTTGAACTGCGACGGGCTCACCCCCATCCCGGCGACGCACGTGGCGGCGGTCGTGACCTCGCTCGAGATGCGCAACCGCCCTCCCCTGCCGGACGCGCCGGAACTGCCGCTGGCGGCGCTCGGTGCGGACCTCCCCCGCTACCGCGCCCTGTTCGCGCGGATCGGCACGCCCTGGCTCTGGTTCAGCCGGCGGCGGATGGCGGACGCCGCGCTCGCCGCCATCCTGACCGACCCAGCGGTCGAGGCGCTCGCGCTCACGCGGGACGGCCACGACATCGGCCTCGTTGAACTCGACGCGCGGGTCGAGGGCGAGGTCGAGATCGCCTTCCTGGGTCTGGTTCCCGAGGCGGTGGGGCGCGGGATCGGGCGGCAGCTGATGGGAGAGGCCCTGCGCCGCGCCTGGGCGCGACCGGTCTCCCGGGTCTGGGTGCACACCTGCACCTTCGACCACCCCTCCGCGATCGGTTTCTATCAAGCGAGCGGGTTCACGCCGTTCGCCCGCGCGATCGAGGTGGTGCCGGACCCGCGCCTCTCGGGCCACCTCCCGCGCGAGGCAGCGCCGCACGTGCCGGTGCTGGCCTGATCCGACATTCGACGGATTGCGTCGCCATCTCCCATTTCGGCAATGCGGATGTCGGCGTCGCTCAAGCGCCGCGCGGGCTCGTCATACCAAATCCGCTTGATCCCTTCGGGATGGCGGATTGGGGCTTCGCTCAAGCGCCGCGCGGGCTTGGCAGACGCTGTCCGGACGTGATCGTCCGGACAGCGGATGACACGCTGATCGTCTGTCGCTGCCGGGGACGCCAGCTCCGCAGAGGCGCCGTCCGGGCAACGACCGGCACATCCCGCCCGCGGCTCAGGCCCGGGCGCGGCCGAGCCCGATCGCGTCGAGATCCGACTGCTCGCGCGCCGCGTCCGCGGCCCGCTCGGCCGAGCGCTCGCGGTCGTCGAGGATCTCGACCTTCTTCAGCTCCTCGAAGGCTTCCGCCAGGGCCGCCTTGGCCTCGGCGAGCTGCGCGTCGAGGTCGCTGGCGGAGCGCCGGATGTTGTCGCGCCGCTGAGCCGCCGCCCGCGCGTAGGTCGGGTAGGCGAAATGGGCCGGGTCGGTGATCCCGGCGCGCTGCTCCTCCTGCGCGACCTCACGGTCGAGTTCCGCCGCCATCCGGGCGAAATCGGCGATCATCGACTCGATCTGGGTGACGCGGCGGCGCTTCTCGTCCACCTGGAAGCGTCGCAACCGGATGAGCGTATCCCGCGATTTCATCGTGCTCCCACTCCACGCCGTCGGGCGGTGTCCCCACCCTCGCTCTCGCCCGAGCGCGGCGCGGCGCACGCGCCGCGAGGCCCGGGATGCGATCCCGGCTCAGGGCGTCGGCTGCGGCGGTCCGGCTCAGGGCCCGCCGACGATCGCCGCCAGGCGCTGGTATCCTTCCCCCAGGGAGGTTGCTTCTTCCTTACCCTGCCTCATAAAAGCCTCCAGGTCGGGCATCAGGCCGATCGCCTCGTCGACGTCGGGCGAGGAGCCCGGCCGGTAGGCGCCGAGGCGGATCAGTTCCTCCATGTCGGCGTAGGTGGAGAGGAGCCAGCGCGCGCGCTGCACCGTCGGCAGGAAGGCCGGGTCGCAGGCGCGCGGCATGGTGCGGGAGACCGAGCGCAGCACGTTGATCGCCGGGTAGCGCCCGCCCTCGGCGATCCGCCGCTCCATCACGATGTGGCCGTCGAGGATGCCGCGCACCGCGTCGGCGACGGGCTCGTTGTGGTCGTCGCCCTCGACCAGCACCGTGAACAGGCCGGAGATGGAGCCCGCCCCGGTGCCGGGCCCCGCCCGCTCCAGCAGGCGCGGCAGCTCGCTGAACACGGTCGGCGTGTAGCCCTTGGCGGTGGGCGGCTCGCCGGCCGCGAGGCCCACGTCCCGCTGCGCCATGGCGAAGCGGGTGACCGAGTCGATCATGCAGAGCACCTGCGCGCCCGCGTCGCGAAAAGACTCGGCGAGCGCGAGGGTGACGTAGGCGGCGTTGCGGCGCATCAGCGCCGGCTCGTCGGAGGTCGCCACCACCACCACGGAGCGGGCGAGGCCCTCGGGGCCGAGATCGTCCTGCAGGAATTCCTGCACCTCGCGGCCGCGCTCGCCGACGAGGCCGATCACCGCCACGTCGCAGGCGGCGGCCCGGGCGAGCATCGAGAGCAGCACCGACTTGCCCACGCCCGAGCCGGCGAAGATGCCCATCCGCTGGCCCACGCACATGGTCAGGAAGGTGTTGATGCAGCGCACCCCGAGGTCGAGGGGCGGCCCGACCCGGGCCCGCGCGTGGGCGGGCGGCGGGTCGGCGCGGAGCGGATAGGGGAGCGGTCCCGGCGGCAGCGGCCCGCGCCCGTCGACGGGCCGCCCGAGCGCGTCGACCACCCGCCCGAGCCAGGCCGGGGACGGCCGGATCGCCCCCGCCTCCTCGGCGCCCACCCGGGCCGGGCAGCCCCGGCGCACGCCCTGGAGCGACCCGAACGGCATCGCCAGGGCGTGGGACCCCGAGAAGCCGATGATCTCGCAGGGCACGCTGCCCTCGCCGCCGCGCCCCTCCACGGCGATGTCGAGCCGCCCACCGAGCCGCATCGCCGCGACCGGGCCGGCCACCTCCACGAGGAGCCCGCGGATCGCCACGACCCGGCCGAACACCTCCAGGGTCTCGACCCCGTCGAGCGCCGCCCGGGCCGCCGCGAGCCGCCCCGCCCCCCGCCTTCCTGCCCCATCGCACCCTCGCCCCGTCCCCTCGCCCCGTCCCAGAAACCTTTCGACGCCCCCGGCAATTTGTGGAACAAGGGGCGACCGTGCCTCGCCGCACCCGTTCCACGCTCTGTGGATGGGCGCGGGCGCGGGGACACCATCAACCTTCCATTTACCCGTCTCCTTAACACTGCGCGGTAACGGACGAGCGGCAGCCCGAGGGCGGAAATCCGAGGGCGTGTCGCGGAAGTCACAAAAGGGATGAATGCGAATCCCTGGAGCCGGTTAGCCCGGCCCCAGGGCGGACCGACAGGGCTCGCGGGCGATGGCGGGCCGGAACGGAACGACAACGTGCAACGGATTGCCGGGCTTGGCGGATTCGAGGCGCTTGCGGGACGGAATCAGGCTTTGTTAACGCTTTGGGCATAGCGTCGCGAGTCGAATGCAGACGGGCATCCGCCACGGGCCGGTGGCGGATGGGCGGCGGGTGTTTGCCTCACCCTCATGGGCCAGGGCTTGGGGACTGAGATGCGCGTACTTCTGATCGAGGATGACAGCGCCACGGCGCAGAGCATCGAGTTGATGCTCAAGTCCGAGAACTTCAACACCTATACGACAGATCTCGGCGAGGAGGGCGTCGACCTCGGCAAGCTGTACGACTACGACATCATCCTCCTCGATCTGAACCTGCCCGACATGTCGGGCTACGAGGTGCTGCGGTCGCTGCGCGTCGCCAAGGTGAAGACGCCGATCCTGATCCTGTCGGGCATGGCCGGGATCGAGGACAAGGTGAAGGGTCTGGGCTTCGGCGCGGACGACTACCTGACGAAGCCCTTCCACAAGGACGAGCTCGTCGCGCGGATCCACGCGATCGTGCGGCGGTCGAAGGGGCACGCCCAGTCGGTGATCACCACGGGCGACCTGATCGTCAATCTCGATCAGAAGACCGTCGAGGTCTCGGGCGCCCGGGTCCACCTGACCGGCAAGGAGTACCAGATGCTGGAACTCCTCTCGCTGCGGAAGGGCACGACCCTCACCAAGGAGATGTTCCTCAACCACCTCTACGGCGGCATGGACGAGCCCGAGCTGAAGATCATCGACGTCTTCATCTGCAAGCTGCGCAAGAAGCTGGCCAATGCCAGCCAGGGCAAGAACTACATCGAGACGGTGTGGGGCCGCGGCTACGTGCTGCGCGAGCCGACCGACGACGAGGATCGAATCGCCGTCTGAGGGCCGGTCCGGCCCGCGCCGCCGCGCGGCGCGGCCGCGGCGCGGTGACGGCGCGCCGGATCAGGTCTCGGTCAGGGCGAGTCCGGCGAGATGCTCGTAGCCCGGCCGCGTGACCTTCTGCATCCAGACATCCGCGAGCGACCCGATGTCGATGGCGATGCCGCCGTGCCGGCGGATCGTGAGGGCGTAGAACTTCCCCAGCAGCCCGCCCGCCACCAGGAAGATCCGGCCGTCGAGGGGGCGCGAGAGCCGGGCGGTCACCGCCTCGAACACGTCGGGGTAATGCGCGCCCCCGGCCGCCTGCTCGCCGATCAGACGGCGCGACATCTGCTCGCCCGGGATCTTGTGGAACTCGACCGCCCCGACCCCGAAGCGGCGCCGGATCGCCTCCGGCAGGTCCGGGAAGCAGGCGATCAGCCCGACCTCCGCCTCCCCCGCGAGGAGGTCGCGGAAGAAGTCGCCCTGGCCGAGGGCCACGTGGATCGTCTGCTGGCAGAGCGGCGGCACGGGCAGGCCAGCGGCGGCGCGGGCGTCGAGCCAGCGCAGGACGTTGGTGACGCCCGGGACGCCCGACGGGGTCACGATCCGGTACTCGTGCTCGATCCAGGCCCGGTAGGGCACGCCGAGGATGTCGGCCTCGGCGGCCGCCTCGGACAGGCCCGCGGCCAGGGTCGAGAAGCCGCTCCCCGCCGCGTCGAACCGGTCGCCGAACCAGATCCGGGCGAAGGTCTCGCGGTTGGCCGCGTAGAGCGGCGCGAAGGCGGCCTCGTCGGCCGCGTCGACGCGCAGGAGGCACCCCTCGCCATCCCCGAGGCGGAGCAGCGCGAAGGGGCGCCGCGCCGCCTTGGCGGCGAGGATGCGCTCCGCCACCCCGCCGGGCTCCAGGTAGGTGAAGCGGCCCGGCAGCCCGTCGACGAGGGCGAGGGCCTGCTCCCGCGGGACCCGCCGCAGATAGGCCCCGAGCGCCCGCAGCGCGGCGCCCTCCGCGGGGGCGAGCCCGGCCTCGGCGAGGGCCGCCTGCGCCTCCCGCTCGCGTCCGGTCACGGTGAGGAGGTGGACCAGAAGGGACGCCGCCTCGCGGTTGCGCGGCAGCGCGGCGACCAGGGCGCGGGCGTGCCCAATCGCCTCCTCGAAGCGGCCCGCCACCCGCGCCTCGCGGGCCGCGTCGCAGAGCGCGAATTGCGCGTGGCGGAAGAAGCGCCCCTCCGCGCGGCCCCATTGCAGGAAATGGGCGACGAACTGCCACTCGTCGTCGAACAGCAGCGCCAGATCCTCGTTGCGCCGGTAGGCGTCGATCTCGAAATGCGGCCCGAGCGGGCCGTGCGCCCGTTCGAGCCGCGCGAGGTGGTCCGCCACGTTGCGCGGTCGCCCTTCCCCGCGCCCGCGCTCCAGGTAATGGGCGAGGAACTCCCAATCCTGCGCGAAGACCTCCGCGAGGTCGGGCTGTCGGCGGTAGAAGGCGAGGTCGAAATCGGGCTCGGGCGGGCCGTAATGCGCGGCGAGCCGGTGCAGGAAGACCTCCGCGTTGGGCGCGCGTCCCTCCCGGCGCCCGGTCACCGCGAAGTGCCGCGCCCGCTCCTCGGGCGACAGCGCCCGCGCGTCGAGGTAGCGGCGGGCGTAGAAGTCCGGATCGAAGGCCTCCTCGCCAGCACCGCGGGGGCCGAGGAGGGCGCGCGCGCGGCGCCACAGGCTCGAAGCAGGCACTGACGTCGTCTCCGCCGCGGATCCCCGGGAGCGCGTCCATGCACCGCGCGCCGCGCGCCGGCAAGCCGGCGCGTCACGTCCCGGCATTGGGGACGAAGAGCGGCTCGCCGCCGATCCGGTAGCCCGCGATCACGCCCTGCCCGGCGGGGGAGACCAGCCAGTCGATGAAGGCCTGACCCGCGCGCGCCTTCACGTGCGGGTGCTTGGCCGGATTGACCAGGATCACGCCGTACTGGTTGAACAGGCGCGGGTCGCCCTCGACCAGGACCTTGAGGTCCTGGCGGTTCTTGAAGGCGAGCCAGGTGCCGCGGTCGGCGAGCAGGTAGGCGTTGGTCGCGGCGGCGGCGTTGAGCGCCGGGCCCATGCCCTGGCCGATCTCCTTGTACCACTCGCCCCGCACCGCGCCGAGGTCGAGCCCGGCCTCCCGCCACATCCTGAGCTCCGCGGCGTGCGTGCCCGAGCGGTCCCCGCGCGAGACGAAGGGCGCCCTCGCGGCGGCGATCTTGCGGAAGGCCTGGGCGACGTCCCGCCCGGCGATCCCCGCCGGGTCGTCCCTCGGCCCGATCACCACGAAGTCGTTGTACATCACGGGGAAGCGCTCCACGCCGAAGCCGTCGCGCACGAAGGCCTCCTCGGCGGGCTGATCGTGAACGAAGACCACGTCCGCGTCGCCGCGGCGGCCGACGTCGAGGGCCTGACCGGTGCCGAGGGCGACCACCCGCACGCCGATTCCGGTCGCCTCGGTGAAGCGCGGCAGCAGGTGACCGAACAGGCCCGACTGCTCGGTCGAGGTCGTCGAGGCGACCGTGATGCTCTCCCCGGCGCGCGCCGGCGCGGCGGCGAGCCAGGCGGCGAGAGTCAGGCAGAACAGGCGGCGAAGGCGGTCCACGGCAATTCTCCGGCGAGGTAGGCCCGGGTCTCGGGCGCGCGGGGATGGGTGAGGACTTGCGAGACCGGGCCGTGCTCCGCCACCCGCCCGCCCGACAGGACCACGACGTCGCGGGCGAGCCGCGCCACCTGCCCGAGATGGTGCGAGACGAGGAGCACCTTCACGCCCTCCCGCGCCATCCCGGCGACCACCTGCTCGACCCGCTCGGCCGCGGCCGGGTCGAGGTTGGCGGTGGGCTCGTCGAGGAGCAAGAGGTCCGGCGCCACCGCCCAGGCGCGGGCCAGGGCGAGGCGCTGCTGCTCGCCCCCCGAGAGCCGCGTCGCCGGATCCCGCGCCCGGTCCGCGAGCCCGACCAGGGCGAGGGCCGCGCGGCAGCGCGCCCGCGCCTCGGCCCGGCGCCAGCCGGCCGCCGCGAGGGCGAGGCGGATGTTGTGCCCGGCGCTCGCCCGCACGAGGCCGGGCCGCTGGAACACGAAGGCGCGCCGGGCGGGTGCCCCGCCCGGCCCGATCCGCACCGCGCCGGCGCTCAGGGGCAGAAGCCCGTCGAGGAGGCGCAGCAGCACGCTCTTGCCCGCCCCGTTCGGCCCGATCAGCGCGGTGATGCCCGGCTCCTCGATGCGCAGGCTGACGCGGTCGAGGATGGTGCGCCCCCCGGCGCGGAACGACAGGCCGTCGAGGAGGATCGGCAGGGCCGGGCTCATCCGTAGGCCCGCGCCGCGTAGCCGCGCAGCAGGGCGGCGGCGGCATTGAGGGCGACCACGAGGCCGATCAGCACGAGGCCGAGGGCGAGGGCGAGGGGCAGGTCCCCCTTCTGCGTCTCGAGGGAGATCGCCGTCGTCATGGTGCGGGTCTGACCCGCGATGTTGCCGCCGACCACGAGCACGGCCCCCACCTCCGAGATGGCGCGGCCGAAGGCCGCCAGCACCACGGTGACCAGGGAGAAGCGCGCGTCGTGCACGAGCGCCGCCGCGCGCCGGAGCGGGCCGAGCCCGAGCGAGCGCAGCTGCTCGCCGAGTTGCGCCTCCGCGTCGGCGAGGATCTGGCGCGCCAGGGCGGCGACCAGCGGCGTGACCAGGACGGTCTGCGCCGCGATCATGGCGGCGGGGGTGAAGAGCAGGCCCAGCGGCCCGAGCGGCCCCGAGCGCGACAGCAGGAGGTAGAGGAGGAGTCCGATGATGACCGGCGGCAGGCCCATGAGGGCGTTGAGCAGGCTCACGAGCGCGTCCCGGCCCGGAAACCGCGCCACGGCCGCCAGGGCCCCGAGCGGGATGCCGAGCCCCGCCCCGATCAGCACCGCCGAGAGGCTCACCCGCAGGGACAGCCACGCGATCGCCACGACCTCGCGGTCGAGGCCCGCCAGCTTCGCCAGCGTCTCGCGAACGGTCTCGCCCATCGACTTCGCGCATCTCCCGGTTGCGCTGCTGATGCAATGGGCGCTGCCGGCCACACAATAGGAAAACCGTTGCATATGCGGCGGCTCCGCCGCGGCGGCCGCGCTCCACTTGTTCCCGGCCGCGGACTCGTCCCCCTGCACACCCGCCGCCCCCTCGTCTAAGAAGGGCGCGCGACGCGCAGCCGACCCCGAGGTGGATCGTCCCGACCCATGCAGCACCTGCCCCACGACGACGCGGCGGACAGCCCTCCGGCGCGCGACCCCCAGGATGAGACCGGCCTCGTCGACGCCGAGCGGCATTCGGCCGGCTTCCGGCAGGTGCGCGAGGCGCGCCGGCTCGAACTGGTGGAGGATTACGTCGAGCTGATCGCCGACCTGATCGGGGATACGGGCGAGGCCCGGCAGGTGGACATCGCGGCGCGCCTCGGCGTGGCGCAGCCGACCGTCGCCAAGATGCTCAAGCGCCTCGCCGAGGACGGGCTGGTGCAGCAGCGCCCCTACCGGGGCGTCTTCCTGACCGAGGCGGGCCGGGCGCTCGCGACGGAATCGCGCGAGCGCCACCGGGTCGTGGAGGCCTTCCTGCTGGCCCTCGGGGTGAGCCCGGACGTGGCGCGCTGCGACGCCGAGGGCATCGAGCACCATGTCAGCCGCGAGACCCTCGACGCCTTCCGGCGCTTCACGGCCGGGAGCGGCGACGCCTGAGGCCCCCGCCGCTCACTTCGGCATCAGCGCCCAGTAATCGAGGTCGAGGATGACCGCGGGGTCGTACCCGTCCCCGGCGCGGTCCGGATGGGCGCCGCAGGGCTGGTTCTTGGCCGCGACCGTGCGCAGGCGCAGGGCCCCGACGTCGCTGCGGCCCGGCAGGTCGGCGGCGGCGAGCACCTCGCTCCAGGCGTAGACGGTGTCGCCCGCGAAGAGCGGCGCCACGTGGCGGCCCGCATTGATCCCCACGATCGAGAACGCGTTGGCCAGCCCGTTGAAGCTGAGCGCCCGCGCCAGCGAGATGACGTGGCCGCCATAGATCAGCCGCCGCCCGAACCGCGTCTCCTTCACGGCGTGCGCGTCGAAATGGACCTTGGCGGTGTTCTGGTAGAGGCGGGTGGCGATCTGGTGCTCGGCCTCCTCGACGGTCATGCCGTCGACGTGGTCGATGCGCTCGCCCGGGGCGTAGTCGCCGAAGCGGTGCGGGCTGCCCGCCAGAACCGTGTCGTAGGCGGCCGGATCGAAGGGCGGCAGGGAGGCGGCCAGGTCGGCGGCCTCGACCGCCTTGGCAAGCGTCGGCACCGCCTCCTCGGCGATCGCCGCGGCGGGGTCGCGCTTGCGCACCAGCACCCAGCGGCAATAGGTCAGGACGGGCGCCCCGCCCGCGTCGTAGCCCGTCGAGCGCACGTAGACCACGCCGGTCTGGCGGTTCGAACTCTCCTTGAGGCCGATCACCTCCGAGACCGAGGACAGGGTCTCGCCCGGATAGACCGGCCGCAGGAAGCGGCCCTCCGCGTAGCCGAGATTGGCGAGCGCGTTGAGGGAGATGTCCGGGACCGTCTTGCCGAAGACGACGTGGAACACGAGCAGGTCGTCGAGGGGCGCCCGCTCGTAGCCGAAGGCCCGCGCGAAGGCGTCCGAGGATTGCACCGCGAAGCGCGGCCCGTAGAGGGCGGTGTAAAGCGCCACGTCGCCGGTGGTCACGGTGCGGGGCGTGGCGTGGCGGATGGTCTCGCCGAGGCGGAAATCCTCGAAGAACCGGCCCGGATTCGTTTTCATCGTCGTCCCTCGGAGGAGCGTGCGGAGCTCGGCGCCTTGTCGCACCGCGGCGCGGCGCGGTGCGATACGCCTTTCGTCAGGGCCCGAGCAGGGCGCCGATGCGGGCAGCCAGGGCCTGGCCGTCGCCGGCCACGCGGAAGAGCTTCACCCGCGCGGTGGCGCCCGCCGCCAGGGTGACGGCGCGGGCGGGGCAGCCGAGCGCCTCCGCGAGGACGGCGCGGATCGCCGCGTTGGCGGCCCCGTCCTCGGGGGCTGCCCGCACCCGGACCTTGAGGACCGGCAGGCCGTCCGCGCGGGTCTCGATCCCCTCGACGGCGTCGCGGCCGCCCCGCGGGGTCGCCCGCACCCGCACTTCGAGCCCGTCCGTCAGGAGGCGCCAGGGCCGGGTCATGTCAGGCCAGCGTCGCGAAGAGTTCGAACATCAGGTTGCGCAGGAAGAACAGGAGCAGGACGAGGATGATCGGCGAGATGTCGATCCCGCCGAGATTCGGCAGGATGCGCCGGATCGGCCGCAGCGCCGGATCGGTCACCCGGAACAGGAAATCCTCGATCTGGGAGACGATGGGGTTGCGGACGTTCACGACGTTGAAGGCGACGAGCCAGCTCAGGACCGCGCTCGCGATCAGGAGATAGACGTAGAGCGTGATGACGTTGTCGATGAGCCAGAGAAGCGAGCGCATGCGCGGTCCGTAGGTCCTCGTCGCCCGAGAAGGCACGGCGTGCGGTTCGGAGCGGGAAGGGAATTGACAGGGTGAAGCGGGCCGGCCTACAAGGCCCCCGCCTCGCCGGGGCTGTAGCTCAGATGGGAGAGCGCCGCAATCGCACTGCGGAGGTCAGGGGTTCGAATCCCCTCAGCTCCACCAACTTCCTTACCGAAGCGTAGGGCATTGGTGGCAAGGTCGATCAGGAGGGCGAGCCGAAATGCCGCCCGGATTGTCCTGAAGATTGTGGATGCGAAGGCCCTCCGAAGGGGGCGCCCTCCGCTGCGGCACGGACGGCCGTGATCCTGCCGTCTGCGCGCGACGGGACGGACCGCCTGCGCTTCCCGCTCCCCCTGATTGCCATCGCGCCGGCGCGAGGCCGCGGCCCGGCAGGACCGCCCCGACGCGCGGACACCGCCGGCGGTGCGGGGCGGGATCGGGGCTGCGGGGCGATGTCGTCCCGAGCCGAATGGCCTCGGACCAGTCCGCCCGTACGTCCCGTCTCCGCGTCATCGGGCTGCCGAACCGGTGACCGCATCGGCACCGGCCGGCGGAATGGAGCTTAGCGGAACAGGGTGAGCAGGGCTTGCCCTGAGGAATTCGCGATGCTGAGCGCCTGGACGGCGAGTTGCTGCTGCGTCTGCAGCGCCTTCAGCTTCGTCGATTCCTCCTCGATGTCGGCGTCGACCAGGGTGCCGATCGTGGCGGTGTTCGCCTTCATGAGCGAGTCGACGAAGCTCGTCTGGCCTTCGATCTGGTTCTTGCCCGCGCCGAGCTTGGTGCCGGCATCGGTGACCGCCGCCAGGGCCTTGTCGACGGCCGCGATAATGTCCTTGAGGTTGCTGTCGCCGGCCGTCCCGACCAGCTTCGAAATGTCGAAATTGGCGATCGAGTAGCTGCCGCCGCCGAAGGAGGCATCGTAGCTGCCGACGCTCGTGTCGATGATGCCGCGGGCCGTGGTGGTTCCCGCATCCGTGCCCTTGCCGGTGGCCGCGAGCCCCGCCGTCGTGCCGAAGCCGAAATCCTTCAGCGTGTTGCCCGCCGTGGCGGTCCCGACGGTCAGGGTGGCGGTCAGGGTCGCGCCGGTATCCGTGGTGCGGAAGACCAGCCGGCCCGAGGAATCGAGGGCGGCGGTGATCAGGCCCTTCAGCCCGCCCGTCGTGATCGCCACCGCGGAGCCGCCGGCTCCCGTCTGGGGCAACGTGCTCGCGCCGATGACGTTGTTGATGGCTCTCAGGAATTCGTCCGTCGTGACCTTCGAGCGATCGTTTGCCGCCGTTATCAGCGTCGAATTGTTCAGGACGATGTTCACCTTGCCGCCATAGGCGCCCGCGGCCGTTCCGGCCGCCCCACCCGCGGTGCCGAGCCGGTCGATCTGGAGGGTGAAGTTGACCTCGTTCGTGCCCGAGAAGTCGGCCGTCCCGTTCGTGAAGAGCGGCGTCCCGGTGAGCGACTGGCCTGCCGTGAACTGCGCCTGGGTCGCCGCCGAGGTGATGCTGGTCGCGTTGACGTCGTAGAGCTTGATCGCGTTCACGTTGACGTCGATGGTCGAGAACGAGACGGTGCCGGCGGCATTGCGCGCGAAGCCCGCCACCACGCTCTCCACCGGACGAAACCGCGCGTTCGTGGCCGAGGAATCCACCGACAGCCAGTTCACTCCGTTCGACACGGACGAGTCGGCCGTGGCCTTCATCTTGTTCTGGATGGCGGAGATCTCGGTCTGCACCTTGCTGCGATCGGTCCCGCCCTGGAGGGCGGTCTGCAGCTTGGCCCGGATGTTCTGCAGGTCCGAGATGATGCTATTGATGCCGTTATAGGCCGTCCCCACCGCGGAGGCCCCCAGGCCGAGCGAGTCCTTCACGGCGCCGAGCGAGGCGTTGTCGGAGCGCACCGCGGTCGCGATCGACCAGTAGGCGGCGTTGTCGGCCGCGGCCGAGACGCGCTGGCCCGTCGACACCCGGTTGCTCGTGGTGTCGAGGTTCGCGTTGATCAACTTCAGCGTGGTCAACGCCGTCATCGCGGCGGAGTTGGTCAGCAGGCTCGTCAAGGTTGCCCTCCTGGAGCGCCCCGCTCCGGGCCGCTCGCGCTGGCGAAGGATCGAATCGTGTCGGGTCTTCCGGGCCCTGCTGCCGGCCGCCGCCTGTGCGGCGGGAGGCGGCGGCGGCCTGCCCCGGTCGTCGCGGGACGATCTTTGTCGCACGCGGGGTTAAAATGCCGTTAAGGATAACAAGTGGTTTCGGGTCGGCTCGACCGTTCTGTGCCGTTCCCGCACCCGTTTGCATGACCGCTGCGATCCCGCGGCAAAGCGGAAATATGGTTCATATGAAATTAATGCGGGGCGATCGACCTTGAAGCGGGCAGTCGGTCCTGCTTCTCAGCAGGGTCAGTCGGGGCGGACAGCCCGACCTCATCGCTTCCGCGGCACTCTCTCGTCGATCACAAGCGCCCTGGCCGCGGCGCTCTGCCAGGATCATCCTGGGCGCGCGGCGCCTCTTCGGGGTGGCTCGGGTCGCGCAGGTCCCCGCGCCCGCCGCGCGGGAGGGGTCACGCCGCCGGATCGGACCCATACCTCGGACCGCGCCCGAACCGGATCCGGGACCGCGCCATCCCGGTGCCGGTCGGGGCGAATCGCCCGGCCTCGGCGCTGCCGCCGCTCAGCCCGTCAGCGCCCGGCTGATCACGATGCGCTGCACGTCGCTGGTGCCCTCGTAGATCTGGCAGACGCGCACGTCCCGGTAGATGCGCTCGACGGGATAATCCGCCAGGTAGCCGTAGCCGCCGTGGATCTGGATCGCGTCCGAGCACACGGCCTCGGCCATCTCGGAGGCGAAGAGCTTGGCCATCGCGGCCTCCTTCAGGCAGGGCTGCCCGGCATCGCGCAGCCGCGCGGCGTTGTGCACGAGGAGCCGCGCCGCCTCGATCCGCGTCGCCATGTCGGCGAGGCGGAAGGCCACCGCCTGGTGGGCGGTGAGCTTCTGCCCGAAGGTCTCCCGCTCGCCCGCGTAGGCGAGGGCCGCCTCGAAGGCGGCCCGGGCCATGCCGACCGCCTGGGCGGCGATGCCGATTCGCCCGCCCTCCAGGTTGGAGAGGGCGATCCGCAGCCCCTCTCCCTCCTGCCCGAGCAGCAGGTCGGGCGTCAGCTCCATGTCCTCGAACACGATCTGGGCGGTGTCCGAGGCGCGCTGCCCGAGCTTGTGCTCGATCCGGGCGACGCGGTAGCCCGGGGTGGCGGTCGGGACGATGAAGGCCGAGATGCCCCTCTTGCCGGCCTCCGGATCGGTCACCGCGAAGACGATGGCGAGGTCGGCGCTGCGCCCCGAGGTGATGAACTGCTTGGTGCCCGAGAGGACGTAGCGGTTGCCGACGCGCCGCGCCCGCGCCGTGACGGCGCCCGCGTCCGACCCGGCCCCCGGCTCGGTCAGGCAGAAGGCGCCGAGCTGCGCGCCCCGCGCCAGCGGCACCAGGAAACGCTCCTTCTGCGCCTCGGTGCCGAAGCGCAGGATCGGCACGCAGGCCACCGAATTGTGGACGCTCATGATGGTCGAGACCGCCCCGTCCCCCGCCGCGATCTCCTCGATCGCGAGCGCGTAGGAGACGTGGTCCACGGCCGAGCCCCCATAGGCCTCCGGCACCAGCATGCCCAGGAAGCCGAGTTCGCCCAGGGCCGCGACGGCCTCGCGCGGGAACCGGGAGTCCCGGTCCCACTCCGCCGCGAAGGGCCTCAGGCGCGCCTGCGCGAAGCTGCGGGCCGTGTCGCGGATGAGGATCTGGTCGTCTGACAGCATCGGCGGCCTCCCGGCGGCGAGGGCGCGAACCAATCCTTGCCCTCGCTCAGGCCCGATCCTGTAGCATGCGGGCGGGCGCCGGCCAGGAAGGCCGGCGGGCCCGGGCCGCCGAACACCCCGCTCCCCCGCCGAACCGGCCCGGCGCCGCCGGGGAGCGCCGCAGGGAGCTTTGCCGCGCCATGACCCCGCCTGCCCCGCCCGCCGCGACCGGGCCCCTCGCGGGGCTGCGCCTCGTCGAGTTCGCCGGGATCGGCCCCGGCCCCTTCGCGGCCATGCTGCTCGCCGATCTCGGCGCCGACATCCTGCGCGTCGACCGGCCCGGCGGGGCCGATCCCTATTCCCGCCACGTGCTGACCCGCTCGCGCCGCACCGTCACGGCGGACCTCAAGGCGCCGGGCGACCGCGCCCGCGTGCTCGCCTGCCTCGACGAGGCCGACGCGCTGATCGAGGGCTTTCGCCCCGGCGTGATGGAGCGGCTCGGCCTCGGGCCGGAGGTGGTCCTCGCCCGCAACCCGCGGCTCGTCTACGGGCGGATGACCGGCTGGGGCCAGGAGGGGCCGCTCGCGGCGCGCGCCGGGCACGACCTCACCTACATCGCGGTGACCGGGGCCCTCGCGGCGATCGGGCCGGAGAGCCACCCGGTGCCGCCCCTCAACCTCGTCGGCGATTTCGGCGGCGGCGCGCTCTACCTCGCGATGGGGATCCTGGCCGGGATCCTCTCGGCCCGGCGGACGGGGCACGGGCAGGTGGTGGATTGCGCCATCTGCGACGGCGCCGCCTCGCTGATGGCGATGGCGAGCGACTTCGCGGCCCAGGGCCTCGGCACGCAGGCGCGGGAAGCCAACCTGCTCGACGGCGGCACGGCCTATTACCGGACCTACGCCTGCGCGGATGGCCGCTTCGTCGCCCTCGCGGCGCTGGAGCCGCACTTCTTCGCCGAGTTCCGGCGCCGGGTCGGGCTGGAGGACGATCCCGCCTTCGACGACCGCGACGGCGCGGCCCTGCACCGGCGGCTCGAGGCCCTGTTCCTGACCCGGACCCGCGACGCGTGGTGCCGCCTGCTGGAGGACACCGATTCCTGCCTCGCCCCCGTCCTCACCCTGAGCGAGGCGCCGTCCCACCCGCACCTCGCGGCCCGCGGGACCTACCTGGAGGTCGACGGGGTGATGCAGCCGGCCCCCGCGCCGCGCTTCTCGCGCAGCCCGGCGGCGATCCGCCGGGACCTGCCCGCGACCAGCCTGGAAGCGGTGGCGGCGGCGTGGCGCGGCGCGGCACCCTGACCGGCGCCGGGGCGTCAGGCGCCCTCGTCGCCGCGGGGCTCCCCACCCAGGACCCGGGCGACGAGGGCCTCCTCCCGGGCCGGGTCGAGGGGCGGCGGCGCGGCGCCGCGCAGCAGGGCGCGGGCGGCCCGCATCTGCGCGAGGAAGCGGCGGCAGGGCGCGCAGGCGGCGAGGTGCAGCCGCACCCGCAGCCGGGTCGGCAGGTCCGCCTCACGGTCGAGCACCGCCCCGGCCCGCTCCGCCACCTCGCGGCATCGCATCATCGGCATCCCCCTGTTCCGGTCACGAGGCACTGCGCAGGGGCGCCTCGCGGGTCAGGCGCTCGAAGGTGGCGCGCACGCGCCACCGCGCCCGGTCGAGCAGCACCCGCTGGCGCGCCTCGCTGAGGCCGAGCAGGCCCTCGGTCTCCCGCGCCCCGAAGCCCTCGACGTCGCGCAGGCGCAGCACCGAGGCCTGGAGCGGCGGCAGCGCGGCGATCGCCGCCTCGACCGCGGCCCAGACCTGCCGCCCCGCCAGCGCCCGCTCCAGATCGACCTCCGACCAGTGCCAGGGCGGCTGGCGCCAGTGCCCGTCGGCCAGGAAGGCGTCGGCGTCGAACCCGTCCTCCTCCGCGTCGGCGGGCGCGAGGTCCGAGAAGGTGGCCGTGCGCCGCCGGGCCCGGGCCGCCTTGCGGGCGAGGTTCACCACGATGCCGGTGAGCCACGTGCGCAGGGCGGAGCGCTCCTCGAAGCCGTCGAGGTTGCGCATCGCGGCGATCCAGGATTCCTGCACCACTTCCTCGGCCGCCTCCGGCGGCAGCCCCGCCCCGCGCGCCACCGCGACGAGGCGGACGTGGTGGCGCCGCACCAGCAGCCGGAAGGCCGCCTCGTCCCGCGCCCGCAGGCGCGGCAGCAGCGCCTCGTCGCTCGGCTCGGTCGCGCTCGCCATCACGCCTCCTCGGACGGCGCCCGCCCCGCGGGGCCGCCCCGTCGCCCCGTCTTCGCCGGACCGGCACGCCGGTTACGGCGATCCGGCAGGCCTCACCGCGCCGGATCGCGGTCCTTCCCCAGGGGCTTCAGGAAATCCGAGACGGCGGCCAGCACCTCCGCGACGGTTTCCTGGGCGAGCCTCAGGGAATCCTGGGCGGTCCGGTAGGCCTGCTGCGCCGCGTAGAGGTCCCGGGCCTGGGCGGCCGAGGCGGCGGCCTTGTGCAGGTCGAGGGCCTTGCGGCCGTGATCGAGGCAGGCGCGCTCGAGGCGGCGCGCCAGATCGAGGGCCGGGCCGGTGGGATCCTCCATGGTCTCGCTCCGCGTCGCGGCCGGGCCCGACCGGGTCGCCGCGCCGCCGCCGGGATGATAGCCAGGGCGGGGCGGGTCGGCGAGCCGGACCCGCGGCGGGTCGGCAGCCAGGGGATCGATCGGGGCATGGACGCATATCGCTCCCTCGCGGAGGGTTTCGGGCGGATCGCGGCGCTGGAGGGCGCCGCGGGCATCCTCGACTGGGATTCCCGCACCCAGATGCCGGACGGGGCCGCGGAGGGCCGCGCCGACCAGCTCGCCGCCCTGCAGGGGCTGATCCACGACCTCCTGACCGCCCCGGCCCTCGACGAGGAGCTCGCCCGGGCCGAGGAGGAGCCCCTCGACCCCGGTGCGCGGGCCAACCTGCGCGAGATGCGCCGGGTGCGCCGGCACGCCGCGGCGGTCCCGCGCGACCTCGTGGAGGCCAATGCCCGCGCGGTGATGCGGGCCGAGATGGTGTGGCGGGAGGCGCGGGCGCGGTCGGATTTCGCCCTGCTCGCGCCCCACCTCGCCGAGGTGCTGCGGCTCCAGCGCGAAATCGGCGCGGCCAAGGGCGCGGCCCTCGGCCTCTCGCCCTACGACGCGCTCCTCGACGCCTACGACCCGGGCCTGCGGCGCGGCCTGATCGAGCCGCTCTTCGCCGAGCTGCGCGCCGTCCTGCCGGGGCTGATCGAGGCCGTCCGCGCGCGCCAGGCGGCGGCCCCGCCCGCGCTGCCGCTCCCGGGCCCCTTCCCGGTGGAGACCCAGCGGGCGGTGGGGCTCGCGCTGATGGGGGCCGCGGGCTTCGACTTCCGGCGCGGGCGCCTCGACGTCAGCCTGCACCCGTTCTGCGGCGGCGCCGCCGACGACGTGCGCATCACCACCCGCTACGACGAGCGCGACGTGATGCGGGCGCTGATGGGCGTGCTGCACGAGACCGGGCACGCGCTCTACGAACAGGGCCGACCGGCGGCGTGGCGGGGCCAGCCGGCCGGGCAGGCCCGCGGCATGAGCCTGCACGAGAGCCAGTCGCTGATCATCGAGATGCAGGCCGGCCGCTCGCCCGAATTCCTGAGCTTCCTCGCCCCCCTGCTCGGCCGGCACTTCGCCGGCGAGGGGCCCGCCTGGAGCGCCGCGAACCTGACCCGCCTCGCGACCGCGGTCTCGCCCGGCCTCATCCGGGTCGATGCCGACGAGGTCACCTATCCGGCCCATATCCTGCTGCGGACGGAGCTGGAGATCGCGATGATCGCGGGCGACCTCGCGGTCGCCGACCTGCCCGAGGCCTTCGCCGCCGGAATGCGCGACCTCCTCGGCCTCGCGGTGCCGAACGATGCCCTCGGCTGCCTGCAGGACATCCACTGGCCGGGCGGCTCCTTCGGCTATTTCCCGACCTACACGCTCGGGGCGATGATGGCCGCGCAGCTCTTCGCGGCGGCCTGCGCGGCGGAACCCGGGATCCGGCCCGGCCTCGCGCGGGGGGATTTCGCGCCCCTCGTCGGCTGGCTGCGCCGCCACGTGCACGAGCGGGCGAGCCTCCTCGACACGCAGGACCTCCTCGTGGCGGCGACCGGCCAGCCCCTCTCCAGCGCGCCGTTCCTGGGCCACCTGCGGCAGCGCTATCTCGGGGAGGCGGACGCCGGGTGAGCCGCGGGGCCGGGAGCCGCGGCGTCAGAAGCGCATCGCCACCGCGCCGATCCCGGCGAGTTCGGCCGCCACCCGCGTCCCCTGCGCGCAGAACAGCATCCCGGTGCAGGAGCCGGTGGTGACGACCTGCCCGGCGCGCAGCGGGCGCCCGCGCGCGGCGGCGTGGTCGGCGAGCCAGGCCAGCAGCCGCCAGACATCCTCCGCCGGGTTGCCGCCCCGCGTCGCGGCCACCGCCCGGCCGTCGACGCTGAGGTCCGCCGCGACGGTGCGCAGGTCGAGCGCCGCCGGATCGAGGCGGGAGGGTGGGCCGAGGATCAGCGCGCCGTGGCTCTGGAGATCGGCGAGCCGCGCGAGCGGGTCGGCCTCCCCCCAGCCGTCGAGGCGCGTCTCCACGACCTCGATCACCGGCAGGACCGCCTCCACCGCCGCCGCCAGTTCGGCCCGCGGGGCCGCGCCGTCGAGGTCGCGCCCGAGCCGCAGCCCGACCTCCGCCTCGATGCCCCGCAGGCGCCACTCCGGCCCGTCGAGCACGGCTCCGCTCCCGCGCAGGCAAGCGGCCGGGCACGGCGCGGCGTTCGGCACCGCCTCCGGATTCGCCGCGCCGACCTTCCAGCCGCCGACGGGACCGAGCCGGGCGGCGACCGCGTCCTGGACGGCGTAGGCGCCGGCCGGATCGGCCGGGGCGACCGCCCGCCAGGGAACCCGCGCGCCGCCGCGGGCCGCGAGGAGGAGATCCGCCACCGTGTCGATGCTGATCGCGGGCCGCTCCGGTCGTGCGCTGCGCGGCCTCCTCCCTGGCGCGGCGCGGGGATCGCGCGCAAGCCCCGGTTCCCCGGCGGCGGCGAGGTGGGATACTCTCCCGCGCGAGCGAGGTCCCGGGGACGCGACGGATGCGACGCTTCCTGAAATTCCTGCACACGATGGGCTCGATCGGCCTGATGGGCGCGATGGCCTGCCTCGTCGCGATGATGAGCGTCGCGCCCTCGCCGCGCTCGCTCGCCGGCTACGCGCTGATGCGCGAGGCGATGGCGGCCGTCTCGACCTGGATCTTCCTGCCCTCGCTGGCGGTGACGCTGGTCGCGGGCCTCCTCGCCATCGCGGCGCACCGGGGCTTCCACGCCGCCGGCTGGGCCTGGGCCAAGCTCGCCACCGGCATCCTGCTCTTCGAGTACGGCTTCGTCGGCGTGCAGGGGCCGATGCAGGAGGAGGCGCGGCGCAGCGCCCGCGCCCTCGCCGGCGAGATCGATCCCGCGACCCTCGCCCAGTCCCTCGGCCCGGAGCGCGGCACGCTCCTGGTGCTGCTCGCCGTCGCGACCGCCAACGTGGTGCTGGGGATCTGGCGCCCGCGCCTGATCCGGCGCCCCGCCTGAGCCGGTTCGGCGGATCACGGACCCGATCCGGGGCCGTCATCCGAGGACAGCGCGCGTCGCGGCGAAGGGATAAGCTGGACAAGAGCGGTCCGCCATGCTCGCTTGAGCGCGGGTTCGACCGAGTTCGTCTGATGGCTCATGAGCTGATCCTGGATGGCGCGCGCGTCATCGACCCCTCCGCCGGGATCGACCGGGTCACCCGCGTCGCCTTCGCGGGCGGCCGCGTGGCCGCCCTGGGCGAGGGCATCGACACGACCGGCTGCCCGGACGTCCGCGACCTGCGCGGCCTCATCGTCGTCCCGGGCCTGATCGACCTGCACACGCACGTCTACTGGGGCGGCACCTCGCTCGGCATCGACGCGGCGCAGTTCGCCCGCGACAGCGGCGTCACCACGGCGGTGGACACCGGCAGCGCCGGCCCGGGCAACTTCCTCGGCTTCCGCAAGCACGTGATCGAGCCCTCGCCGGTCCGCATCCTCGCCTACCTGCACGTGTCCTTCGCGGGCATCTTCGCCTTCTCGAAGAGTATCATGGTCGGGGAGAGCGAGGAGATCCGCCTGATGGCCCCGGCCGAGGCGGCGGCGGTCGCGGAGGCGAACCGCGACGTCGTCGTCGGCATCAAGGTCCGGGTCGGGCTGCACGCCTCCGGCCGCTCGGGCCTGCAGCCCTTCGAGGCGGCGCTCCAGGTCGCCGAGGAGGTCGGCATGCCCATGATGGTGCATATCGATCACCCGCCCCCGAGCTACGAGGAGGTGGTCGAGCGCCTGC
This sequence comes from Methylobacterium sp. CB376, assembly GCF_029714205.1. NCBI lineage: Bacteria > Pseudomonadati > Pseudomonadota > Alphaproteobacteria > Hyphomicrobiales > Methylobacteriaceae > Methylobacterium > Methylobacterium sp. CB376. Next base: position 4,405,382 of record NZ_CP121648.1, on the reverse strand, counting down.
GCCCCGGCGACGTGCTGACCCACGCCTTCCGGCCCTTCCCGAACGCGCCCCTCTCCGGCCAGGGCCGGGTGCGCGAGGCCGTGGTGGCGGCGCGCCGCCGCGGCGTGCTCTTCGACATCGGTCACGGCAAGGGCTCCTTCGCCTTCAAGACCGCCCGGGCCATGCTGGCGAACGGATTCCCGCCCGACACGATCTCGTCGGACATCCACACCCTCTGCATCGACGGCCCGGTCTTCGACCAGACCACGACCCTGTCGAAGTTCCTCTGCCTCGGCATGAGCCTGCCGGACGTGATCGCCGCCACGACCGTGAACGCCGCGACGGCCCTGCGGCGGCCCGAACTCGGCTCCCTGCGGCCGGGATCGGTCGGCGACGCCACGATCCTGCGGCTCGACGAGGGCCGCTTCGACTACGTCGACACCACGGGCGAGCACCTCGCCGGCGACCGGCGCCTGACCTCGTCGGGCGTGGTGGTCGGGGGCCGCTGGTGGCATCCCGCTTGAGCTTGGCACGCGCTCTGCTTGCCGAGGAGGCCCGAGACAGCCGGAGCGCGGCGCGAGCCGACGCCCCGAAGGGGAGGTGACCCGCATGGATCGCAGATCGCTGCTGAAGGCAATGGCCGGCGCGGGCGCGCTCGCCGCCGGACCCTCCTTCCCGGCCCCGGCCCTCGCCCAGGGCGCGGCCAAGACCCTGCGCTTCGTCCCGCAGGCGAACCTCGCCAATTTCGACCCGATCTGGGGGACCCAGTACGTGGTGCGCAACGCCGCGGCCCTGGTCTGGGACACGCTCTACGGGGTCGACGCGCAGCTGCGGCCCCAGCGCCAGATGGTCGAATCCGAGACCGTCTCGTCGGACGGGCTGACCTGGACCTTCACCCTGCGGCCGGGCTTGAAGTTCCACGACGGCGAGCCGGTGCGGGCGCGGGACGCGGTGGCGAGCCTCGTGCGCTGGTCGGCCCGCGACCCGATGGGGCTGATGATCCGGGCGATCCAGGCGGAGCTCTCGGCGGTCGACGACCGCAGCTTCCGCTGGGTGCTGACCAAGCCCTACCCGAAGATGCTCCTGGCGCTCGCCAAGAACAACGCGCCCTGCTCCTTCGTGATGCCCGAGCGCATCGCCCAGACCGACCCGTTCAAGCAGATCACCGAGTATGTCGGCTCCGGGCCGATGCGCTTCGCCCGCGACGAGTGGGTGCCGGGGGCGCGGGCGGTGTTCACGCGCTTCGCCGATTACGTCCCGCGCCAGGAGCCGGCCTCCTGGCTCGCGGGCGGCAAGCAGATCGCCTTCGACCGGGTCGAGTGGATCATCATGCCGGACCCGGCCAGCGCCTCGGCGGCCCTGCAGAACGGCGAGGTCGATTGGTGGGAGAACCCGATCGCCGACCTCGTCCCGCTGCTCAAGAAGAACCGCAACATCCAGGTCGACATCGCCGACCCGCTCGGCAACGTCGGCTCGTTCCGGATGAACACGCTGCACCCGCCCTTCAACAACCAGCTGGTGCGCCGCGCGGTCCTGATGGCGATGAACCAGGAGGACTACATGCGGGCGATCGTCGGCGACGACGACGCGCTGTGGAAGCCGCTGCCCGGCTACTTCACGCCCGGGACGCCGCTCTACAACGAGGAGGGCGGCGAGGTGGTCAAGCCCGGCGGCGACCTCGCGGCGGCCAGGAAGCTCCTGGCCGAGAGCGGCTACAAGGGCGAGCCGGTGACCTGCGTGGTGGCGCAGGACCAGCCGATCACCAAGGCGCAGGGCGACGTCACCGCCGACCTGCTCAAGAAGCTCGGCATGAACGTCGACTTCGTGGCGACCGACTGGGGCACCGTCGGCGCCCGCCGCGCCTCCAAGGCGCCGCCCAAGGACGGCGGCTGGAGCATGTTCCACACCTGGCATGCCGGGGCGGATTGCCTGAGCCCGGTCGGCTACACGGCGATCCGGGCCAACGGCGACAAGGCGTGGTTCGGCTGGCCCGACAGCCCGCCGGTGGAGGCCGCGATCACCGGCTGGTTCGAGGCGGCGACGCCGGAGGACGAGAAGGCCGCCATGCGCCGCCTCAACAAGGCCGCCCTCGACTACGTGGTCTACGTGCCGACCGGCTTCTTCCTCACCTACCAGGCGTGGCGGACATCGCTGAGCGGCGTCACCAAGGGCCCCCTGCCCTTCTTCTGGGGCGTGTCGAAATCGGCGTGAACCCGCGGAGACGCGCATGCTGGCCTATGCGGGACGGCGGGTCCTGGCGACGATCCCGGTGATGGCCGTCGTCGCCCTGTTCGTGTTCAGCCTGCTCTACATCGCGCCCGGCGACCCGGCGGCGATCATCGCCGGGGACCAGGCGACGCCCGACGACGTCGCCCGGATCCGGGCGACCCTCGGGCTCGACCGGCCCTTCCTGGTGCGCTTCGGCGAGTGGGCCTGGCAGATCCTGCAGGGGGACCTCGGCACCTCGATCTTCACCGCCCTGCCGGTGACGGCGCTGATCCGCCAGCGCATCGAGCCGACCCTGTCGCTGATGGTCGTGACGCTGGTCCTGTCGATCGCCGTCGCGGTGCCGCTCGGCGTCGCGGCGGCCTGGAAGGCCGGGAGCCTGATCGACCGGCTGGTGATGACGCTGGCGGTGTTCGGCTTCTCGGTGCCGGTCTTCGTGATCTCCTACCTGCTCGCCTACGTCTTCGCCCTCGAACTCGAATGGCTGCCGGTCCAGGGCTACACGCCGCTCTCGGCCGGGTTCTGGCCCTGGCTGCAGAACCTGATCCTGCCGGCGGTCGCCCTCGGCTCGGTCTACATCGCGCTGATCGCCCGGATCGCCCGCGCGACGATGCTCGAAGTGCTGGCGCAGGACTACATCAAGACCGCGACCGCCAAGGGCCTGGGCCGGCGCGCCATCCTGTTCGTGCACGCGCTCAAGAACGCCTCGGTGCCGATCGTCACGGTGATCGGCCTCGGCATCGCGCTCCTGATCGGCGGGGCCGTCGTCACCGAGAGCGTCTTCGTCATCCCGGGGCTCGGGCGGCTCACCGTCGACGCCATCCTGCGCCGCGACTACCCGGTGATCCAGGGCGTCGTGCTGCTGTTCAGCTTCTGCTACGTGCTGGTCAATCTCGGCATCGACCTCGTCTACGTGCTGCTCGACCCGAGGATCCGCTATTGAGCGCGACCGTCGACCCCTCCGGCCCGGTCGCGGCGGCGCCGGACCTGCCCGACCTCTTCCCGCCGGTGCGCCGCCGGGGCGGCCTCCCGGGCCTGATCCGGCGCCACCCGGCGGTGGCGGTCGGGGCGGCGATCCTGCTGCTGATGCTGGCCTGCGCGGTCCTGGCGCCGTACCTGTTCACCGTCGACCCGACCGCCCTGTCGCCGTCGCGGCGCACGCGGCTGCCCTCGGCGCAGTACTGGTTCGGCACCGACATGCTCGGTCGGGACATCTACTCGCGGGTGATCTACGGGGCCCGGGTCTCGCTCCTCGTCGGCTTCGCGGTGGCGGCGCTCGCCTCCGGGATCGGGCTCGCGATCGGCCTCGTCTCGGGCTTCCTGCGGTCGCTCGACGGAATCGTCATGCGGGTGATGGACGGGGTGATGGCGATCCCGCCGATCCTGCTCGCGGTCGCCCTGATGGCGCTCACCCGCGGCTCGGTCGGGAACGTGATCGCGGCGATCACCGTGGCGGAGATCCCGCGCGTCGCGCGCCTCGTGCGCGGGGTGGTCCTGTCCCTGCGCGAGCAGCCCTACGTGGATGCCGCGGTGGCGAGCGGCAGCACCGTGCCGGCGATCATCGGGCGCCACATCCTGCCGGGCACCCTGGCGCCGCTCACCGTGCAGGCGACCTACATCTGCGCCTCGGCGATGATCACCGAGGCGATCCTCTCCTTCATCGGCGCCGGCACCCCGCCGACCACGCCCTCCTGGGGCAACATCATGGCGGAGGGCCGCGCCCTCTGGCAGGTGAAGCCGACGATCGTGTTCTTCCCCGCCCTGTTCCTGTCGCTCACCGTGCTCGCCGTGAACCTCGTCGGCGACGGGCTGCGCGACGCCCTCGACCCGCGCATGGCCAAGCGGCTGTGACGCGCCCGCGCCGGGAGGGCGGCGCGCGCGGCTCCCCTCCCTCCGATCCTGACCCGCCGCGGAGCCGCCATGGCCCTCCTCGAAGTCGAGAACCTCCGGACCCATTTCCGCACGCCGGACGGCATCAACCGGGCGGTGGACGGGGTGTCGTTCGAGGTCGAGACCGGCGAGACCGTGGCGATCGTCGGCGAATCCGGCTGCGGCAAGTCCGTCACCGCCAACTCGATCCTGCGCCTGATCCCCGAGCGGGTCGGGCGCTCGACCGGGGCGATCCGCTTCGAGGGCCGCGATCTCCTGGCGCTGCCGCCGCGCGCCATGCGGCAGATCCGCGGCAACGCGATCGGCATGATCTTCCAGGAGCCGATGACGAGCCTCAACCCGGTCCTCACCGTGGGCCGCCAGATCGGCGAGACCCTGCGGCTGCACCAGGGCCTCGACCGGCGCCGGGCGGAGGCGCGCGCCGTCGAGATGCTGAGCCTCGTCGGCATCCCGGAGCCGGCCCGGCGGGTGCGGGGCTACCCCCACCAGCTCTCGGGCGGCATGCGCCAGCGGGTGATGATCGCCATGGCGCTCGCCTGCAGCCCGAAGCTCCTGATCGCCGACGAGCCGACCACCGCCCTCGACGTCACCATCCAGGCCCAGATCCTCGACCTGATGCGCGACCTCAAGCGCCGGGTCGGCGCCGCCATCATCCTGATCACCCACGATCTCGGGGTGGTGGCCGAGGTCGCGAGCCGGGTGATCGTGATGTATGCGGGCCGCAAGATCGAGGAGGCGCCGGTCGAGGCCCTGTTCGCGCGGCCGCGCCACCCCTACACGAGGGGCCTGCTCGGCGCGGTGCCGCGCCTCGGCAGCTCCCTCGGCGGGAGCCAGACCCGGCTCGCCGAGATCCCCGGGCAGGTGCCGAGCCTCAAGAGCCGCATCACCGGCTGCGTCTTCGCCGGGCGCTGCCCCGCCGTGACCGACCTGTGCCGGGCGGTGGCGCCGGCGATCGCCCCCAAGGCGCCCGGCCACCTCGCCGCCTGCCACCACGCCCCCGCGGAGGCGGCCGCCGCATGAAGCCGCCGCTCCTCGCAGTCAACGACCTCACCAAGCACTTTCCCCTGCGCCGGGGCGCGGTGCGGGCGGTCGACGGCGTCAGCTTCACGCTGGAGCGCGGCGAGACCCTGTCGATCGTGGGCGAATCCGGCTGCGGAAAATCGACCGTCGGCCGCACGATCCTGCGCCTGACCGACGCCACCTCGGGCCAGGTGGTGCTCGACGGCCAGCGCATCGACGACCTCTCGGCGGGCGCGATGCGGCCGCTGCGGCGGCGCATCCAGGTGGTGTTCCAGGACCCGTTCTCCAGCCTCAATCCGCGCATGCGGGTGCGGGAGATCCTGGCCGAGCCGCTGCGCAATTTCGGCCTCGCGCGGAGCGGCCGCGACCTCGACGCCCGGATCTCCGCCCTCCTCGACCTCGTGCGCCTGCCGAAGGATGCGGGCGCGCGCTACCCGCACGAATTCTCCGGCGGCCAGCGCCAGCGCATCGGCATCGCGCGGGCGCTCGCCCCCGAGCCGGCGCTGATCGTCTGCGACGAGGCGGTCTCGGCCCTCGACGTCTCGGTCAAGGCGCAGGTGGTGAACCTGCTGCAGGACCTGCAGCGGGATCTCGGCCTCGCGCTGCTGTTCATCAGCCACGACCTCGCGATCGTCGAGCACATGACGCACCGGGTCGCGGTGATGTATCTCGGCCAGATCGTCGAGATCGCCGCGCGGGCCCGCATCTTCGCGGCTCCCAAGCACCCCTACACCGCGGCGCTGCTCTCGGCGGTGCCGGTGCCCGAGCCGGGCGCCGCCCGCGACCGCATCGTGCTGAAGGGCGACGTGCCGAGCCCGATCGACCCGCCGCCGGGCTGCCGCTTCCACACCCGCTGCCCCTTCGCGTTCGAGCGCTGCCGGCGCGAGGTGCCTCGGATGCGCCGGATCGCCCCCGACCAGGAGGCCGCCTGCCACCTCCACGACCGGCCCGCGGCGGAGAACCCGCTGGCCTGATCCGGGATCCGGTTGATCGCAGCGGATGACAAGCCCGCGCGGCGCTTGAGCGACGCCCACATCCGCCATCCCGAAGGGATCTGGCGGATCGGGGATGAGGGGGTCCGGTCGCCGTCGTCCGGGGCGAGCGGACCGGTCCCGCAGGCCGCCGAGGGCCGGCCGAGCCGTCCGCGCGACGACGTGCCGATCTCCCGCGCTACCCGCCCCGCCGCAGGTTGGTGAACAGGGGCAGCCCGGTGAGCATCCCGGTCAGCTCCGACCGGTAGGCCGTCGGCTGGACGTAGCGGCCGCAGGGAATGTAGGCGCCGACCGCGAGGGCGCGGGCCTGGATCTTCGCCGCGATCGCCTGCTGGGCGGCGAGGTCGGGCGCCGCGAACCACGCGTCGCGGAGCTCCTCCAGCGGGGCGTCGGTGAGCCAGCTCGGCACGCCGGCCCGGCCGATGCCGCGGGTCGCGAGGTGGTAGGCCGGCGAGAGGTGATCGAGCCCGCCGGAGAAGATGCCGAACAGGCTCCAGCCGCCCTGGTCCAGGGGCTTCGGGTTGAGGATGCGCTGGTTGACCGTGCCCCAATCGGTGGCGACGTAGTCGAGGGCGACGCCGAGCCGGCGGCAGACCTCCGCCATGACCTCGCAGACCGCGTTAATCCGCGGCACGTCCGTGCCGGCGAGGAGCACCACCGGCTCGCCGCGGTAGCCGGCCGCTTCCAGTTCGCGCCGGCTGCGGGCGATGTCGCGGGGACCGGTCAGGATCTCCATCCCGGCCTCGGAGGCCATCGGCCCGCCCGGCGTGAAGATGCCGGCCGGCCCGCGCAGGATCGCCGGATCGGTGCCGGCCACCGCGTCCATCATCTCGGTCTGGTCGACCGCCCCCAGGAAGGCCCGGCAGATGGCCGGGTTGTCGAAGGGCGGCTGCAGGTGGTTGAAGCGGATCTGCCCGATCAGCCCCGCCGGCTCGACCACCGCCACCGTGACGCCCCGGGCGCGCGCGAGCTGCGGCACGAGGTCGATCGCGGGCTGCTCGATCCAGTCGACCTCGCCGGCCCGCAGCGCGCTCGCCGCGGTGGCGGGATCGGGCATGGTGCGCCACTCGACCCGCTCGAAATGGGCGATCCGCGGCCCGGCCGTGAAGCTCGCCTCGCCCCCCTCCCGCGGCCGGTACTCGGCGAAGCGACGGTAGACCGCGAGCGCCCCCGGGACCCGCTCCTGCGCGACGAAGCGGTAGGGACCGCTGCCGACCATCTCCGGCACCGCGCTCGTCGCGGGCGTCGCGGCGAGGCGCTCGGGCATGATGACCGGCACGTACGAGGTCGGCTTGGCCAGCGCCTGGGGCAGCAGCGGGAAGGGCCGCCTCATGCGGAACTGCACCACGCGGTCGGAGGGTGCCGAGATCTCGTCCAGGGCCGCGAAGAGCGCACCGCCGAAGGCGTCCCGCACGGCCCAGCGCCTGAGGCTCGCCACCGCGTCGCGGGCGAGGACCGGGCTGCCGTCGTGGAAGCGCAGGCCCTCCCGCAGGGTCAGCCGCCAGAGGCGCCCGTCGGCCTCGACCTCGTGCCCCGCCACCATCTGGGGCTGAGGCCGGAACTGCGCGTCGGTCCCGTAGAGCGTGTCGAAGACCAGGAGCGCGTGCGTCCGCGTGACGTAGTTCGTGGTGATGATCGGGTCGAGCAGCGCCAGGTCGGCGTAGGGCACGAAGCGCAGCGTCGTCTCGCTCGCCGCGCGGGCGAGGGCCGGACAGGCCAGGGCGGCGCCCCCGAGTGTCAGGACTTGGCGTCGGTTCATGCGGGACCCCTCCGGTGCGCGGCGGGATTTGCAAGAGGGGGGCCAGCGATCCGCCTCCGCCCGCGCCGCGCGGCTGGTCGCGACGCGCCCGGCACCATCCTGGGACTGCGGCGGCGGCGCCGCGAGGCCGTGAGGCGGTCGGGCCGGTGACGGGCGGCCCCTCCGCCGGCGGCTGGCGTGGCCGGCGCGACGCCCGTCCGCCGTCCATCACGGCCACTAGCCATCTCGCCGCATTGGACCCGCGGCGCCGGCCTCCATATCCGGGTCATGGACGCGCACGGGCAGCATTGCTTCACGCTGGAGATCCGGCCCAGCCGCGATGCGGCGGGCCATTACACCTGGGCGATTCGCGACCACGGCAAGCTCTACCGCCGGTCGGACCGGCCGCACCGATCCGAGGCGGAGGCGCGCGAGGTCGCCGAGGCCGAACTCGCGCGCCTGATGGCGAGGCACTCGGTCGCCTGAGCGGCGGGGCGGCTGTCCCTCTCTCCCGTCCGTTCAGCGCGGAGGGACGCTCCGCGCGCCGAGAGCATCTTGCAACTGGTGGCCCCCGCCGCGGGACACGGCCGAGGGCCACCTCGCCGTCGTGGTCGCGGGCCTGCGCGGGCGCGGTCGCATGGGGATGCCCCAGCGGGCCGCCGCGCGTGAGGAGGCGCTCCGGGCCGCGTGCGCGGCGGCCGCGTCGGCTGCCGGCGAGGGAGCGGCTCTCCCCGGTCCGCCGGCCCGCTCGACGCGCGGGTCCCACCGCCCACCCGGCCCCCGCCGGTTCGGGAACGGTCCGGCCCCGGATCCCGCGGCCGGGCGCCCGGACGGAGGTGCAGGGGCAGAGGGCCGCCGGGCGAGCCCGGCCTCACTCCACCAAGCCCGAACTGTACTTGAAGCCCGCGGGCAGGACGTCCGAATAGACGTCGAAGTTGAACGTGACCGATCCGTTGTAGTTGACCCGCCCGGCGATGACGTAGCCGCTCTTGGCGACGTCGCTGACGGTGCCGGAGCCGGTCATGCTCAGTGTCGCGCTGGGCAGGTAGATCGTCCCGTCGAGCAGGATGTCGGGGCTGCCGCGCACCACGCTCGTGGTCGTCGCCGAGGCGCTGCGGGATTGGAAGATCAGCAAGCCCCGATAGGGGCCGGTGCTCGGCGCCTTCAGGTTCACCGTCCCGGAGGCCGCGAATTTCAGGGTGGAGGTCGCGTCGAGGAAGATCGTCACTCCCGATCCCGCCAGGGACGCGTTCTGCAGCAATTCGACAGTGGCGTTCTTGAAATAGTACAGGCCAGGCTGCAGGTTGAAATTGCCGTTTCCGTTCAGCGTGATCTTGCCGCAATAGGTGACGTTCGAGGGAAGCGTCATGCCGGAGCCGGTGTTGAGGCCGTTGTAGTAGCAGCCGGCGGTGGGTGGGGCGGGCTCGGGGATGTCCGCCAGGGGATCGGCGGCGGGAAGGCACCGGGTGATCGGCACGGGGCTGAAGCTCGATCCGGAATAGCCCCCGGTGATGCAGAAGCTGCGGGCCTGGGCGGTGCTGTTGTTGCCGGTGGTGGCGGCCGAGGCGGAGGTGGAATTCACCTGCACGCCGCAATTCGGCACCGAGAGGCGGCCCGTCCCCGAGACGCTGAGGGCGCCCGAGGCCGAGGGGTCGAGGACCAGGAAGCAGTAGGCCGGCGAGAACCGCACCGCCACCGCGCTGGCCGAGAGGTCGGGCGTCGCCCAGCCGAGCGCCCGCGCGAAGCCGGTGATGACCGGGTTGCCGCGCGCCTCGCTGCGGGAGGCGGTGACCTGCACGGCGTTGGCCGGCGTAGCGCCGGCCGTGAAGGTCCGCGTGGCCGAATCGTAGCTGCCGAACTGGACGTCGGCGGCCGTCGTCACCGAACCGGCGCCCGCCCCGGCATTGTCCGCCGCGATCGCGAGGGCCCGGCTCAGGGCCGTGCCCGTGTCGGGCAGGACGGCCACGGCCGCCAGGGAGGCGGCGTCGGCCGTCACCTTGAGCCGCTGCTTGACCATCTGCAGGGTGGAGAGGTCGATCGCCAGGGCGGCGACGCCGAGCCCGACCGGCGACAGCAGGCTCGCCAGCACGGTGATCTGACCGGCGCGGTCGCGGAAGAAGTGCCTCATGAGCCGGGCTCCTGCTGCATGCTGACCCGGGCGTGCAGGACGACGCTGCCATAGGCCCAGTTCAGGAGCGTGGTGGGGGTCGCCGCCGCGGCCGAGAAGGCGACGTCCGTCGTGAAGCGGTTGTTGGCCGGGTCGCCCGGCGCGGTCTGGGTGACGCTGATCGTGGTCCCGGCCGCGACCCAGGCCGGGAGCTGGCGAATCACCGCGTCCGACGCCTGGGCGGCGCTGATCCGGTTGGTGGCGAGCTGGCGCGTCACGTCGCGCGCGGCACTCTCGGCGCTGTTGAGCGTGTACACGATCAGCCCGAACTCGATCAGGCCGAAGGCGAGCACGATCAGCGCGGGCGTGAGCAGGGCGAACTCCACGGAGTTGCTCCCGTCCTGACTGCGCAAGAAATGTCTTCGAAGGAGCATGACGGGCCGGCCGCAAATTAGACCAGCTGAGGCTAGGCTTCCGGTCCTAACTTTCGATTGATACTGATCGTCCAACTCATCGCGTTCGTCACGGACAATTTTATTGCAATTTGACTGATAAAGGCTGAGTGCGACCGGCGTGGCGGCGGCGGTTCGCGCGCCGCGCGGGAGGGCGGGTCGGCGCAGGCGGGATCCATCCTCGAGCGGGACGGCGACCGGTGCCACCCGGGCCCCGCGCCAGCGCGAGGCGGGCCCCGCGCCGCCGGCGCCGGGCGGGCGCGCCATCGACGCCGGGCGCGGGCGCTCAGGCGCCCCGACGCGCCGCCCAGCCGGCCGCCGCGAGCGCCGCGCGCCCGAGCAGGACGCCGAGGATCGCCCCCGCGCTGCTGGCCGCGAAGTCAATCACCTGCGGGGTCCGGCCCGGAACCCAGATCTGCCCGACTTCGAGCAGGCCCGCGAGGCCGACCAGGCCGGCGCTCAGCGGGGCGCGGCGGATGTGCGGGTAGGCGGTAGCCAGGAGCGCCGCCGCCCCGCAATAGGCGATGACGTGCTCGATCTGGCCGAGCAGGCCGGTGCGGATCTCCCACTCGCGCGGGATCCACGAGAGCCAGACGATCAGGACGACACAGAACCAACTGGCGAGACGGAGCGCGCTGAGACAGGCGCGGAGGGTGTGCTGAGACATGGATTGCCCGTAGCAAGGCGCGTGCGAGGGCGCGAGCGCAACTCGTGGTGTGCCGCGCTCGCGCGGCCGACCCCGCCCGCCCACGCGGCGGTCAATGGCGTCGCTCATCAAACTCCGCCGCCGCCGCCGCCGGATCCGCGCGATTGCGTGAAGATGTCGACGATCTGGAAGGCCGAGATCCGGAAGGTCATGCCCGCCTGCTGCGACCCGACCGCGATCGGGTCCTTCGGCGTCAGCTCGCCCAGGCCGAAATCGGAGTAGCTTCGGCCGCCGACGGCGCGGTCGAGCACGTCGTCGGGAAGGTCGTCGGCCAGGGCCGCGATGGTGCGTCCCGGATCGGTGTCGCGGCGGGTCATGCGCGCCTCCTCGGTGATCGAGAGTCTCCCTGGCGCCCATCCGACACGGGCGCGCCGCCGGCTTCCGTGCGGTCGCGCACGGCGCGGCGGCCCCTCGGTCCGGGGGGACGCCGGCGGGATCAGGCGCGCTCCCGGCGCGGCACGATGCGGGAGAGTGCGCTCGGGATCAGCCGGCCGGCGGCCTCGGTGGGCGCGGCCGGCCGGCGGGCCAGGACGAGACGGGCGAGCAGCGCGCCGCCCACGGCCGCGCCGGCCAGCAGGTCGGGCAGGTAATGCCCGCCCGCGCTCAGCGTCGCCAGCACGACGGCCGCGTTCACCAGGATCGCCGGCTTTCCCAGGCCCGGCACCGGCGCGAGCGCCCAAGCGGTGATCAGCGCGAGGCTGACGTGGAACGACGGAAAGGTGACGAGGCCGCGCATGTCCTGCAGCGCGATCACCCGCAGGCTGCCCGCGCGCAGCTGCGCGAGGGGGTGGAGGTGCCAGAGGGCGCCCACGGTCTCGACCGAATCCGGATCCGGCGGGGCGAGGCCGTAGGCGGCGTAGGGGCCGACCGCCGGCAGCAGGGCCGAGACGGCGACCGCGCAGGCCAGCGCGGCGCAGAACAGGCGCACGAAGGCCCAGAGCCGGCCCATGCGGCGGGTCGCCGCGAGCACGATCACCACCAGGGCGATCTGCGGACCGCTCGAATGGTAGGCGAGCGCGAGGGCCCGCGCGACGGCGGGGTGGCGCTCCACCAGCGCCACGTGCGCGCGCCAGTCGAAGCCGAGCGCCGCCTCGGCCCGCATGAGCACGGGGTCGGCGAGGGGACGCCCCAGCGTGGCGGCGAGGTAGTGGAGCAGGCCGAGCGCCGCCGTGCCGGCCATCAGGCCGGCCGAGGCGAGCGCCATGCCGCGCAGGGCGGGATGCGAGGTCGCCCGGCTCCAGAACAAAGCGCCGAGGAGCAGCACCGCCACGAGGCCGGCGAGCCCCCCGAAACCCGCCGGGTCGAGGGCGATCCCGGCCGCCCACAGCCACGCCCCGTCGACTGCCAGGAGCGCGGCGATCAACGCCCACAGGAGCGGATCGGGCGCGGCGAGCGGCCGCGTGACCCACCGCAAGCCCTCGACGATCCGGGCGCCCCGCCGTGTCCGCCGTTCCTCGTGCCGGAATCGCTGCCGCGTCATGGGCCCGCTGCTCGTCCGCGCAACCTCGCGCGGGCAGTCTTACGCGCGAGGCCGCGCTTGGTTCGTGGGTGCGGGCCGGATCCCCGGCGGGCAGTGCGCGCCGCGTGCGGGCGCCCCGCTTCGCCGGATGAGGCCGCTCGGCCCGGCACGGGCGGGTGCATCGTCGGCACGCGTCCGAGACGCCGCCCCCCGCCGAGACGGGCGGCTACCGGTGCGCGCCGAGCGCCGCGAGCGCGCGCGTCAGCCGTTCGGCCTGCTGCTGCCACTGGTCGCGGGCGCGGCGGAGCTCCTCCACCATCTCGCGCAGGCCCCCGATCTCCGCCTCCGCGGCGGCGAGCCGGAGGCGCAGCGCGACCGCGTCGGCCCGCTGCGCCTCCTGGTCGAGAGGATTGTCCGGCGGCGCGGCGCGCGGGTAGACCCGCTGCAACTCGGCGGGCGCGATGCGGAATTCCCCGTCCTCGCGACGCTGCGCGGCGAGCCGGCCCGCGCTGATCGCCCGCCAGATGGCGGACCGGCTCACCCCCGCCCTCCTGGCCGCGTCCTGAAGGCTGAGCCCCGTCATGCCGCCGCTCCCCGCCGCTGCGCCCCACCACCGCCCTCGTGCGGAACGGGACCGCGTCTTGCAAGCCCGGCGGGCGCCGCATGGGCCGACCGTGAGGGCCGACCGTGACGCGTCCCTCCCCGCGCGGCGGCGCCCAGGACCGCGATCGGCGACGCCGCTCTGCCGTCGACGGCGAACGAAGCCGACGCCTCGGGACGACGATTCGACAACGGAACCGACGGTCGTTTCCCGTCACCGTCGGGATCAGCCCTGGCCGGAGATGAGGTCCTTGATGCGGCTCGCGAGCGTGTCCATGACGAACGGCTTGGTCAGGATCGCCATGCCGGCCTCCTGCAGCCCCCGGCCGATCGCCGCCGATTCCGCGTAGCCCGTGATGAACAGCACCCTGAGGTCCGGGCGGGTGACCCGGGCCGCGTCGGCGACCTGCCGGCCGTTCATGCCGCCGGGCAGCCCCACATCGGTGATCAGGAGGTCGATGCGCGCGCCGGATTGCAGCACCTTCAGGCCCGACGGCCCGTCCGCCGCCTCGATGGCGACGTAGCCGAGATCCTCCAGCACCTCGGTGACGAGCATGCGCACGCTCGGCTCGTCGTCGACGATCAGCACCGTCTCGCCCTGCCCGGCCCGGGGGGCGACGGCGAGGGCGGGCGAGGCTTCGGGCGCCTCCGCCTCGCCGCGGTGCCGCGGCAGGTAGAGGCCCATCGTCGTGCCCTGGCCGAGGGTGGAGGCGATCCGCACCTGCCCGCCGGATTGCCGGACGAAGCCGTAGATCATCGACAGGCCGAGCCCCGTGCCCTCGCCGAGGGGCTTCGTCGTGAAGAACGGGTCGAAGACCTTGGTCATCACGTCGGGCGGCATGCCGGTGCCGGTATCCGTCACGCACAGGAGCAGGTACTCGCCCGCCGGGACATCGAGCGGGCGGGCCGCCTCCTCGTCGAGCCAGGCATTGGAGGTCTCGATCGTGATGCGGCCCCCGTCCGGCATCGCGTCGCGGGCATTGATGCACAGGTTCAGCAGCGCGTTCTCGAGCTGGCTCGGATCGACCAGGATCGGCCAGAGGCCGTCCCCGGCCAGGATCTCCAGGGCGATCGCCGGGCCGATGCTGCGCCGGATCAGCTCCTCCATGCCCGCCACGAGCCGGTTCACGTCGGTGGGCTTGGGGGCGAGGGTCTGGCGCCGCGAGAAGGCGAGGAGCCGGTGAGTGAGCGCCGCGGCGCGCCTGGCGGCCCCCTGCGCCGCCTCGATGTAGCGGTCGAGCTCGCCCGTCCGGCCCTGCGCCACGCGCGTCTGCAGCAATTCGAGGGAGCCGGCGATGCCGGTGAGCAGGTTGTTGAAGTCGTGGGCGAGGCCGCCGGTGAGCTGGCCCACCGCCTCCATCTTCTGAGCCTGCCGGAGCGCCTCCTCGGTCTTGGCCAGGGCCTCGCCCTGGGCGCGCTGGACGGTGATGTCCCGGCCGACCGCGTGGATCAGCCCCTCGTCCGGCACCGCGGTCCAGGACAGCCAGCGGTAGCTGCCGTCCCGGTGCCGGTAGCGGTTGACGAAGCGCAGCGTCGTCAGCCCCTCGGAGAGCCGGCCGACCTCCTCCCGCGTCGCCTCCCTGTCCTCCGGGTGGACGAAATCCGTGAACCGGCCGCCCACGAGGTCGTCCTCGCGCCAGCCGAACAGGGTCGTCCAGGCCGGGTTCACGGCCGTGATCGTGGCGTCGAAGCGGGCCACCAGCATCACGTCGGTCGAGAGCCGCCACATGCGGTCCCGGTCGGCGGTGCGCTCGGCGACCTGCGTCTCCAGGGTCTCGTTGAGGCGGCGCAGCGCCTCCTCGGCGTCGAGGCGCCGCAGCACCGCGCCCGCCGTGCGCGCGAGCGCCTCCAGCGTCGCGACCTCGCCCTCGGGCGGCCGATGGACCTCCGGCCAGTAGGCGCCGATGGCGGCGGTCGCCTCGCCGTCCGCCAGGATCGGCACCATCACGAGACTGCGCACGAAGGTGGGCGTGTAGAGATCCTGCGGCACGCGGGAATCCGCGCGCACATCCGCCACGATCGCGGTCCGGCGGTTGAGCATGGCCCAGCCCGAGATGCAGGAGACGAGCGGGAAGCGGCGTCCCTTCCAGAGCGGCTGCACCGCGTCCTCGATGGCGTAGAAGCACTGCTCGCCCCGGCGCAGCACGACCGTGACGCCGTCCGCCCCCGACAGGCGCCGCGCCGCGGCCCCCACGATCTCCATCAGCTCGCCCAGCGTGCGCGCCGCGGGCGCGCGCTCGATCGCCTCGGCGAGGATCTCCAGCCGCGCGTTGCGCTCCTGGACCATGCGCTCGGCCCGGGCCCGCTCGACGGCGGCCCAGGTGCGCTCGGCCACCTCCCCGACCAGCGACACGTCGTCGGCCGACCAGGGCCGGGCCTCGACCGAGTGGACGAAGAGGACGGCCGAGAGGCGCCCGGCCTTGACCAGCGGCACGACGATCTGCGCCCGGACGGCGAGGCGCGCGTGGGCCGCCTCCGAGGATTGGCCGGCGGTCCGGGGATCGCTGCGCATGTCCTCGAACACGACCGTCCGGCCGGCCAGGAAATCCGCCAGGAAGGCGGAGGCGTAGCGGGTCATGTCGTGCTGGCCGGCGATGGAGGCGACGCCCTGCGCGCACCAATCCTGCGCGATGGTCAGGCGCGGGGCGCCGTCCGCGTCGCTCACCTCGCCGTAGCCGACGCGGTCCGCGCCGAGATGGAGGCCGAGGCTGCGGGTCGCGGCCTCCCGCACGGCGAGCGGGTCGGCGAGGTCGCGCAGCGCGTCGGCGAGCCCGGCCAGGAAGGCCTCGCGGCGCTCCGCCCGCACGCGCTCGCTGGTCTCGACCACGATGGCGACGACCCCGGCGGGCCGGCCGCGCTCGTCGAGGATCGGCGAGTAGTCCAGGTCCATCCAGACCTGCTCGGGCCGGCCGTAGCGGTGCAGGGTCAGTTCCTGGTTCTTGTAGGCGAGCGTGCCGCCGGAGAGCCCCACCTTCATGACGTGGTCGTTGAAATCGGCGACCTCGGGCCAGCCCTCGCGCACCTTGGAGCCGAGGAGCTGCGGGTGCCGTCCCCCGGCGAAGACCGAGTAGGCGTCGTTGTAGATCATGATGCCGTCCTCGCCCCACAGCATCACGATGGGCACGGGCGAGAGCAGCACGATCCCGACCGCGGTGCGCAGGCTCTGGGGCCAGGTTTCGAGGGGCCCGAGGGGAGTCGCCGCCCAATCGTGGGCGCGCACGAGCGCGCCGAGTTCGCTGCCACCCGGGATGAAGGGGTGGTCGGGCGGCTCGGGCGGCAGGCTGCAGGCGTTCACGCCGATACTCCTCACGGTCTCGCGAGGAGCACTGTGACACGTTCGTGGTCGCAACGCGGCAGCGTGCAACCGAGTCGCGCCCGAGCCACCGGGCCGCCCCGGTCAGGCCGGCAGCCCCCTGGCGGCGGCCGGATCCCACGAGGTCGGCCCGCAGCCCGGCGATCCGCGCCTCCTCGTCCCGCAGATTCAGCCGGCGCCGTGCGGCGCGGCCCCGGCATCATCGATTCCGGCACCATGGCGGCCCGTCGCCATCACGGGATTCTCTCCCCGGACGAGCTTCCGAGAGACAACCAGAGCCATGTCATCTTGTCCGAAAGCGCTCTCCCGCGCCCACGCGCGACGCGCCCTCACCGGCCTCCCGGGGCGCGGCGCCGCCCGCGCCCCGATCCCGACCCGGCCGCGGACCGCCTCACCGGGCGCAGGGCGCGTCCTCCTCGACGCCGATCACCGAGGCCGCGCCGTCGAGGAACATCTTAACCTTCATGCCGACGATGGCCGGGATGTCGTCGACCGGCATGCTGTAGATGAACTTGCGCACGCCGAGATAGAAGATGCCGGCATGCAGGCTCCAGATCGCCTCGATCTCGAGCGGCGTGGCCGGCTTGTCCGCGAGCGGGCGCCTGCCGAACTCCTCGCGCAACTGTCCGATGATGACCGAAAAAATCCTCTCCCGCAGCAGATCCAGATAGCGCGTGTTGAAGTCCAGGCCCTTGAGCCCGGCAAACATGAACAGGCGGATCCACTCGTAGGTGAGAATGACGCTGGCGTAATCGGTATAGAAGGCGGTCAGCCGCTCGCGCAGGGGGCGGGAGGCGTCCTGGACGGCCTCCTCCCAGGCCGGGTTCCAGCGGCGCAGGAACACCTCCTGGTACACGCGCTCGACCAGGGCGTCCTTGGTCGGGAAGTAGCGGTAGAGGAGCGGCTGCGTGATGTTCAGCCGCTTGGCGAGTTCCCGGGTCTGGCCCTCGAAGCCGAACTCGGCGAAGAACCCGACCGCCTCGCGGACGATCTCCTCCTCGCGCTGGGCCGGGCTCAGGCGCCGGCGCCCCGCCTCGCCCGCGCGGACCGGGGCGCGCTGCGCCGCGGACGGGCGTCGGGGGGCCGTCACGAATTTCGTCGTCGCATCCACGGCGGCAGGTTACCACGCGGCGTCGCGGGAAGACCACCGGGCCGGGGCGGGGCCGCGCGGGCTGCGCGGCCGAGGGGGCTGACCGGCCGGTCACCGCCCGGCCGGGACCGCGATGGCCGCGTCGCGACCGAGCGGCAGGGGCGGGTTGGCGCTGTCGAGGAATTCCACCGTGGTGAACACGAGGTCGGTGTCGCCGATATTCTCCAGGTCGTGGACCATGAAGGCGCCCCGCGCGTAGCGATGGTGCCGCGTGTCGCCGGGGGCGTAGGACACCTCCGCGACCCGCCCGTCCCCGTAATGCGAGCGGGCGCGCCCTGCGGTGATGGCGGTCCAGAAATAATCGAGGACGTGGGTGTGGAAGCCGATCCGCTCGCCGGGCCTCAGGGTCAGGAGCCAGACGCGGACGCGGTCGGTCTCGGAGACGAGCCGGCTGCCGACCTGCCCGTTGCCGGCGCGGTCGGCGAAGTCCCGGCGCAGGGCCTCGGGCCAGTCGGCCGGCGGCGCGGGCCAGGCATGGGCGGGGGATTCGGTCATGGGTCCTCCTCGGTCAGTGGGCGGCGACCGGCCGGGGCCGGTCGAAGCCGGTCTGGGCGGTGACGTGCTGGGCGCGGTAGGCCGCGCGGACGGCGCGGGCGGCCGCGCTGCGGTCGAGGCGCGAGACCGCCACCGCGGTCACGAAGGCGAGCGGCACGGAGAAGAGCGCGGGGTTGTCGTAGGGGAACGGGGCCGCCCCGAGGCCGAGCACGGCGGTCCAGACGCCCGGGCCGAGGATCATCAGGCCGAGCGCGCACAGGAGCCCGGCGAGCGAGCCCGCGACGGCTCCCCGCGTGGTCAGCCCCGGCCAGGAGACCGAGAGCACGATCACCGGGAAATTGGCGCTCGCCGCGATGGCGAAGACGAGCCCGACCAGGAAGGCGATGTTCTGGTTCTCGAAGGCGAGGCCGAGGGCCATGGCGGCGAGGCTGATCGCCACCGCCGCGCCCTTCGAGACGCGCACCTCCTCCGCCTCGCTCGCCCGGCCGCGCCGCAGGACGCGGGCGTAGAGGTCGTGGCTCGCCGCCGAGGCCCCGGCGATCGCGAGCCCGGAGACCACCGCCAGGATGGTCGCGAAGGCGACGGCCGAGATGAAGCCGAGGAGCGGGGCGCCCCCGAGCCGGTCGGCGAGGTGAAGCGCCACCATGTTCGGGCCGCCGATCAGGCGGCCGGCCGCGTCCGTGAAGGCGGGCTCGCCGAGCACGAGGGCGATCGCCCCGAAGCCGAGCACGAAGAGCAGCGTGTAGAACACCGTGATGAAGCCGGTGGCGACCAGCACCGAGAGCCGCGCCTCGCGCGCATCCGCCACGGTGAAGAACCGCATCAGGATGTGCGGCAGGCCGGCGGTGCCGAAGATCAGCGCAAGGCCGAGCGAGAGCGCGGAGACCGGATCCCGCACGAGCCCGCCCGGCGCCATGATGGCGCGGCTCTTGGGATGCAGCGCGATGGCCCGCGCGAACAGGGCCTCCAGGCTGAAGCCGAACCGGGCGAGGATGAGCGCCGCCATCAGCGCCGTCCCGGCAAGCAGGAGCACCGCCTTGATGATCTGCACCCAGGTGGTCGCCCGCATGCCGCCGAAGGCGACGTAGAGCATCATCAGCACGCCCACCAGCGCCACCGCCGTGGCGTAGGGCAGGCCGAACAGGAGCTCGATCAGCTTGCCGGCCCCGACCATCTGGGCGATCAGGTAGAGGAGCACGATCACCAGGGTGTTGAGCCCCGCCACCAGCCGCACGGGGATCTCGGCGAGCCGGTAGGCGGCCACGTCCGCGAAGGTGTAGCGGCCGAGATTGCGCAGGGGTTCGGCGATCAGGAACAGGATCATCGGGAAGCCGACCAGGAAGCCGACCGCGTAGATCATCCCGTCGTAGCCCGAGCCGTAGACGAGCGCCGTCACTCCGAGGAACGTGGCCGCGGACGTGTAGTCGCCCGCGATGGCGAGCCCGTTCTGGACGCCGCCGAGCGAGCCGCCCGCGGCGTAGAAGTCGCTCGCCGTGCGGGTGCCGCGCCGGGCCGCCCGGATTGTGACGGCGAGGGTCACGGCCACGAAGGCGAGGAACAGGCCGATGGCGACCGGGTTCAGGGCCTGGCGGCTCGACGGGCCCGACAGCGCGTCGGCCGCCGCCGGTCCCGCCGCGAGGGCGAGCGGCACCAGGGCCGGGAGGAGGCGCGGCCTCATCGCAGGTCCTCCTGCAGGCGGCGGCTCAGGGCGTCGAGGCGGGTATTGGCGACGAGCACGTAGATCGCCGTCAGCAGGAAGCCGAGGCCGAGGAGTCCCACCCCGGCGACGATGCCCCAGCTGATCGCGGAGCCCTCGGCGACCGGCAGGCCGAGGAGGGCCGGGCGGAACGCGATGGTGAGGATGTAGGTGAAGTAGGCCCCCGCCATCGCCGCCGCGAGGCCGAGGCCGAGGCAGCCGCGCTCGAAGGCGAGCCGGCGGAAGGCCGGATGGCCCGCGATCCGCTCGATCT
Organism: Methylobacterium sp. CB376; assembly: GCF_029714205.1. Taxonomy (NCBI): domain Bacteria; kingdom Pseudomonadati; phylum Pseudomonadota; class Alphaproteobacteria; order Hyphomicrobiales; family Methylobacteriaceae; genus Methylobacterium; species Methylobacterium sp. CB376. The sequence continues at coordinate 4,385,285 of NZ_CP121648.1, read as the reverse complement.
CCATGGTGTCGTCCCTCCTGCTGTGGTGATCGTTGCTCAGGCCGCGAGCCCGGTCGCCACGGCCGTCTCGGCCATGACGGCCTCGGGAGCACGGTGGCGCTCGGCGAGCGCCCGCTCCCGCGGCGTGAGGAGTTGCGCCTGCATGAAGGCGCCGAGTTCCCGCGCCCGCCGGACCACGGCGCGGCTGGGCGCGAGGCGCGCCCGCTCGAACTGGCCGAGGGCCGCCGCGAGGTCGTGCGGGTGGGCGTCGAGCGCCTCCGCGAGGGCGCGCGCGTCCCCGGCGGCCTTGGTCACGCCCATGCCGACATGGGGCCGCGCCACGAAGGCGGCGTCGCCCAGGATCACGGCGCGGCGCCCGAGCACCATGCGGGGCGTCTCAAGGTCCTGGATCGCCTGCAGGAAGGGCTGCGCCGTGCGCTCCACCACCTCGGCGAAGGCGGGCGCGAGGAGCCGGCGCGCGTCCCGCCGCATCGCGGCCGTGACCTCCGGACGGATCCGGTTCGGCGGGATCGAGAGCGGGTGCGTCACCCCGTCGAGGTCGGTGAGGAGCGTCCTCAGCCCGGTCTCCGGAGCGGCCGGCCGGTACCAGACGAAGTTGAAGCGGCGCCGGCCCGGCACGGTCGCGTCGCCCGCCCCGGCGACGGGGTAGCCGAGGATCTGCTCCCCGTGCGGCAGCGCGAAGCAGAAATGGTCGCAGAGCGCGGCGCGCGTCTCCCCCGACAGGTCCGCCTCCTCGACGAGTCCCCGCCAGGCGACGTAGCCGGCGTAGAGGGGCGCCGCCTCGGGCGCGAACTGCGCCCGCACCGCCGAGCCGATGCCGTCGGCCCCGATCAGGAGGTCGCCGCGCGCGGTGGAGCCGTCCGCGAAATGGGCCGTGACCGCCTCGGGGCCCTCCTCGACCCGCACGAGGCCGCGGGCCCGATGGTAGCAGCTGTCGGGCAGGGCCCGCCGGAGGAGGGTGTAGAGGTGGCCCCAGGCGGTGAGCACCTGCGGCAGGGCCCGTTCGGCGAGGATGCTTCCGTCACGGGCCAGGACCCGGCGCCCCGCCACCGCCACGCCGATCTCGGCCCGCCCCCGCTCGATGCCGGCCCGCTCGAGGGCGTCGAACAGCTCCGCGTGGGTGACGATCCCGGCGCCGCGGCCGGAGAGCTCGGCGCCGACACGCTCGTAGATCTCGGCCTGCCAGCCGACCCGGCGCAGCAGCAGGGCCGCGAACAGCCCTCCCAGGGAGCCGCCGACGATGATCGCCCGCCTGCCGGCGGACCCCGTCCGAATGGCCATGACGTTCCTCCATGGTGGGCGGGCGCCGCAATGCACCGGCCCGGGCCGCAGTCATTTATCAAGTGATAAACTGACGGCAGCGGGAGATCCTGTCAATGCTTATTTATCGATTGAACACTAACACCGGCCACCGCCCCCGCTCAGCCGCCGTCGGAGTGGTCCGGTCCGAATCATGGCTTTGGGCCGGAGGACGGGCGCGATGGGAACGAGGAAGCGCGAGCCGGAGGAGGTCGTGGCCAAGCTGCGGCAGGTCGACGTGCCGGTCTCGCGGGCGCAGAGCTGTGACGGGCGCGCGGGCCGGCTGCCTCGTTAGCGTCGCGCTACACCGCCGTCAGGGACACGACCCAGATCGCGGTCGGCCGCGAGCTCGAGTGCACGCGCATCAGAGACCGCTCCCGCCTTTCCAGCCCTGGGCGTGGAAGCGGGACTTGGCCGGCTCGACCGAAGGACGGTCCTCAGGAATGCGAGTTCCTCAGCCGCTTCGTCGAGGAGCGATGCATCGGGAAACACCATGGCTGTCCAGCCTTCTCACTGCGCGTGGGAAGCCACGACCATTCGCCCGCGGGCGCTGGTCCCATCACCGCCGGTCACCTGCCCGACTTGGAGCTCGGAGTGCTGGGCCGCCTCGATCATCCTGGCGCGGATCACCCGGTCCGTTTGCCGCGCCGCCTTTTCGACACGCGCCTGCACTGCTCCATCCGAGTAAGCGATCCGAATGCCAGGATCTGCGGCGGCGACGATCGCGGCCGCTCCGAGCGCCGCTCTTGCCGCAAAGGCGATGAGGCCGGAGTGCTTCAGGACCATCGCCGGTGCTCCCTCGGCCTGCGCGGCCGTGAGACCGAGGCGCGCGTGACCTGCTGGGGTGAGTCGACAGACGTGTGGCAGACAACCTCTCGATCTGAAAATTCCGCGACATCCCTTAGGGGTTTCTACATAGGTCCCGTGGCGCGCATCCTGCTGGATCCGTTTGCGCTGGATCAATGAGCGGCGGGTCTCAGGCCGCTCGAATAGCCGAGCCGAGGGAGCAAGGGAGGACGCCATGCTGGCACAAGATCAGCTGCGCGACGCTTACAATGTATTTCTGCGCAAGCACAAACCGGGCGTGTGCTGCGCTGTCCGTGAAGACATGCCGGTGCCGGCCTTTCTCGCGCCAGAGAACTGGTCCTACGGCTACACGGCCCGCAGCGAGGCAGACGTGCCGGTCGGCTTTCAGCCCTGGGCTGCCCGCGAGGCGGCCGACCGGTTAGGCTTCTACCTCTTCCAGGACATCTGCGCCTGACATGCGACATCGGTCATCGCTATCGTCAGGCGTCACGACATACTGCCCCCTGATCCGGGATCGGCTTGATCGAAGCGGATCCCGGATCGCGCGCCCGCGCGGCGCCTGAGCGCGGCGCCTGAGCGAAGCCGACATCCGCATGGCCGAAATCGGAGATGGCGAAGCCATCAACCGGATGGCGTATGCCGCCATGAGGAACCGGCCCCCTCGCGGAGCGAGCGGGCGAATGCCGGAAACCATGCAGCCGATCATCAATCCGGTGGGGCGGCAAGCACCAGCTCCGCGCCGTCGCGTTGCCTGCCGCAAACCCTTGCGCGGCGAGCAGGAACGCCACGCACTCCCGCATCGCCTCCGGGCCATCGACGGCGTGCACGACCGCTCTAACCGGCATCGATCAGCTCTCGTTCGGTCACGGCCGGCAGCGCCAACCGGAACGTCGCCCCGCCGGCTCTGTTGCGCTCGGCCGTGAGAGGCCCACCATGGGCCTCCGCGATGGTCCGGCAGATCGATAGCCCCACCCCCGTCTGCGCGTCTCGGCGACGCTCCCTGGGCGGATCCGCGACGTGGGGACGGCCCTGTTTCGCCCGAGAACTTGCACAGGCCCCGGACCACGAACCGGGGCAGGGCCACGACCTGTTCGGCCTCCTTGCACCGCCCGCAGCGCTTGATCACCGCCATTAATCGAAATCAATGCCAGCTCGGAGGATCCCGCGAGCATGGCGCCAGATGTACGGCAGAGGCGGCCCTCCGGATGTGCTTTTCGGCAACAGCAAGCTTTACGGCCGGTGCGGCCCTGATTTCCCTCGGTGCCGTGACATTGGCGCGGGCGCAGGCGTGGCGGCAAGTGCCGCTCGCGGCCATTCCCCTCGCCTTCGGACTCCAACAGTGGGTTGAAGGCGCCCTTTGGCTTCGGCTTGAAACTCAGACGGGTGGTTTGATCACCGCAGCCTTGACCCATGCCTTCCTGGCCTTCGCGGAGGTGATATGGCCGGTGCTCATCCCGATCAGCGCAGCTCTCGCAGAGGTAGACTTTCGCCGCCGCAGGTTCATCAGCCTCTTCATTCCGTATGGGCTGGCCGTGGCGGCCTATCTCTTGTTCGGCATGATCAGTTCACCCTACCGGGCCAACGTCCTCGGTCACAGCATTTTCTACCACAGCGACTTCAGTCGGATCGCCGGAATCGAATACATCTACTTGGCCGGGATCAGCATTCCGTTGCTCCTTTCCAGTCATCGAATGATCATTATGATGGGCCTCGGCAACGTGCTAATCCTTATTGGTTCAAAATATTTCTATCCATTAACTTATATATCAGTGTGGTGCTTCTTCGCCGCGGTTGCGAGCATTTTGATATATCAGCACTTCCGCGCCATCGCGACAGCGCGTTCGAGGAGGCCGTCGGGCTCGCAGGCCGCCACCCGGGACCGAGTGACCCATCGCTCTTGATCGGTCTCGATCCGGCCCCTTCGGGAGTGAGATGCTCGGCTCGCAGAGCATCCGATCACAGCCGTATTCCTCGCGATCGCCATCGGTTTCAGCGAATTCAAGTCGATCTTGAGGGCGACGCCGCCGTGATCATTGATGCCGTGGATCTGCATGACCTTGTTCGTCGGACCGAGGCCGGCAGTGCTCAACATGTACCATGAACGGCTCCTGAGATCCGAACGAACGATCTTACCCCGGCACTTCGGCACGTGTGGCAGGAGCCGTTCACACTATCATCCGACATCCGACGGATTGCGTCGCCATGCGGATGTGGGCTTCGCTCAGGCGCCGCGCTCAGGCGCCGCGCGGGCTTGTGATCCGGGATCCGCTTCGATCAACCAGATCCCGGATCATCCGCTGTCCGGACGTGATCGTCCGGACAGCGGATCAGGTCTTCGGCGTGGCCTTACCGGCCCGCACCGCGCGGGCCGGCCACGGCTCTAGGCTCCGGATCCGCCCTGGCTGCTCTGCGGGGAGGTGCCCTGGGCCTCGCTCATGCCCTGGCCGCCCGACCCGCCGCCCTGCGGGCCTCCGGCACTCTGGACCTGGATCCTGCGCGAGCGCTCCTGTTGCGCGGTCTTGGGCAGAGCAATCGTGAGCACGCCGTGCTCGAAGCTGGCCTTGACCTGCTCCGGATCAACAGGGAAGGGCAGCCGCAGCGAGCGCTGGAAGGTGCCGTAGGAGCGCTCGACGAAATGGAAGTTCTCCTTCTCGCCACCCTGACTCTGCTCGAACTTCTTCTCGCCCCGGATCGTCAGCACGTTGTCATCGAGGCTGACGTCGATGTCCTTGTCCGTCACGCCGGGCAGCTCGGCGGTCACCCGGATCTCCTTGTCGGTCTCCGACACGTTGATGTGGGCGGCGATGAAGCCGCCCGCGCCCGTGCCCTGACCTCCGGAGGCCGGCAGGCTGGCGCCGCGAAAGACGTCGTCGAACAGCCGGTTCATCTCGCGGTGGAGAGACAGGAAGGGGTCACCGCCCCCGATCAGGCCGCCGGAGAAGGGAGTGAGAGGATTGCGCGCCATGCTCGAAGTCCTCCAGCTGTTGAGGATGATCTCCTGCAAGCCGCGAGGCGACCGACGCTGACGCATGCTCACGGCCTGCGGGTCAGTGGCTCAACGGCTTTCGGCGAGCGAGGTTTCAGTGTCGGCGAGGGCGGAAAGGTGTCCTGCAGAGGAGGCTGGTCGTTGCGTCCCTCAAGGGTCGCCAGCAGGTCAGGGAGGGGCTGCGGCTTGCCGGTCAGGTAGCCCTGCACCTGCGCGCAGCCCTCGGCCTCCACGAAGGCGAACTGCGCGGGCGTCTCCACACCCTCGGCCGTCACGGTCATGCCGAGCCCCGTGCCCAGGCCGACGATCGCCCGCAGGATCGTCACCGTCCCCTGGTCCGGGATCGAGGCGATGAACGAGCGGTCCACCTTGAGCCGATCGAACGGGTACTGCCGCAAGTAGCTCAGGGACGAGTACCCCGTCCCGAAATCGTCCAGCGCCAGATGGGTCCCGAGCTCGCGCAGCCCGGACAGCGCGTCCCGCACCAGGCTGCTGTCGCCCATCAGCACGCTCTCGGTGATCTCGAGCTCCAGTCGGTCCGGAGAGAGCGCGGCGGCGTCGAGGGCCGCCCGCACGGTCTGCCCGAGGCTGGCGTGCCGGACCTGGACTGCGGAGATGTTGACCGCCACCCGCACGTGCTCCGGCAGGTGCCGCGCGTCCCGGGTGGCGGTCCGCAGCACCCACTCGCCGAGCGCCACGATCAGACCCGTCTCCTCCGCGAGGGGGATGAACACGCCCGGGCCGAGCTGGCCACGGGTCGGGTGGTTCCAGCGCACCAGCGCCTCGACCGCGACGATCGCCCGGGAGGCGACGTCGAGGACCGGCTGGTAGTGCAGCACGAACTCGCCGCGCCGCAGGGCGAGCTGCAGGTCGAGTTCGAGCCGGCGGCGCTCCTCGGCCGCCCTGTCCATCGCGGGCTCGAAGAACCGGAAGGTGTTCCGCCCGTCGCTCTTCGCGCGGTAGAGCGCGCGGTCGGCGTGCCGGAACAGCGTGTCGGCATCCTCCCCGTGCTCGGGGCCGATCGCGATGCCGATGCTCACGCCGACGCCGACCTGCTGCCCCTCCAGCGTGACCGGCTCGCGCACGGACGCGACCAGCCGCTCGGCGAAGTCCATGACGCTCTCCAGGCGGGGCGTGCCGCCGAGAAGGATCGCGAACTCGTCGCCGCCGAGCCGGGCGACGGTGTCCTCCGCGCGCAGCACCGACCGAAACCGCCGGGCGATCTCGCGCAGCAGGGCGTCGCCCGCGAGGTGACCGAGGCTGTCGTTCACGGCCTTGAAGGCGTCGAGGTCGAGCGCCAGCAGCACGCAGTGCCCGCCGTGGCGGCGGATCTCGGCCAGCCGCTGCTCCAGGCGCTCGCGGAAGAGCGCCCGGTTGGGCAGGTCCGTGAGGGTGTCGTGGCGGGCCATGTGGGTGACCCGCGCCTCGGCCTCCTTGCGCGCGGTGATGTCGATGTGGGTGCCCACCACCCTCCGGGCGGTGCCGTCCGGCGCCCGCGAGACGACCTTGCCGCGTTCCAGGATCCAGGCCCAGCCGCCGTCCTTGCGGCGCATGCGCTGCTCGCACTCGTAGCTCGGTGTGCGGCCCTCCAGGTGGTCGCGCACGCGCGCCAGCACCGCCTCCCTGTCGTCCGGGTGCAGCAGGCGCAGCCACGTCTCGTAGCCCGCGTCGAGCTCACCCTTCCGGTACCCGAGCATCGTCAGCCACTGGTCGGAGACCCAGGACGTGCCGGTGGTGAGGTCGCAGTCCCACAGGCCGTCGCTGCCGCTCTCCAGGGCGAGGGCGAGGCGCTCCTCGCTGACCCGCAGCGCGGCCTCGCTGGCCTGCCGCGCCTGCTCGGCCCTCTTGCGGTCCGTGACGTCGATGCTGATGCCGACCACGCGGACGGCGCGCCCATCCCCGTCCGCCATCACCCGGCCCGTGCCCATGATCCAGCGATCGGACCCGTCCGGCAGGGGAATTCGGAACTCGACTCGCAGGGTCGTGCCGGTGGCGACCGCCCGCCGGGTCTCGGCCGCCAGCACCGGCAGGTCGTCCGGGTGCATGGCGGCAGCCCACTCCGCCTGCGTGACCCGCGTCGCGCGGTCCTCGGGCAGGTTGAACAGCCGCAGCGTCTCCGGCGAGAGCAGGGCGCTGCCGTCGATCAGGCTCCAGTCGAACAGGCCAGCACCGGCCGCCTCCTGGGCGAGGCGCAGCCGGTCGGTCGTGACCCGCAGGGCCTCGCGACCAGCGACGATCTCCTCGATGTCGAGGGCGGTGCCGAGGAACTCCACCGTCTCGCCCGCGTGGCGCACCGGGATCTTGACGAGCTTGTGCCAGCGATGGACGCCGTCGTGGCGGCGCAGGCGCACCTCGATCTCGAAGGGGCAGCCCTCGGCCCGGCACCGCGCCCACTCCGCCGCGACCCGCGCGGCGTCGTCGGGGTGGCTGCGCTCCACGCGCTCCCCCCGCGCGGTGCCGATCTCGCCGTAGTAGTGCGCGAAGCGCGCGTTGCGGTAGAGCAACTCGCCATCGCTGGCGCGCATGACCCAGACCATCTGCGGCAGGCCGTCGGCGAGGGCGCGGTAGCGGGCCTCGCTGGCGGCGACCTGCTGCTCGGCGCGCTTGCGGTCGGTGATGTCGGTGTAGGTGCGGACGGCGCCGCCCCCGGGGAGGGGCACGGTGCGGATTTCCAGGATGCGGCCGTTGGGTCGCTCCCGCTCGTAGACGTGGTGGCGCGGCCTCAATCCGGTATCCGCGACCCACTGGCGGAATTCCTTCGGAGAGCGGCGGAACTCATCCCGACCGAGCTGGTACTGGCGCACCTGGTCGAAGCTGGGCTGCGCCCGCATCATCTCGGGAGGCAGATCGAGCATCTCGATGACGCGGCCGTTGCAGACGCGCACGACACCCTCGGCGTCGATCATCATGAGACCCTGATCCATGGTCTCCAGGACGGCCGGGAGGAGGGCAGCATTGCCCTGTTCCGTCCCCGTCCCATCGTCGCAGGCGTCGCGCGCCTCGTCATTCTCAAGGAGCATGGCCGCCGCCTTTTCGAATATCATCGTACTCTGTCTTGCCGTTCTGACCCTTGTCAGAGCAGGAGAACGTAAACTTTGCCTAAATCGTGACTGTCCTTCAGCTCATATTTGCCTTCTAATTCGATCTTTGGCCGCAGAAAGAGTTAGAACAATCTATCTAAGCTGGATTTCTGCGATCCCATTGAGCGCTGGAGCAACGATGGGCCGCGATGGTGGTTCTCACCGCATCCCGGAGCCGCAGCGGCGAGCCGGGTGCGTGGATCCAACGGCCCACATCCGCTGGTGCGGCCGCGTTTGCGCCAGTCTCGTCCGAATGACATAAGCCGAAATTCCTTCAGGGCTTCGGATGTGCTGTGTGTTTGCGCCCTGCATTAAATGAGAAAGCGCCCTGCCAAGAAGATATAAGTGTAGACACGGCATCTTCTCAGGCCTGCATCCGTCGCAAAGGCGGGCATTCAGGGGGAGGATCCGGTGCAGCTCGGGATCAGGGCACAGCTCCACGCCATTCCCGCCGCCGCTCTCGTCGGGATCGGCGTCGTCATCGCCCTCGCCGGGCTCGCCCTGCGCGACAGCGTCGTCGAGGCCCGGATGGCCAAGGCGCGCCAGCTGGTCGAGGCGCGCCAGCTGGTCGAGGCGCGCCAGCTGGTCGAGGCGGCCCACGGCGCCGTCGCCGGCTTCGCGGACCAGGAGAGGGCCGGCAAGATGACCCGCGAGCAGGCCCAGGCTCTCGCCGTGGCGGCCCTCAGGGCCATGCGCTGCGACGGCAAGGAGTATTTCTGGATCAAAGACATGCACCCCCGCATGATCGCGCATCCCCTCAGGCCCGACCTGGACGGAGCCGACCTCACCAAGACCCTCGACCCGACCGGCAAGGCGCTGTTCCGCGACATGGTGGACACGGTCCGCAAGGCCGGAGCAGGGTTCGTGCCGTACCTTCGGGCGAAGCCGGGCGAGCGCCGGCCGGTCGACAAGATCTCCTACGTGCAGGGCTTCGAGCCCTGGGGCTGGATCATCGGATCGGGCGTCTACGCCGACGACACGGCCGGCCAGGTGAGGGCCGCCCGGAGGGCCGCCCGGCTCAGCCTCCTCGAGCGTGTCGTTGCGGCCGCCGGCATGGTCGCCCTCCTGGCCGCGCTGATCGGTCGGGCGGTCGCCCGGCGCGTGGGGGCCCTCACGGCCGTGACGCGCGACCTGGCTGCCGGCGACCTTGCGCGAGACGTCCCCTCCGTGGCCCGGCAGGACGAGATCGGGGCGTACGAGACCGGCGTCACGCTGGACTTCTCGCGTCCTGGCAAGCCGACCGACAATGCGCTGGTCTCGTCGTTCAACGGTCGCCTGCGCGACGAGTGCCTGAAAGCGAACTGGTTCTCGTCGTTGGCCGATGCCCGGGCCAAGATCGAGGCGTGGCGACGGCAGTCCAACGAGAGCCGCCCTCACAAAGCCCTGGGGTGGCGGACGCCCCAGGAATTCGCCTCGGCGGCGGCCCGAGAGGCCGCCGAATGAGACCCGGGGGCTCACCCTTCGGCCGGACCAAGATCCGGGGGACCGTCAACGCGCAGGAGGCGTGGATCAACCTCCTGGCCGAACGCGGTACCGTTGATCGTGCGGCGCAGGCGGGCCGTGCAACTCGTCGGGGCGTCGCCAGGACAGAACGCCAGGCACGAGCCGCCATCGCGACCGCGACGGATCGTCGGCAGCCGAGGCCGGCGAGTTCGTCCGCCCACTCGCACTCTGTCAGCCCACATGCCTCGGCCGCGAGAACTTGTCTCCCTAAGAGGCTGCCTTCGAGCGTCGCGTGAAAGTCATTCTTCAGTGACGGAAGCAGAATCTTGGCGCAATGCTCGGCGGCCGATCGGCGGTTTCACTGGAACAGGTGCTCGACATTCCGTTCATACAGTTGGAGAGACCGATCGAAGAGGATCGTGATAAGCCTTGATATGACGTGCAGATGCTGGCGGGCGTGAAGACCTCTGGCCATGAGCGCTCGATCGAGATCGTGAGGCGGCTCCACGATCCGTCGGCAGAGGAGTGTATCGCGGCGTTCGAGAAAGTGTTTCCGCGGCTCACGCGGGAGCGTGCGGTGTGGGCCCACCTGTTCGCGATCGGGGCTCGCGCGCAGCACGCGCGCAGCACGGAGGAAGCCTGAGGGGCCTGAACCCCTGCTGCCGCGGGCGAAGCCGCGACAGGAGGGCGGAGAAGTGCACGACAGTCTTCGGTCGATGGCCCCCTGCGCCACGACGGCGGAGCCGCGCAGGGCGATCACCTGATGACTCCTTCAGAAGCACGAGGCCGCCACCCAACCGGGCGTACGCCCATGATCCGCGGCATCATCGGTCGTCTCGATGCGAGACGCAGCGTGGCATGACGGCTCGGCGGCAAGCACACGATCAGAAAGCGCGCGCGAGGACGCCTGACGATCGAAAGGCCACGTCGGGCCGACAGGGGCCTCCACTCACCAATGGAAATTTCGCGACAGCGGCAAAAATTAATCGTATAAGGTCCGGGTTCGCGCGTCCGGGTTCGCGCGCGAAAGCTTGGCAGTATTTACGAGATAAGGACGAATTCACGACCTGACGCAGTTCGAGTCTTCCATATGGAGGGCGAGGCGATGACGATGCTTCATGCCGAGTACTCACACCAGACATTCGTGCGTCCGCGCCTGCGCTCGATCACTCGCCAGGACCTTCTGACGGCCCTGGCAAGAGGATTTGAAGATTTCGTGGCAATGCCGACGCATGTGATCTTCCTCATCGCCATTTACCCCATAGCGGGCATCATCATCGCGGCCGTGATCTTCGAGTATGATCTCATCCCGATCCTCTTCCCGCTCGCCTCCGGTTTCGCGTTGATCGGCCCCTTCGCGGCGGTCGGGCTCTACGAGCTGAGCCGGCGGCGGGAGCAGGGCCTCGACACCGCTTGGACCCATGCCTACGAGCTCCTGACCGGCCGGAACGGCGGAGCGATCGCGGCGGTCGGGTTCCTTCTGATGTTGATTCTCATCGCTTGGCTCATCGCTGCGATGGGGCTGTATTGGGCTCTCTTCGGCCGAGCGACGCACGACTCGGTGTTCGCGTTCGCCGAGGAGGTGCTGACAACCCCGAGGGGCTGGATGCTGATCGTGTTCGGCAACCTCGTCGGCGCAGCCTTCTCGCTTGTCGCGCTCGCGGTCAGCGCGGTGTCGTTCCCGCTGATCATCGACCGAGGAGCCGATGCCGGGACGGCGATCGAGACGTCGGTGGCGCTGTTGCAGGAGAACCCGCTCGTGATGATCCTCTGGGGCCTCATCGTTGCGGGCCTGCTGGTCATCGGCATGGTGCCGCTCTTCGTCGGGCTCGCACTCGTTCTGCCGATCCTAGGGCACGCAACGTGGCACCTCTACCGGCGTGCCGTGCTTCCCTGAAGCCGTGAGTGTTCGCGCTCCGTTACGCCGAACCGGTCTCCCCGCTGGCGAGGAGCGCTCCAGGAGTCGTCGCCTCGTCACGATGGGCCGCGTGGATCCTGTCCCGGCCCTTGAGACGGATGCAGGAGCTGGCCATGCCGCTGGTTCTCGTGCTTATCGCCCTCGGCTCGGTCGCCTTCCATCTCCTCAGCCCATGGTGGTGGACGCCGATCGCATCCAACTGGGGCTACATAGACACGACGCTCATCATCACGTTCTGGATCACGGGCACCGTCTTTACGCTGATCGTGCTGTTCATCGCCTATTGTCTTGCCCGCTTCCGCCATCGCCCCGGGCAACGGGCGGCCTATGAGCCGGAGAGCCGGCGTCTCGAGGGCTGGCTCACGGCGGTCACGGCGCTCGGCGTGGCGGCGATGCTGGCCCCGGGTCTCGCGGTCTGGGCGCAGTTCGTGCGAGTCCCGGACTCGGCCTCCCAGGTCGAGGTCGTCGCCCAGCAATGGCGCTGGAGCTACCGCCTGCCCGGCGCCGATGGGCGCTTGGGTGCCGCCGGGATCCAGTTCGTCAGCGACACGAATCCGCTCGGCCTCGATCCGGACGACCCGGCCGGGCAGGACGACGTCGTGATCGACGAGGGCGACCTGCACCTCCCGCTCGGGCGGCCCGTGAAGCTGCTGCTCCGCTCGTTCGACGTGGTACACGACTTCTACGTTCCGGAATTCCGGGCCAAGATGGACGTGATCCCCGGGACGGTGACCTATTTCTGGTTCACGCCGACCCGGACGGGCGCTTTCGACGCGATCTGCAACGAGGTCTGCGGCGTCAACCATTACGCCATGCGCGGACGCGTGGTTGTGGACGCGGAGCCCGCTTACCGGACTTGGCTCGACCAGCAGAAGACTTTCTCGAACTTCGCCGCCCGACCCACCAGGGAACCACGCGACGCCGGCCTCCGACGACGGATGGCCGAGGACCACTGAGAGGACGTGCCATGGCCGATACGCCTGTCGGGACCGCAGGTCCCTTCCCGGGTTCGGAACTGGATGAGGTCGAGCTGTATCACCCGCACAGCTGGCTCACGCGCTACGTCTTCAGTCAGGATGCCAAGGTCATCGCCGTCCAGTATGCCGGCACCGCCATGGCGATCGGCCTCGTGGCCCTCGTCTTGTCCTGGCTCATCCGGCTCCAGCTCGGCTTCCCGGGCCTCCTCTCTTTTATCGGACCCTCCGAGTACTACCAGTTCATTACCATGCACGGAATGATCATGGTGGTGTACCTGCTGACGGCCCTGTTCCTCGGCGGCTTCGGCAATTACCTGATCCCACTGATGCTCGGCGCACGGGACATGGCATTTCCTTACGTAAATATGCTGAGCTACTGGATTTACCTGCTTGCCGTGCTGGTGCTGGTGGCCAGCTTCTTCGCGCCTGGCGGGCCGACCGGCGCCGGATGGACCCTCTATCCGCCCCAGGCCATCCTCTCGGGCACGCCCGGGCAGGAATGGGGCATCGTGCTGATGCTCGCCTCGCTCATCCTGTTCATCATCGGCTTCACGATGGGCGGGGTGAACTACGTCGTGACGGTGCTGCAGGCGCGGGCACCCGGAATGACGCTGATGCGCATGCCACTCACGATCTGGGGCATCTTCACGGCGACGGTCCTGGCCCTGCTCGCCTTCCCGGCCCTGTTTGTCGGGGCCGTGATGATGCTTCTCGATCGCCTCCTCGGGACAAGCTTCTTCATGCCCGCCATCATCGAGGCCGGGCAGCGCCTCAAGTACGGCGGCGGCACGCCGATTCTGTTCCAGCACCTGTTCTGGTTCTTCGGCCATCCCGAGGTCTACATCGTGGCTCTGCCGGCCTTCGGCATCGTCTCCGACCTCATCAGCACGCATGCCCGAAAGAACATATTCGGCTATAGAATGATGGTTTGGGCGATCGTCGCGATCGGCGCTCTCAGCTTCGTGGTCTGGGCGCACCATATGTACGTGAGCGGCATGAACCCGTATTTCGGATTCTTCTTCGCGACGACCACGCTCATCATCGCGGTGCCGACCGCCATCAAGGTCTACAACTGGATCTTGACGCTGTGGCAGGGTGACATTCACCTTACGGTCCCAATGCTGTTCGCGATCGCGTTCATCGTGACGTTCCTGAACGGCGGCCTCACCGGCCTGTTCCTCGGCAACGTCGTCGTTGATGTCCCGCTCTCGGACACCCTGTTCGTGGTCGCCCATTTTCACATGGTGATGGGCGTCGCGCCGATCCTCGTGATCTTCGGCGGAATTTATCATTGGTACCCCAAGGTGACCGGGCGGATGCTCGACGAGCGGCTCGGCCGTGTGCACTTCTGGGTCACGTTCCTGGGTGCCTACGCGATCTTCTTTCCGATGCATTATCTCGGACTGCTCGGCGTGCCGCGACGCTACTTCGAGATCACGGGGCTCGGCTTCGTCCCCGACTCGGTCGCCTCGCTCAACGCCTTCATCAGCGTGGCGGCCTTCCTGGTCGGAGCCGCGCAGGTCGTGTTCCTGGGCAATCTGATCCGGAGCCTCACGCGCGGGGCGCCCGCCGGAAGCAATCCCTGGCGCGCCACGACCCTGGAGTGGCAGACACCCGAGACCCCGCCCGCGCACGGCAATTGGGGCGCGCAGCTGCCCGTCGTGTATCGCTGGCCCTACGATTACAGCGTGCCCGGCGCCGACCAGGATTTCGTGCCGCAGAACCAGCCCGGCCCACTTCCGGGGGGAGCGGCGCCGTGACCCTGGTGCTCCTCTATCTCGCGGGGCTCGGCGCCATCGCGGCGCGGTGGCTGGCGCGGCAGCAGCTCACCGCCAAGCCCTGGCTGATCTCGGATCCGCTCGATCCAGGCGGATCCGGGCTCAGCGAGCCGGCGCGGCGCCTGAGCGAAGCCGATCTCCGCATGGCGAAGCAAGCAACCGGACATCGTCCGGGGGCCGGCCCGCCCGCGGTCCTGGCGCCGGGACGAGAGATGGGGGCCGCCAAGCTGGGTCTCGGGGTCTTCCTGGCTGCGGTGGGTCTGCTCTTCGCGCTGCTGATCGCGGCCTACGGAATGCGGGTGCCGCCCGGAAGCGCGCGGATCCCGGTCGATCCGCGCCTTCTCTGGCTCAGTACAGGCCTCCTGGCCGTCGCGAGCCTCGCGCTCCACGGGGCAGGAGCGGCAGAGCGGCGAGGCGACTCGGACGGGGCGCAAGTCGCGCTCCGCGTCGCGGCGGTGGCAGGTGTCATGTTTCTCGGCGGACAGGGCCTCGCATGGAGGCTGCTCTGGGAGGCGGGGCTCGGGCGCACGGCAGATGCCGCGGGATCCTTCTTCTACCTGATCACAGCCCTGCACGGCCTGCACCTCGCAGGCGGCATCGCCGCCCTCGGGTTGATCACGCTCGCCGCTCCACGGGCCGGATCGCGGGCGCGGGTGAGCGGGAGAATCGATCTCTGCATCCTCTACTGGGACGCGCTCCTGGCGATCTGGCTCGTCGTTTTCGGATTCCTGTTCAGGACACCGTGGTCGGGTCTCATCGACGCCGTGTGCCGCCCCGTCTGACCGCCGCGAGAGGCCGCCATGACCGACACGCTCCTACGATCGATGAGTTCCGCGGAGAGCCCGCCGACCCGGCGGCAGCGCCTCTCGGACGAGTGGGGAGCCGACCGCCAGGCCTTCACCGGCGCCTCGTGGCGCAAAGCCATGATGTGGATCTTCCTCCTCAGCGACACCTTCGTCTTTGGCTGCTTTCTCGTCGGCTACATGACGGTCCGCATGTCGACGATGGTGCCATGGCCGAATCCGAGCGAGGTCTTCTCGCTTGAGATCGGGCACGCGAAGCTGCCCCTGCTTCTGATCGCTATCATGACCTTTGTGCTGATCTCCAGCAGCGGCACCATGGCAATGGCGGTCGCGTATGGCTATCGGCGTGACCGCCGGACAACGGCCCTGCTCATGGGAGTCACCGCGCTGCTCGGCGCCACCTTCGTGGGCATGCAGGCTTTCGAGTGGACGAAGCTGATCCGCGAGGGCGTGCGCCCCTGGTCAAACCCCTGGGGAGCGCATCAGTTCGGCTCGACATTCTTCATGATTACCGGGTTCCACGGCACCCACGTGACCATCGGCGTCATCGTGCTGTTGATCATCGCCCGGAAAGTCTGGCGGGGTGATTTCGACACCGGTCGACGCGGTTTCTTCACGAGCCAGCGCGGGCGCTACGAGAACGTTGAGATCGTCGGCTTGTACTGGCACTTCGTCGACCTCGTCTGGGTTTTCATTTTCGCCCTGTTCTATCTCTGGTAGGAGGATCCGATGCACGCGGCTGGAAGCCAGGGCACGGGCGAGAGCCACTCGATCCGGCTCTATTTCCTCGTCTGGGGCTGGCTGTTCGTGCTGAGCGCCTGCTCCTATCTGGTCGATTATTTTCATCTCGAGGGCGCCCTGCGCTGGTCGCTGATCCTCCTGTTCATGATCGTCAAGGCAGGGCTCATCGTGGCCGTGTTCATGCATCTTGCCTGGGAGCGATTGGCCTTGATCTACGCGATCCTAGTGCCACCGACTGCGATCCTGATCTTCGTCACAATCATGAGCTTCGAGTCGAACTACACGCTGTTCACGCGGATCGCGTATTCTGGACATTGATCGTGTTGATGCCGTCTTGATCAGCCCCCATCGGAGTGGTCCGCCCTGAAGTATGGCTTTGGTTCCCCGTCACCGGGCACCTGGCGGGTCTCTGGCGTCCGGCGCGTCGGTGGTGCGCGGCAGACGATCCAGGCCTACCGCCGATGGCTCATGGGCGTGGAGGAGAGCCGAGCGCAGTCGGTGGAGATCCCTGCCCAACGCCTGCCCAGGCTTGGCCCTATGGTGCGGCCAGCCAGAAGGCATCGCCAGCGGCCTCGGCCTGCCGAGTCAGGAACTCCGAGACCAGCCTGACTCGCGGAAGGTCGCGAGTATCCGCATGAGCGATGAGCCAGTAGGCCCGAACGATCCGCACCTCCTGCGGAAGGACGGCGATGAGGTCCGGGTGGCCGCGGGCCAGGAAGTGCGGCAGGATGCCAAGGCCCGCTCCCCCGCGCACCGCCTCCATCTGAGTAATGACATTCGAGATCCGCGCCTGCGGGTGGATCGCGGACGAGACCTGTGGGAGATAGTTGAGTTCGCTCGTCCAGAGCAGATCCTCGACGTACCCGACCCAGCGGTGGCGATGCAGGTCGTCCACCGTGCGGATCGCCTCCGCAGCCTCCGCGTAGCTGCGCGCCGCGTAGAGGCCGAGCGCGTAATCGACGAGTTTGCGGGCGAAGAGCCGGCCGGTCTCCGGTCGAGTCAGGGTGACGGCGAGATCGGCTTCGCGCTTCGACAGGCTGAAGCTCCGCGGATTGGCCACGAGTTCGATCTCGAGCGCCGGCTGGGCGGCGAAGAGCTGGGCGAGGCGTGGCGCGAGGAAGGTGGTTCCGAAGGCCTCGGGTGTGCCGACCCGCACGGTGCCACTCACCTGGTGAGAGGCCTCGTCCAGGCGCGCGCGCAGGGTGATCGCCACGCTCTCGATCCGCTCCGCATCGCCGAGCAGCCGCTCGCCGTCACTGGTCAGGACGAAGCCTGACGGGCGGCGTCCGAACAGGCGCGTACCGAGGGCGCTCTCCAGGGCGGAGAGGCGGCGGCTCAGGGTCGAGTGATCAATCCCCATGCGCTGCGCGGCGACCGTCAGCCGCCCTGCCCGGGCAACCGCCAGAAAGGCCCGCAGGTCGTTCCAGTCGAAGTCGGACATCGCTCTCGGACCGCCGCGTCGAGGAATGCGCATTCGTGCACGGCGCCTTTGCGTTTCTTCGCATGGGCGTGCACGGAATCGAATGCTAACGACGATCTCGCGAAAGAATGCAACCGCGGCGGGGACCGAACCCGAGATCGGACCGACCGCGCCCCTCAGGGACGTCGCGACATGGCTTCGTTCTTCAAGCCGCAGTGGCGTGCGAGCGAAGGCCGGGCTGTCCGGGTCGGCCTGATCGGCGCCGGCACGTGTGGCTCCATGCACTTGGTGGGCTGATCGCCCGCGCCACGGGCATCCCGGTGATGCTGCCGAGGCGTATGCCGGCCTCGGCTGGGATCAATCACACCTGCATCCGCCCTTGTTCGTCACCATCACCTTCACCTCCTGTCGACCGGGCTGTTCGCCAAGGAGGATCTCAAAGAAGCAGAGGCGAAGAATCTTCTCGCTTCACACCGACGGAGTAACGGTCAAAGCCGTCGCGGCTCTCGGATAGGATTTGCGCGGGCCAGAGATATTTCTGTATTGCGCGCTTAGCGCCCCGCCAACCGCTGATGCCGATCCCTCTCCCATACACCGACGAAAGGATTTCTCATGCTTGACGATCATTCCGACCACGACATCGCCATCGATCTGCCGAACGACAGCGCCGGCCGCAAGAGAACCTCGATCTATCAGCCTGAGCAGGCCGACCTGATCTTTCCGGATGTGCCGGAATTCGCCAGCTACGCTGAGGAGCGCGAGTACCGCAAGAAACACCTCGTTGCAGCCTGCCGCGCTTTCGCGATGCACGGCTTCGACTACGGCTTCGCCGGGCACCTCACGGTCCGCGACCCCGAGCGCCCGGAGTTGTACTGGACCAACCCGATGTGCGTGCACTTCTCCCAGGTGAGGATGTCCAACCTCATCCTGGCCGACCACAAGGGCCGCGTCGTCGAAGGCCGCCACGCGATCAACCGCGCCGGTTTTGTCCTGCACGCCGCCGTGCACGAAGAGTATCCCGACGTGATGGCGATGTGCCACGCGCACACGACCTACGGCACGGCTTGGTGCGCCACGGGCCGCCCGCTGGATATGATCAGCCAAGATGCGGCTGCTTTCTACAACAGCCACGCGGTGATCGGCGCTTCGGCGGGCGCTGTAGCGGTTGAAGAGAAGAGTGGACTCTCGGTTGCTCAGCAAATCGGCCTCAATCGTGGCGTGCTGCATCAGAACCATGGCCTGCTCACCTGCAGTCGCCACAGCATCGATGATGCGGCCTTCTGGTTCATCGCCTTGGAGCGGGCCTGTCAGCAGCAACTCCTGATCGAAGCCACCGGGATCAAGCCGCAGGTGCTGTCGGAGAAAACCGCCCGCTATAGCCGTGAGCACGTCGGGAGCGACTACATTGGCTGGCTGCATTTCCAGACGCTGTACAGCCACATCGCCGAGACGCAGCCAGATATGTTCGAGTGAGGGGCGCGGCACGGCGCACTCCGAACTGCCTCGATGATGAAGCCATGGGATCGGTCTGCGGACCGATCCCAGTTTCACAGTTGGAAGTACACCAAAAATGTAATGCATACGGCTTCGGGATAAAATCTGCTGGTCATCCGAGAATTTAAATCCTTGGAAAATACTGAAATGAGTACTTGCCAGAATTTTCTGACTGACGGTCCTGACGAATGCTTGGTTTGGCTGCGTCAAGTGCAACGCGCCCGAGTGCACGGAGTGGCTCGACGATAAATTCCAGTGACGAAGACCGCGGCGTTCGGCTCGCGGAGGTGAACGTGATTGAGCAGGCAGCCAACGTGAGTCGGACAACACGAAGCGCCGCAAGAGGGGGGGGAAGCGGATCCTTTCGGATCGAGATCGCGCATGTCGGCCGGTCCCGGATCTCGCCTCCGGGTGCGATCACTGATTTGCAACATACAAGATGCGGGAGCGCACTCGGACGTGCTCGCCACCCTCGCGACAGCCAACGCGCGGCGCGCGATGTCGACCAAGGCGGTTTCACGCCAAATGACAGGGGCACCTCGATGAAAACCGCAGGACTGGTCGCCAGCGCGCTGTGCCTGGCGTTGAACCCGCTCGCAAGCGCACCGGCCCTCGCCGCGGATTTGACAGACGGCAAGGTCGTGATTGGCGTCCTTACCGACATGTCCGGTCCGTATGCCGACGTGGGCGGGAAGGGCTCAGTCGAGGCGACCCGCATGGCTGTCGAAGACTTCGGCGGCAAGGTTCTCGGCAGGCCTATCGAGATCGTATCGGCCGATCATCAGCACAAGGCGGACACCGGCGCGGGCATCGCTCGCAACTGGTTCGACCGCGAGGGGGTTGATGCCGTCGTCGACCTCAACAACACGTCCGTGGCACTCGCCGTCAACAATTTGGCCGTAGAACGAAATCGGCTGACCCTGATGACGGGCACCGCCTCGTTGATCATGACGAACGAGAATTGCACGCCCAATTCGATCCACTACGTTTACGACACGTATTCGGCAGCGCATGGCGTCGTGAAGTCGATGAGCGAACTCGGGAAGAAGAAGTGGTTCGTTCTCGCCGCCGACTACGCCTACGGCAAAGGGGTGGCCGGCGCGCTCAAGGAGTTTACCGAAGAGGCGGGCGCGAAGCTCGTCGGCACAGTCTTTCACCCGCTCAATTCCCCTGATTTCTCGTCGTTTCTGCTGCAGGCCCAGGCCTCGAAGGCGGACGTGATCGCGCTGGGCAATGCCAGCTCGGACACGGTGAACTCCATCAAAGCAGCGCGCGAGTTCGGGCTGACCACGACTCAAAGCGTGGTGCCGCTCCTGATGTACATCCAAGACGTCCATTCGCTCGGCCTGCAGGAGGCGCAGAATCTCACCTTCGTCACCGGGTTCTATTGGGACCGCACGCCAGAGACGCGCGCTTGGTCGAAACGCTTCTTCGAGCGCACGAAGCAGATGCCGTCTCAGATTCAGGCGGGCGCGTATTCCGCGGTCACCAACTACCTGAAAGCGGTCGAGGCCGCCGGCACGGATGCAGGCAAGGCCGTCGCCGCCAAGATGAAGGAGCTTCCGATCGCGGACATGTTCACGGAGAGCGGCAAGGTCCGCGCCGACGGGCGCATGGTGCACGACATGTACCTGGTCCAGGTGAAGAAGCCGGGCGAGTCCAAGGCTCCGTGGGACTACTACAAGGTGCTGGCCACGATTCCGGGCGACGAAGCCTTCCAGCCCCTCTCCAAGAGCAGGTGCCCGCTCGTGACGAAGCCGTAAGGTCCCGTCCGGACGGGCGCCATCGGCGCCAGGGGCGGCGCGGCCGTCCGAGACTGACGGATTACTCGGAGCGCGCGACGGAGCCGCGCTGAGCGGGAGACGTCGGATCGACGGGAGGGCTCGGTAAGGGCGGCCAACCGATGGCCTCGGAACTCGCGCGGAAGTTCCGCAGCCACCACGCCCAATCCTCCGGCACGAGCGAGAACGGATCGGGGTGCCCGAGTTCGCGCGCGGCCCAGACCGGCCAGTGGGGGTTGGCGAGCGCCGGGCGCCCGATGAACACGAGGTCGATCAGGTCGTCGCGGATCACGCGGTCGGCCTCCGCGGGAACGCCGAGGTTCCAGCTCACGCCCACGGGGATGCCGCACTCGCGTCGAACGCGCGCGCCACGCTCCACCATGAAAGCGAGTTGCTTGAACGGCGGCGCTCTCATGTCATCCGTGTTGAGACCGATGGACAGGTCCGCGAAGTCGAGCCCGCGCTCCTTCATCCAGCCCACCGCGACGACGGACTCGTCGAACTGAACGCCCTCTTCGTTCAGGTCGTCGGAGCCGAGGCGCATCGTCAAGGGCAAGCGCTCCGGCCAGACCGCCTTGACCGCGTCGATCGCTTCGAGGTGGAAGCGGACGCGGTTCTCGAGCGATCCGCCATAGGCGTCGGTCCGCTTGTTCGCGATGGGCGAGAAGAAGCTCGCGCCGAGATAGCCGTGCGCGAAGTGCAGCTCGAGCCACTCGAATCCCGCCTCGGCGGCGCGGCGCGCGGCGGACGCGTAGCTCGCATGGACTTCGTGGATCTCGGCCACGGACATTTCCTGCACGGGGTGGTGGAAGCGGCCGCCGTAGGGCACGGCGGAGGGGCCGCGCACCTGCCACCCCTCGGGATGATCGGGGGCGTATTGCTGGCGGGGTTTGTCCCAGGGCCGGTTCTCGCTGCCCTTGCGGCCGGTATGCCCGAGCTGGATCGCAGGCACCGCGCCCATGTCCTTGACGAGACGGTTGATGCGCCGCAGGCCGTCGATCTGTGCATCGTCCCACAGGCCGGCGCAGTGCGTCGACGTGCGGCCGTCGGGCTGAATGGCGATCTGTTCCGGAAACACCAACCCGAAGCCGCCCGCGGCCCGCGAGCCGATCAGCATGAGGTGGAAGTCCGTCACCGTGCCGTCAGGCGGCGAGCGGTACATCGTCATGGGAGACATGACGATGCGGTTGCGCAGCGTGACATCCTTGAGCATGAACGGCGAAAAGAGGTCAGGCATGAGAACTCCGTCCGACGGATCAGCGCCCGAGTTATACCCGAGCAGGCACGGAGTGATAGCGAAACTCGTCCCTCGTCGTGTCCTGCCTGCCTCCGCAGCATATTCGCTCAAATGCCTTCAGGAGAGGCAGTCCGACTAACACCTGTCCTCCGAGCGCCGCTCATAGGACTGAGATCCTATTTCAAGACCACTTTGGTGTCCACATGTTCTCAGGCCTGGAACAGGTTGTAATTAGTTCTCCAGCTATTTCGCGCAATGCACTCAAGAAACCAATGCTCAGCATCGGCTAAATCGTGAAATAGCAGGCCCTCTCGCTCACAAGGTCCTAGTCCAAATTGCAAAAACCACTGCGCATCAGCTCTCACAAGCAGGGCTACCAGATTATGATTGGCCCAGACCAGCACAGCTTCCTCGCCGTTAGACCGGGTTGCGCTCTTGATCGGCTCAAAGCGGATCTCGCTATGCATGGCCTGACCTGCTAGTCCCGCACCACAGGATGATCGGTTGCGCTCAATTCGATGTATTCCCACCAATTAGGACATTGTAGTTAGCAATGATGACAATGTCATCCCTCAAACGTGCTAGGAGCTACGAGTATCGAGAACGTTGCTGCCGTCACCCTGGGCGGGGCCGGGCCAGTATCGACCCCCGACAGACGGGGTCGCCCAAATCGCCGGATCTACCGCTCGACCTGGGAGGGGTGGGCAGTGCAGCGTGGGACGGACGGGCCTGTCGCAATCTTGGGTCCAGGCCGCAGAAGGGCCTGCTCGGCCCCGCTTTCACGCTTTGTTCGCGACGGGAAGTCCAAAGCAGCAGGTGAGCAGCTGGTTCTGCTCGCGCACGGTCCATGCCCCCGAGAACCCGAAGCCCTTGCGCAGCCACAACATGGCTTCGAAGCCCCGGATCGTGCGTCGGGCCGTGGAGAACGACCGGAACCCGCCTGTGAGCGGGCGTTGGATCCTCCTCACTTGTGGGCCTGCAATTTTCCCCACCCTCCCGGCCGCCCCTGAGCCTCCTGTTTGAGGCGGGATGCCCGCGCGGCGGCCGTCTCACCGAAGCTGGTCCCCGTGGCGGGAGGGAGCGGCGCGGTGGTCAGCCTCGGGGAACTCATGACGATCCTGGACCTCCACCGGCAGGGCCTCTCGGTCACCGCCATCGCCCGCCAGCTCGGCCTCGACCGCAAGACCGTCGCCAAGTACATCGCCCGCGGCCTCGAGCCGCCCGTCTACGGACCGCGATCCCCCCGCGCGCGGGCCACCGACGCCTTCCTGCCCTACCTGCGCGAGCGCCTGGCCGCCTACCCGCAGCTTACGGCCGTCCGTCTCTGGCGCGAGTTGAAGGAGCGCGGCTTCGCAGGGGCCTACACCGCCGTGAAGCGAGCCGTGGCCCTGCTTCGCCCCTCAGCTCCTCTGCCTATCGAGCGCCGCTTCGAGACCCCGCCGGGCGAGCAGGCCCAGGTCGACCTCGCCCGCTTCGAGGTCGTCTTCGCCGACGAGCCGGGCGTGACCCGCATCGTCTGGCTGTTCGCGATGGTGCTGGGCCACTCGCGCTATCTCTGGGCCCGCTTCGTCGTCCACCAGGATCTGCAGACGGTCCTGCGCTGCCACATCGCCGCCTTCCAGGCCCTTGGAGGCGCCCCGCGCGAGATCCTCTACGACCGCATGAAGACCGCCGTGATCGGCGAGGATCCCGACGGCTTGGTCATCTATAACCGCAGCCTTCTCGATCTCGCGCGCCACTACGGGTTCCTGCCGCGCGCCTGCCGTCCCTACCGGGCCAAGACCAAGGGCAAGGTCGAGCGCCCGTTCCGCTACCTGCGCGAGGACTTCTTCCTCGCCCGCTCGTTCCGCAACCTCGACGACCTGAACGACCAGCTGCGGCACTGGCTCGACACCGTGGCCAACGCCCGCCGGCACGCCACGACCAAGCGGATCGTCGCCGACGCCTTCGCGGAGGAGCGCAGCCAGCTGCGGGCGCTGCCGCCCGTGCCCTACGAAGCCGTGCTCAGCCTGGAGCGGCGCGTCACCCACGAGGGCTTCGTCTCGGTGGCGGGCAATCTCTACAGCGTGCCCGACACCACCCGCCGCCGCGCCCTGGAGGTGCACGTGCTGGCCGATCAGATCCGCATCTACGAGGCGGGTGAGCTCGTTGCCTGCCACCTGCCCCTGGAAGGGCGTGGGCTGACGCAGGTCGATCCAGCCCATCGGCGGCCGCGATCTCCCCCGCCCGAGCCACGAGACCCTGCCGAGCCGGTGGTCGTCAGGCGCGCCGGCGACCAGGTCGCGCGTCGCCCGCTGGCCATCTACGACGCCGTAGCCCGCCAACTCGCGGGAGCCGGCGTGCCCAGGACCGACCGGGGAGACGCGGCATGAGCGGAACTGGCGAGCTGATCCCCCCACTGGTCGAGCGGATCAAGGCCACGCTGGTAGGGCTGAAGATGCCGCGCGCCCTGGAGATCGTCGACACCACCGTGCGGCGGCTGGAGCGCGGCGAACTCAGCGCGCTGGAGGCGGTCGATGCCCTGCTGAGCGAGGAGCTGAGCCTACGCGAGAGCCGGCGGGTGAAGACCGCGCTGGTGATGGCGCGGCTCTCGACGGTCAAGACGCTGTCGGGCTTCGACTTCGCCTTCCAGCCCTCGCTCGACCGCACCCGCATCCTGGCCCTGGCCGAGCTGGGCTTCGTGGACCGCTGCGAGGTGCTGCACTTCCTCGGCCCGCCCGGCACCGGCAAGAGCCACTTGGCGGTGGCCCTCGGGGTCGAGGCGGTGAAGGCGGGCCGCAGCGTGTACTTCACCACCCTGGCCGACCTTGTGGGAACGCTGGCGCGGGCCGAGCGGGAAGGAACGTTGCGCGAGAAGATCCGCTACTTCTGCCGGCCGGCGCTGCTGATCGTGGACGAGATCGGCTACCTGCCGGTGGTGCCGGGCGGGGGCAACCTGTTCTTCCAGCTCGTCAACGCGCGCTACGAGCGGGGCGCGATGGTCCTGACCTCGAACCGCGGCTTTGCAGAGTGGGGGGAGGTGTTCGGCGATCCGGTGGTGGCGACCGCGCTGCTGGACCGGTTGCTTCACCACGCCGTGGTGGTGCAGATCGAGGGCTCAAGCTACCGGCTGCGCCAGCACACCGCGCTCATGCCCGAGCACATCCGCTCGAAGGCAGCCCTGCAGGCTCCGCCGCTCGCCCCGCCTCCGCGTCGGCGCGGACGCCCGCCCAAGAATGGAGGTGCTCACCTCGGCATCGCCTGACCGCCGAGCCCGCCGATCTGAGGAAAATTGCGCGCCCGAAATTGCGGAAGGTTCGAAGCCCGTTGACACCCGCCCACCCGCGGCATCGCCCGCTTGACCCGGAAGTGGTCGCTCTTGATCCCTTGCTGCAGGCGCTTGGTGACGTGGTGCGTGGGCGTGCGCGGCAGCAGGCCCTCCTTGCGGCTCTCAGCAATCGCCGACGGGTACGGGCCGGCGCCATCGGTGCCGATGCGGTCGGGCGCGAGAAGCGGCTGATCCTGCAGCATCTTGCGGAAGAACCGCTTGGCCGCATCCAGATCGCGGTTGGCGGTGAGCCGGAAGTCGACCGCCTCGCCATGCTTGTCGATGGCCCGGTACAGGTAGCGCCATTGGCCGCGTACCTTGATGTACGTTTCATCCACGCGCACGGAGCCGCAGTGCGGTTTGCGGAACCGGCGCAGGCGGCTCTCGATGGTCGGCGCGTAGGACAGCACCCAGCGGTTGATGGTGGAGTGATCGACCACCATCCCGCGCTCCAGGAGCATCTCCTCGATGTCGCGGTAGCTCAGGGCGTAGCGCAAGTACCAGGACACGGCCTGCACGATCAGGGTGGCCTCGAAGTGCCGGCCCCGGAAATCTCCGCCGGCTGGGCGCTTCAGCTTGAGGGCGAGGGCATTCAGGATCATGGGCCGGCTCCGAGGCGGAGGCGGCAAGCTGGGTGGGTATAGCTAATGGGCCGTGAACGGGGCCCGTTCGCATTTGCGACAGGCCCGCCGTGCGGATCGCCTCGCACACCGTCGGGAACTCTTGGATCTCGGTTACACCTCCGGGGCAAGGGAAAGGCTGTTGCGGGCCAGCCTCTCTACTGCGGCTTCGTCTCACCTTCAGGTGATGTGCTTCCTGTCGCGGCGGGCGCGGAGCCGTCCGCAGCGGGCTGACCGGATAACTGCTGGCGGGCGTCGGCCAGCTTGCCCTGTGCCTCGGCGAGTTCCTGCCGGGTCGTGCGAAGACGACCCTCCAGGTCGGCAACCTCCTTGTTCTTCGCCGCGAGGTTCTCCGTCAGCGTCGCAAGCTGTGCCTGGGCCTCCGCATACCGCTTCTGAACGGACTCGAGGTCGCTGGTGAGCTTCTCTCGATTGCCGGTCAGAGCCTTGATGGCCTGCTCAACCTGTCCACGCTCGCCCGTCAGCCGGTCACGCTCAGCCTGCGCAGCGGCCACGTCCTTCTGTGCGGACATCAGCGAGTCTCGGGTCTGCTGGAGCTGTTGCTCGATCTGACTCTTGTCGGCCGATGTCTTATCGCGAGCTTGAGTGAGGCTGGTGATGGTCTGATCCAACTCACCTCGCTGCTGGGCGACGCGCTCCCGATCGGCTCGGACTTGCAGCAGTTCCTTCTGCGCCGCCGCCAAGCCCTCACGGGCCTGCTGCTGTCGTTGTTCGGCGTCAGCCAACTCGGCAGTTTTCGCGGTCGCTTCCTGCGCCAGAGCGGCCAAGTCGGTTCGCAGCTTCGCTTCCTGCTTGCGCGCCTCTTCTACCCGCCGTCCGACGTCCGAGAGTTCCTGGGTGCGGGCCGCCGCTGTTTGCTCTGCCGAGATGGCCGCCTCGCGTAGAGTCGCCACCTGCTGGCCGGCCTTCTGGACATCGGACTGCAGCTCTGCAAGGCGCTGCGTTGGTGCTTGAGCGGCTTGCAGGGCATCCCTGGCCTTCTGCTCGGCGACCTGCCTGCTCTGCTCCAATTCGCGGAGCTGCGCTTGTGCTTGCTGTGCAGCTTGCGCGGTCTGCGTGTTTTGCTGTTCTGTCGCTGCAATTTTTGCTTGCAACTCTTTGAGCGTTCCCGCAGCCCGCGTCTGCTGTTGCAGCTCTGATTGTACCGCTGCAAGCTGGCTATTCAGATTTCCAATCTGCTGCTCCTGGGCTTGCCGCTGCCGAGAGTGCGAGATGCTCGAGACGAGCAGAATGACCAGGAGCAGCACACTCAGCGCGGCCAAGGCCAGCGTGGTCGGCCGGCGAAGGTCAGAACGAACGTCGATAGCCATATGCCTCTCCCCGCAGAACGGCTGCGCGATGAGGCGCGACCACGATGCCGATTTCTGCGAGGTGATAACCCGGCAGTTCGGGCTTCGCTCCCCGCTCGGACGTCTCGGCGGGCTGCGCGCAGTGGGTGCCGAGAGGCCTCCACCGGTGCGTTGAGGCTCAGCGGCCGCGCAGGGTGTCCTTCACCCCGCCGTAGGCATCTTTGGGCACGGCCCTCGGCTTTCTCCATCTTGCCTGCGGCCGGGAGCTTGGCGTTGCTGACCGCACTGCCGAAAGCATCCTTCACCGGTGTGACAGGCGTGCGGGAAGCCGCTGCCGTCCGACTTTGATTTTCTAACACGCGAGCCTGACAGATGTAAGTGGCTGAAAAATCGTCGTTCTCTCGCCATACTAGCGGGCACGTATTTCGGTCTTGAATTGTGAGATAATCAGAAAGGGCGGCCTTTTGGCCGCCCAATAACAAACATCCTGTCCATGTGCCGTGCAGGATAAACTCGGCGCGAAACTCAGTCCGGGATATCAGTTTGCTTCGGCGCGACCACGGCGAAGAGGTCGGCGAGAGCAGCGAGACTTGCGACTTGCAGCTGGGACGCGGGCACCACGCTGCCGTCTGGCGCAGGCAGGTCGCGGGTTGCCGTCGCAGAGGCCACCACCGTCGGACGAAACCCGAGGCTGAAGGCGCTCCGCACGGTGGAGTTCACGCACATATGCGTCATGAACCCCGCTACGATCACGTCCTGAACATTCGCCGCGCGCAGCCGCTTCTCCAGATCCGTGCCGACGAAGGAGCTCGGGTAGGTCTTGGTGATCACCGCCTCATCACCCTGCGGCGCCACCTCCGGGCTGATCTGACCGATCGGTGCCGAAACATCGTAGGGCGAGCCAGGCCCGGCATCGTGGCGGACATGGAAGACGGGAATGCCGGTGTCGCGCGCCCGCGCCAGCAGGGCTGCAGCCTCGCGGATCGCAGGCTCAGCCCCCTCAAGGCGCATCACCCCGTTGCGGTAGGTCTCCTGCAAGTCGATCAGCAGGAGCGCCGACCGCTTGAGCGATGCGGGCTCCGGACTAAGACCGGAGAGGCCGCGCAGGGTTGCAAGATCTGACATTCGGCTTCTCCCTCGCCACCGCTACCAGCTTGCAGTGGCATTCACGGCAGGACAGGAACTTACCACCTGCTGCTTGGCCGGCACCCTAGATATTCGGTTCATGTCGAGCCAGCAGTCACTTGCGCTTACGGCGCTGCTGACCGAGGCCAATGCTCTTGGCGAGTTCGGAGCGCTGGGCCGCATAGCGGACCGTTCAGGGCAGCAACGCCACGCCGTGGGTTCCGGCCACTGCGGCGAGTACGGTGACGAGACCGAGCATCAGCAAGACCCAGTGAACTCCGTGCAGCTGGGACAACGCGGACTCGTCTCCAGACAGCGCCCGGTTGCGGACCCAGCCATGCATCAGGAAGGGCTCGATCACGAAGAGCAGGAGCGTAAAGATCGGCCAAGTGGTCAGCATCGCGTGCATCCACCAGAACTCGGGCGAGGCGAAGCGGCTCCAGAGGTTATATCACTGTATCATGTAGAAGCCGCTGAGCGCGACCAGCACGGTCGCAATTCTGGCTTGCCAGACGAACCGGCCCTCCACCGCCTCCAACAATGCGAGCCGCTTCTCCACTGGCGCCCCTTTGCGCCGCACCAGGTGCAGAACGACTGTGGTGGCCATGGCCACGCCTCCAATCCAGACGACCACCGCAGTGACGTGAATGGCCCGCGCAATCGCTGCCTCATCCATGTCCGGCAACCCTGCCCCCTACATGCGCGCTCGCAAGGACCATCGGGCGCAATTTTCAAGGCCGACCTCGAGGGTGTCCATTCGGGGGTTCTCGCCGGAACCCGGTTCATAACGGTGGACCTCAAACGCCTTGACCCTCGGTGGCTATGCCGCTCGGGTCGTCGTCCGAGGCGCCCGTGGTGAGGCCGGGGCCGAGCACCCGCAGGAGCCGGGGCTTCGACGGCCCCACGACCGCGCTCGTCTCCTCGGGATCGTCGTCTCGGCTGACCTCCTGCATCGGATCCTCTTGCGCCAAATGGTCTGGTGCCGGTTCTGAGCCGTGATGAAGCCGGGTGTCCATGTTCGGCCGAGCGGACGCTCGCGATCCATCGCATGACGACCACGCATGAGCTCCCGGCCCTGCCGCGCCCCGCTTCCGCGAATCCTGGCCCGCACCTCTAGGTGGCGGTGGCGGGCCTGCGACCCTGCCCCCCGGCAGCCTGACCCGGGCTCCGCTGCCCTGGATTCACAGGTTTATCCCTCTCAGTAGGCGTGCCCTGCACGGATCTGCACCCTCCCCCCGCATACGAGGTGGCGGGTCTGCGGCCGCCCTGGTCGTGGGGCAACCGGAGCGCCGGGGCGGGCGCCTGCCGGCCCGTGGCGAGGCGCAGCCAGGAGCGCCACTCCTCCGACACGAGGCGCACCACGTTGGTATCGTTGCGCCAGCCCGTGATCGCGCGCTCCTCGACGGTCACCAGGCCGAGGTGGGCGGCCTCCCGGAGGGCGTTCCTCACCAGGGTCTCGCAGACGCCCGCCAGCGCCGCGATGTGGCCCACAGCGAGGCGGCAGTCGCCGCGCCGGCAGGCTTCGGCGGCTACCACGGCCAGGACCGCGACCTCGCCGGGCGTGAACCGGGCCGCCAGGGCCGGAGGGAGCCGCCCAGAGGCCGCCCAGCGGCGGCGGCAAGCTCGGCGGAATCTTCGGCGTTCTGGGGCTCGACGCAGGCGCGCCGCACCGTGCTGTGCGGCCACGCTCCCGCTCGCTGTGGATCCTACCCTGCCGAACGAGGCTACAACGGAGCACTCCGACCTCGCCCATACCTGCGCCTGGGCTGCTGAGTAACGCCCTGAGTCGAGCAGGCTGCTTCTGTGGACGATTGGCCCAGCGGCCGCTACGATGCGGAGTTCCTCCCAGGACAAGCCCCGATAAGTCGCGCCATCGCGGAACCGTCCCGGCCGACGGCGGACATGCTCGCCAAGGCACGCCTACTTTAGGATTTCGCTCTCGCCGGCAGCCCGGACCGCGACGAGCCCTTCAAACAGCTCGCGGTTATTGTGGTGAGAGAGCTGATGATTCCCACGGCGGCATCATAAGCGCCGACTCGATGAGCTTGCAGCCGAAATGACGCACTTGCATCAGGTAGGCATCTCGCGCATAGTTCGATCTGTGAGAGGCGCGATGGTCACGACATCGTATTTGGATATTCCCCAATTGCTGCTATCCGATGCGGCAGATGTTGTCGGAATGGAATTCAACACATTGCGCTCATGGATTCAGAGAGGGGCAGTTTATCTTAGTAAATTCGACCAAAAACCTAAATCAAAAGGAGGCAGAACTATTATAACGTTAAGGAGTATGTATTGCTATGCTATAATGAATGAACTCGTTAAATTCGGATTCTCTCCAGATAAGGCGGGCATAGTCGCTACAGAAGCGGTTCGTTACACATTATTCGTTTCTGTAGCTCATAATCCAGAAGATTTGGTCGATCTCGAGCCCGGGCAATTGTTTCCAGAAGGAAAGACGTTTCTGGTAACATTTGGTCACGAAACTTTCCAAGATCCGGAAGAGGGAGTTGTCAATTCCGCCGCAGTCAATTTAGTAAATGTAAGGACGGGCGACCAGTATGCACAACTTTTCGAGGGCAGCGAAACATTTAGTAGCAAGTCTACAAGGCTGATAATCAATCTAAATATATTGTACAATCGCGTGAATGAAAGACTTGCTGATCTTCGCAGCAATCGCCGGGGCAGTTAGGAGAGCTGACCGTGCCGCGCCGCCGCACCATCACCAAGGCACAGATCGCCCGGGCTGTATCCGGCGCACAGGCTGGAGGCCTCAAGGTCGATCGCGTCGAGATTGCGGACGGCACGATCGTGATCCACTCCGGCGAGCCAGCGAAGGCCGAGACGGCCACTGAATTCGACGCGTGGAGGGCCAAACGCGATGCGCGTCCGGCTTAAGGGCATCAACTCCCGTCGCAAGCGACTCGCGGACGGCACGTGGCGCACGTACTGGTACGCGTGGAAAGGCGGCCCGCGCCTGGAGGGCGAACCCGGCACGCCCGAGTTCATGGCGTCCTACAACACCGCCGTGGCGCGGAGGGTGGAGACGAAGCAGGGCGTCCTGCTCTCCCTCATCCAGGGCTTCCAGGCGAGCGATTCCTTCCTCGGGAAGGAGCCGCGGACCCGGGCCGACTACGTCAGGCACATTAAGGTCATCGAACAGGAGTTCGGCGACTTCCCGCTCGGTGCCCTGACTGATCGGCGCACGCGCGGCGAATTCCTGACCTGGCGCGACCGGCTCGCGGTGCGCTCCCGCCGACAAGCCGACTACGCGTGGAGCGTGCTCGCCCGGATCCTGTCGTGGGCCCTCGACCGCGGGCTGATCCTGGCGAACCCCTGTGAGCGCGGCGGACGCCTCTACCGGGCCAGTCGCACGGACAAGGTCTGGACCGATGACGACGAGCGGCGATTCCTCGCCTCGGCGCCCGCCCACCTGCACCTGCCGCTCATCCTGGCGCTCTGGACAGGTCAGCGGCAGGGCGACCTGCTGCGCCTGCCCTGGTCCGCCTACGACGGGGAGACGGTCCGCCTGAAGCAGGGCAAGACCGGCGCGCGCGTCGTCATCCCGGTCGGTGCCCCGCTCAGGGCCGCGCTCGACGCGGCGCCTCGGGTGAGCCCCGTGATCCTGGTGAACTCGGAGGGCCGGCCCTGGACCGGCGACGGCTTCCGCTCGTCGTGGGGTAAGGCGTGCCGCGCGGCCGGCATCCGGGGGCTCACCTTCCACGACCTGCGCGGCACTGCTGTGAGCCGGCTGGCGCTGGCGGGCTGCTCCGAGGCCGAGATCGCGACGCTGACCGGGCACTCGCTGCGAGACGTCAGGTCAATCCTCGATGCCCATTACCTCAACCGCGATCCGGCACTGGCCCTGGCCGCGGTGCGCAAGCTCGAAACGAGAATGAATTCTCCCGACCGGACACCCGACCGTGCCTGAATGCTCTTATCAAGGAATGGAGAAAGCGTAGGGAATTCAAGTGGCTGGGGGACGTGGATTCGAACCACGACTAACGGAGTCAGAGTCCAACCAACCTATTTGAATTATTAAGAGTTTTTCCAGCGGTGTTGCAGCCGTGTTGTGCAATTAGCCGAGGAGACGCTCCTCGATGGTTCGCATCGCGTTCTGGTCAGCCTCGTCGTCGCTGAAAAGGTGCCCATAGGTGTCATAGGTTACGATGATGCTCGAATGGCCCATGATCGCCTGTACGCGCTTGGGCGTCATGCCGCTCTCGATAAACATCGAGGCGGCCGCGTGCCGGAGGGCGTGGAAGTTGTAGCGCCCCTTGGCGGCCTTCGCCGGGTTTCCGGCCTTGTCCTTGCCGTCGACCATCTCGACCACGCCTGCCGCGATCTGCGTCGGCTCCCAGCCGCGGGCGATGATGTTGGGGTGGTGCTCCACCTGCCCGGCCCCGGACGGGAAAACGAGGTCGAGTTCGCCCTTCGGGCACGCGAGGCGCCACTCCCGAAGCGTGTTCACCACCATGGGCGCGAGCGGCACGTCACGAGTGCCAGCTTCGCTCTTCGGCGGCCCGATCCGCTTCCAGGCATCGGCGCGCTGCCTCACCGTGAGGACGCGCCGCTTCAGGTCGACGTCGGACCACCGCAGGCCTCGAAGCTCGCTAGCCCGCAGGGCCGTGAACATCGCCGTGACAATGAGCGGCCGCCAGCGACCCTGAGCCGCACCGAGGATCGCGCGCAGCTCCTCGCGGGTCGGAATCTCAACCCGGGCCTGATCGCGCTTCGAGCGCTTCAGCTTCACGTCCGCTACCGGGTTCTGACCGGCAAGCCCCCTGCCCTTCGCGAAGCGGAAAATCCGCCCGAGCGACTGTACGGCTCGGCGCACCATCTCCGGCGACCGTCCCTTCGCCCGAAGCTCCTCGGCGAAGCTGTAGACCCGTGGCGTCGTGACCTGCGTCAGCCGGAGACTCCCGATCAGCGGCCGGATGTGCTCGTTCACGTGCTGCTGGTAGTGCAGCACCGTCGACCACTCCAGGCCGCCCTCCTCCGCGTGCTTCAGCCAAGCGTCGGCGGCCTGCCCGACCGTCATGCTCTGAGAGTCCGGAATGTGGACGCCGTGTGCGACCTCTGAGCGTGCCCGTGTCAGGAACGCGTCTGCCTCTTTTCGGGTCGCGAACTGCCTAAAACGGCGCTTGCCGCCTCCATCCGTGTAGGAGGCGAGCCAAGCGATCTTGCCGCTCGGCAGTTCCCTCTTACGAATCGTAGCCATTGACACCTCTTCCATGAAGGGGCGCGAGGTTCACGCGGTCCGCGCCCTTCTGATATAAGCTCAGATGGGCCTTGACCCGTCAACCATCTGAAGCTATTTCATATGAGGGAGCAGGGTTCATGGCGCTCCTAAGCGATCTGGTCCGCACTGTGGCTCTGGTCGAAGGACTCGACGAAGTTTCTGTCGGCATCTTCGCGCGCGCTGCACGTGAATCTGGGTACCTATCCCAAGGTGGTAGGGGACGCTCTGCTGCAAAAATGAATGAGAGAGACGCTGCCAACTTGCTGATCGCCGTCAACGGTTGTGCTCTTGCCAAAGATGTAAAGGAGAACCTGCCTCTATTTAGAGATCTACGCGTGAGTAAAGCCGGAGCCAAAAACTATACCGGAGTCGGAGAGCGGTGGTCAACGCTCGGTGACGACCTTGAGACCTTAATCAAGGAAATGGGGATCCAGAACTATCTCGGTGTAACGGATGATTATCCGGGCTCTATATCCATTAGATTCGAGCGACCTATCCTGAGGGCGGAGATTTTTCTAATTTTTGAGGAGAAGTGGGTAGAAGACAGATTTGTACATGTCGAGTACGGCTCGGTTGACCACGATAAATTGGATTCGTACGGAGATCGCTTAGATCAAACGATAATCTCGCATAAGACACTCATCGCTGTCGCGAGAGCTTTGGCCAGCTAACGGGAGTTCAAAATGAACGCTGGAACAGCGCGCCACGAAGGCGTGAACGGCGGAGCCATGCCCGACGACGTGATCATCGGCGCGGAAGGCATCTCCGTCGCGATCTACGGGCCCGAGGAAGGGATCCGCGAGACCAACATCCGGCGAATCTACCACGCAATCGCGAAAGGCGACCTGCCGACATTCAAGCTGGGGGGGCGTGTGCACGCCCGCCGTTCCACCATCCTGGCGTGGATCGAGAAGCAGGAAGGGGTGTCGTGAGCGCCATCGTCTTGCCCTTCCCCCGGTCGCGGGACCGGGCGTTCATCTCCAGGCACGCGAGCATCATGACTGCGGCCGCGACGACGGCGAAGGCTGAGGCACACCTCCGCCGGCAGCTCGAGTTGCAGCGCCAGACCATGGAGCGCCGCGGGATCAACTCCGCGACGATCGACGCTGAGCTCCAGGACATCCAGGGTCACGTCAGGGCGGTTGTCTGGAGCCTCCTGCTCGCGCCGGGAGGTGCCGCGTGAGGCGTCGGAAACCGGCCAAAGCGGACAAGACGGGCCGCTCGACCGTCCAGAGCGACCCCCAGCAGGGTCCTGCGATCTGGCAGGGCCACTGGACCTCGCTCGGTCGGGATCTGCTCGACAGCCATGCCTGGCGGGCCCAGTCGATCAACTGCCGCCGTGTGATCGACAGGATCCTCCTGGAGCACATCGGGCATGGTGGACTCACGAACGGCGCCCTGGCGGTCACTCACGCCGACTTCGGGCGGCATGGCATCCGGGGCAACTCCGTTCTGCCAGCCATCGAAGAAGCGATCGCCCTCGGTCTCATCCGGCGGGAGCGTGAAGGGCACCGCGCCTGGGGAGCGTTCAAGGGCCGGGCGGCCATGTTCGGACTGACTTGGTTCGGAACGGTCGACGGACGCCCCCCGAGCAACGAGTGGAAGCGGTTCGGCAGCCGTGAGGAAGCTGAGCAAGCCGCCAAGAACGCACGGCAGCGGGTCGAAGAGAGTGCCTCCAGCCGGCCGGCTCGCCGCAACCGGGTCAACCCCGTTCCAAATGCGGCGTGAGGATTTTTCCCCAGTACCAGTTCCGGTACTCTCTCCAGTACCAGTTCCGGTACATCTAGTACCACCACTTCCGGTACCGGGAATCTCCAGTACCACTTCCGGTACATCTATAAATATCTCCGGGTGGGGTGTGGCACGTGCAGCGCCTGCTCACTGCTAAGTCCGCCACCTTCCCGAACCTGGGATCTGAAAATCGAAAGCCCACCGATCGCGCGCCACCCTGGTGCGTGAAGCCTGCCGGCTGTTTGAGGCTAGCCACCGACGAGGAGAACGATGACCAAGAGCAACACACGCGAGCAGGCGATGGCCGCGCCATCATCAACGTCATCGCCCAGGCAGAGGCGAATGGAAACCGGCAACCTTCATAGGTGCGTCGGATAGAAGCGTCGCCATTCACCTGTGCTGGCCGTCTGGTCACGCCCGGCACAGAGAATTTTCTAATACGCATGTTCGGCTTGAATAAACAAATCGCTCAGATCGCGTATTAACCGCATATGCCACGCTAATCTTGAAAACGACGACGTCGAATGATAATCAAATTAGGAGATAGGCTGCGATGTTCATTCATAATTCGCCCTGCTTGGAGCAGGCTTTTTTGTGTGCTGTAGTTGAGTATGTGGCTTGGGAGAAGTGGAATGATGATATCAAGCACAATGGTACTCGGCAGGCAGACGGGAGCCATCGCTACCAATCTGAGCCATCGATAATGTTCGAAGGTGAATACGTAAAAATCTCGAAAATCTGTCAGTATGCGACTGGCCTGCTGATCGGCCCGGTGCCAGAGCACGTCAAGCAACTCTTCCACAACGTGGTTTTGCTGGGCCAAGCTATTCCGCCGGGAGAGGAGGTGCTTACGTATCCAGATGCAATTGACACTCTGGAGCAAATGATCGAGGCAGAGAACGAACGCGACGATTCTGACCCACTTGATGGTGTCTTTAAGGACTACTGGTAATCCAGATCTGCAGCCAGTAGCTCGGAACGAAAGGCGCTACTACCAGCCGGACGACATGGCCTTGCTGCGTGGGCTGCAGGCGCTGCTGCACCGAGCTGGCCTGACCATTGAGGGCGCCAAGCGCGTGATGAACAAACATTGGGCTGGCGAGGTCCGCACCGTCGGTAACGGCAGCACCACCTAGATCACCATTACGATCGCTTTTTAACTGCCAGCCTCCGTGAACGAGGGGCGGCTTCGCGTTTCTCCATCTGCCAGCCCGAGAAAAGACCCGATGACGGACTCACCGACATCCCTGGATCGCGACCGCCTCGCGAAGTGCATTGCTCTGGCCGAACGTGGTGCCACTGCCGGCGAGCGCGCGGCTGCTCGGGCCGCTGCCGAGCGCGTTGCCAGGTCTGCCGGCCTCAGGCTCGACGAGGCGGTCAAGATCGTCGGTGGCGCCTCGCCTAAGCCGT
The DNA here is from genome assembly GCF_029714205.1 of Methylobacterium sp. CB376. Lineage (NCBI taxonomy): Bacteria > Pseudomonadati > Pseudomonadota > Alphaproteobacteria > Hyphomicrobiales > Methylobacteriaceae > Methylobacterium > Methylobacterium sp. CB376. The sequence goes on along the minus strand of NZ_CP121648.1, from coordinate 4,348,776 downwards.
CACCGAGCCATCCCAGCGGCCCACCTCGCGCACAGCGAACGCGTCCAGCACCTTCCAAGCCTGTGGTCGAGCCCATCACCGTCGAAGAGCTGCTTCGGCAAAGGGCCAAGTACGCCGAGCACCTCAAGCGTAGAGCCACACGGCAACAGCGAGAGGACGCCAGGATCATCGCCGAGCAGGAGGCATACTGGGCACCGATTCGAGAGGAGCAGGCACGCCGCGATCGCGAGTGGGCCGAGCAGAAGCGTCGGCAGCAGGAAGCCGCGAGGCCGGGGCCAGCCTCCTGATGGTGAGCCACGCCACTTGCCATGGGCCTACTCGGCGCGTGTCAGACGATGCCGCTCTTCTCGTACGGCCAGGGCTTCCCGAGGTACTGGGCCACGCGAGCCGGATCGTTTCCGACATCCTCGACTGCCTGCTCGATCTTCTTGGCAGGCTCCTGGAAGCGCCGGGCCCAGAACGCTCGCGTACCCGGATCGTCCAGAAGCACGACCTCCGGATCACCAACAGGCCGGCTGTGATTGGCGTCTGCTATGGCTCTCCTCCTCATCCTCTCTGGTCCAGATGTCAGCATGCTCCCAACCGTATTCAACGAGGTGTGCCCCAGGGGGGGCTCGAAAGTTTAGAGTTACAAGGGCAAAATACCGCATCGGGTCTCATTCGCAGATCTTTTTTCCAGCATGTGAATTAAATCAAAGGGACGCAACATGACGAAGTCATTGGGAATCGGCCGCGGTGGTGCAAGGCCAGGTGCGGGGCGCAAGCCGGGCCCACTGCCAGTGTCCTGTGCCGCACCGGACGACATGGTTGAGGAAATGGCGGCGCTCGGCGAGGCTCCCAAGGTCATCGCGCGAGCGCTCAGCATCACGTATACCCAACTGCAGCGGGAATACCGTGACCAACTGCTGCGCGGCTCCGCGCGGCTACGCGCCGAGCTGATCGGATTGGTGTGGGCGAAGGCGCGAGCGGGCAACTGGCAGGCCATCCAGTGGCTGCTGGCGCGCATGACTGCCATCGAAGCGGAGAAACGTCTCGCAGCCGAGCCGAAGCCCGCGAAGCTCGGGAAGAAGGAGCGGGCTCATCGCGAAGCGCAGACAGCGGGAGACGGTACTGAGTGGGGCGAGGATCTCGCCCCTGCTGGTGGATATCCGACTGATGCTGATTCGCTTGAGTGTGCCTTCTTCACGCGGCACGGAGCGGGCCCCTGCCATTGAACCTAGCCGTTCACTGGCCGCATGCTGGCTGCTGCCAACTTGCCTGGTGTCTAATCAACGGAAGCTCGTGACCTAGGGTGTGTGAAAACACAGCGGGGTTAGAAGGATCTTCTCGTGAGCACCCTGGCAGCATCGAAACGGGCATTCTGACGACATCGGAATGGCCATCCGGTGGACGCGCATGTCTGCCGCTTAGAAGATTGTTCTACAATTCCGGAATGCGCCTGAGTTTTCACACAGCCTGAACCCAAAGCGGTCTCTGGCGGCGCACGTCGGGAATGGCCGGTCCTGAGCCCTGTCCGGACACTCGGCCTTCCGCCATGGTATCCTCATCTGCCGGGACGAGCCAAATGGCTTCAAGCAAATCAGGGCGGCTCAACCAAGGGTCAGAACGTCGGCGGGGTGCAGGCGCTGACGACCTCGCACGGCAGAGGGCCCACACAGCGGAATCGGTGCGGGCGACGACTCGCGAAGTAGTAGGCGTCGCCCGGCCCCAGCACCTTGCGCTCATCGTCCACCGTGACCTCCAGCCGGCCCGACAGGACGAGCCCACCCTCCTCGCCGTCGTGGACGAGCGGCACCCGCCCCGTGTCCGACCCCGGCTCGTAGCGTTCTTTCAGGATCTGGAGCGCGCGCCCGATCAGGGTCTCGCCGACCTGCCGGTAGGAGATCCGCCCCTTCCCGATCTCGACCAAGTCCTCGGCGGCGTAGAACGCCTTCTCGGTGCGCGCGGGCTCGAGCGAGAAGAACTCCGCGAGGCCGATTGGCACGGCGTCGAGGATGCGCTTGAGCGCCCCCACCGAGGGGTTCGTCTGCCCCGACTCGATCAGCGAGATCGTCGAGTTCACGATGCCCGCCTTCCGGGCGAGCGCCCGCTGCGACAGGCCATGCAGGGTTCGCACGTAGCGCAGCCGCGCCCCCACCTCGTCGTTCGTCACCAGGGCCCCTGTTCGGGTTGATGCCTATTCCCCAACATTGATGCGCCGCATGTGCTCTGTCAAAGGGTTAAACGCGGGCAGAAAAGGACTTGTTGGCCTCGCCAGAACGGTGTGTCTGCCCCTGTCCCATTGTGGAGAGCGTGCCATGACCACCCCGCTGCGGGCCAACCGCCCGCGCCTCGACGCCTACTGGATGCCCTTCACGGCCAACCGCCAATTCAAGGCGGCGCCCCGGCTGCTCGTCGCGGCCGAGGGCATGCACTACACCGCCGACGACGGCCGAACGGTCCTCGACGGCACCGCCGGCCTGTGGTGCGTCAATGCCGGCCACGGCCGACGGCGCATCGTCGAGGCGGTGGCGCATCAGCTCTCCACCCTCGACTACGCGCCCTCGTTCCAGATGGGCCATCCGATCGCCTTCGACTTCGCCGAGCGCTTGGCCGCGATCGCTCCCGGGCCGGACGGGAGCCGCCTGGATCGGGTCTTCTTCACCGGCTCCGGCTCCGAATCCGTCGACACGGCGCTGAAGATCGCGCTGGCCTACCAGCGTGCCGTCGGCCAGGGCACGCGCACGCGGCTGATCGGACGCGAGCGCGGCTATCACGGCGTTGGCTTCGGCGGCATCTCGGTCGGGGGGCTCGTCAGCAACCGCCGGATGTTCCCGCTCCTGCCGGGCGCCGACCATCTGCGCCACACGCACGACCTCGCCCGCAACGCCTTCGTCAAGGGCCAGCCCGAGCACGGCGCCGAACTCGCCGACGACCTCGAGCGCATGGTGGCGCTGCACGGGGCCGAGACGATCGCGGCCGTGATCGTCGAGCCGGTGGCAGGCTCCACCGGCGTCCTGGTGCCTCCGAAGGGCTACCTCGAGCGCCTGCGCGACATCGCGACCCGCCACGGCGTCCTGCTGATCTTCGACGAGGTGATCACGGGCTTCGGGCGGCTCGGCGCCCCCTTCGCGACGGACTTCTTTGGCGTCACCCCCGACCTCGTGACCGCCGCCAAGGGCCTGACCAACGGCACGGTCCCGATGGGCGCGGTCTTCGCCAGCCGGGCCGTGCACGATGCCCTGATGCGCGGCCCCCAGGACGCGATCGAGCTGTTTCACGGCTACACCTATTCGGGCCACCCGGCCGGCTGCGCGGCGGGCCTGGCCACCCTCGACGTCTACGAGGAGGAGGGCCTGCTGACCCGGGTGGCGGAACTGCAGGAATTCTGGCACGAGGCCATGCACGGCCTGCGTGCCGCGCGCAACGTCATCGACGTCCGCACGATCGGGCTGATCGCCGGCATCGAACTCGCGCCCCGGGCGGGCGCGCCCGGAGCCCGCGCCTACGACGCCTTCGTCGACTGTTTCGAGAAGGGCCTGCTGATCCGGGTCACCGGGGACATCATTGCCCTCTCGCCGCCGCTCATCGCCGAGCGCCGGCACGTCGATGACATGGTGTCGATGCTGGCGGACGCGCTCGGGCGCGCGGCCTGAGACCCCACGCGGCCGCGCCGGGCGCTTGCCCAGCGGGCCGCGCTCGGCCGCACGGATCAATAGTGCGGTGGCGTGATGATCCAGACCACCTTGGTCTCGATCTCGCCAGGGTTGGCGCAGCGATGCCGCTCCCTACTGCTGAAGGAGAAGCTGTCGCCGACCTCGAGGCGGAACGTCCTGTCCCCGATCCACAGGTCGAGCGTGCCTGCGAGCACCAGCCCGGCCTCCATGCCGTCGTGGCTGTAGAAATCGCTGTCGGAGCCGGGAGCGATCGTGCTGAGCAGCACTTCCAGCGGACCGTTCAGGTTCGGCGAGAGCAGTTCCTCCGCGATGCCCGTGCCCGTGAACGACATCCTGCGGCGGCGGCCGGCCCGCACGATGAAATCCTGCTCCTCGGGCGGGCCGAGGGTCTGCGGCTGAAAGAACCAGCTCAGCTGGACCCCCAGGATCGTCGCAATGCGCTTGAGGACGCCGATCGGCAGTTTCGAGCGGTTGCGCTCGATCTGGCTGAGATACCCGATCGACACACCGATCTCGCCGGCGATCTGCTGCAGGGTCAGGCCCTTGATCTTCCGCAGGGCGCGGATCTGCTCGCCGAGCAGGAGCTCCTGCTCGTTGCCGGCAGCCGCGGGAGAGGCGGCGTCCACCTCGTCGCGCGGCATGTCGGCCGGCTCGGGTCTCGGGCGGGAGGAACGGGCTGAAGGCATGGGGACGGTCGTTCGAACCTCTCGGGGCTTCTAAGCGAAGTTCGGGGGCGGACCAACGCGGTCCGCCGGTCGCCCGAGCCGCATGCAGGGGCCGGCGGCTCATTCTGCTTCAGGCGGAGACCGCGTGCCTCATGAAATCCGCTTCACATATGAAAAAAAGTATGTTCATTTTTTCACGGATGGCGGATTCGCGTTCCACGGCCGTCGTTCCAACCGGTTGCGCGGCAGGCCGCGTCGGCCGTGCGATCGACCTCGAACACGACGAGCCGGCCGCCGAAGCGAGGCCGGCCCTGCGCAGACTGACGAAAGGCAAGCGAGTGGCTTCTCTTCCCGAACGCGCGCAGGTGGTGATCGTCGGCGGCGGCATCGTCGGATGCAGCGTCGCCTACCATCTGACCCTGCGGGGCTGCACCGACGTCGTGCTGCTCGAACGCAAGCAGCTCACCTCCGGCACCACGTGGCACGCGGCCGGCCTCGTCGGACAGCTTCGGGCCACCCACAACCTCACCCGGCTGGCGCAGTACACGACCGAACTCTACGCCACGCTCGAAGCCCAGACCGGACAGGCCACCGGCTTTCTCCAGATCGGCTCGCTCGGCCTCGCCACGAACGCCGAGCGCATGGAGGAGCTCCGGCGCGGCGCCGCCATGGCCCGCTGCTTCGGGCTGGAGGTCAACGTGCTCACTTCCGACGAGGCGCGGGCGCTCTGGCCGCTCATGGCGGCCGACGACCTCGTCGGCGCCGTCCACCTGCCGCGGGACGGGCAGACGAACCCGATCGACACCACGCAGGCCCTTGCAAAGGGCGCCCGGATGCGCGGCGCGCGGATCTTCGAGAACCTGGCCGTGGACGAGATCGTGGTGGAGGGCGGCCGCGCGGTGGGCGTGCGGACGGCTTTGGGCGACATCCGCGCCGAGGCCGTCGTGAACTGCGCGGGCATGTGGGCGCACGACCTCGGGGCCCGCGCCGGCGCGACGGTGCCGCTGCACGCCGCCGAGCACTTCTACGTCGTGACCGAGCCCATGCCCGGCCTGCCGCCCCACCTGCCGGTCCTGCGCGATGCCGACAACTGCACCTACATCAAAGAGGACGCCGGCAAGCTCCTCGTCGGATGGTTCGAGCCGGTCGCCAAGCCCTGGGGCATGGACGGGATCCCGGAGAGCTTCGCGTTCGATTCGCTTCCCGACGACCTGGAGCACATCGAGCCCCTGCTCGAGGCGGCGGTCCGGCGCGTCCCGGCCCTCGGCGAGGCCGGCATCCAGCTGTTCTTCAACGGCCCGGAGAGCTTCACGCCGGACGACCGCTACCTCCTCGGCGAGACGGCCGAGGTCCGGGGCCTCTTCGTGGCGGCCGGCTTCAATTCGATCGGCATCCAGTCGGCGGGGGGAGCCGGCAAGGTCCTGTCGGATTGGATCATCGACGGCCACCCGCCGATGGACCTGTGGGACGTGGACATCCGGCGCACCCTGCCGTTCCAGCGCAACCGCCGCTACCTGCGGGACCGGACCGTCGAGTCGCTCGGCCTCCTCTACGACATGCACTGGCCCTTCCGGCAGCCGACGACGGCGCGCGGCGTGCGCCGCTCGACCCTCCACGACCGCCTCGCGGAAAGGGGGGCCTGCTTCGGCGAGGCGGCGGGATGGGAGCGTCCCAACTGGTTCGCGCCGGAGGGCGAGGCGGCGCAGTACCGCTACACCTTCGGGCGCCAGAACTGGTTCCCGCACTCCGCCGCGGAGCATCGCGCGACGCGCGAGGCGGTCGGCCTCTTCGACCTGTCCTCCTTCGCCAAATTCGTGCTCGACGGCGCCGATGCCGAGGCGGCGCTCAACCGGATCTGCGCCAATGACATCGCGATCCCGGTCGGCCAAGTCGTCTACACCCCGTGGCTGAACGAGCGCGGCGGCATCGAGGCGGACGTCACGGTGACCCGGGAGAGCGAGACCCGCTTCCTGATCGTGACGGCGGCGGCGACGCAGGCGCGGGATTTCGCGTGGCTGACGCGGAACATACCGGCGGAGGCGCGGGCCACGGCCCTCGACGTCACCTCCGCGCAGGCCGTTCTTGGGATCATGGGCCCGCGCTCGCGCGAGCTCCTCTCACTGCTGACGGATGCCGATCTCTCCAACGCGGCCTTTCCGTTCGGGACGTCGCGGGTCGTTGACCTCGCCTATGCACGCGTCCGGGCGAGCCGGATTACCTATGTCGGGGAACTGGGCTGGGAGCTCTTCATCCCGACCGAGTTCGCCCAGGGCGTGTTCGACGCCCTCATGGCAGCCGGCCGGGATCTCGGCCTGCGCCTCGCCGGTTACCACGCCCTCAACTCCCTGCGGATGGAGAAGGGGTATCGCCACTGGGGGCACGACATCACCGACGAGGACACCCCCCTCGAGAGCGGCCTCTCCTTCGCGGTGGCGTGGGACAAGAACGGCGGCTTCATCGGCCGCGAGGCACTCCTGCGCCGGCGCGATCACGTCCCCTCTCGCCGCCTCGTCGGCATCGCCCTCGAGAGCCCGGACCACCTGCTCTACCACAACGAGCCGATTCTCCGGGACGGCCGGATCATCGGCCGTGTCACCTCGGGCATGTTCGGGCATACGGTGGGCAGGGCGCTCGGCCTCGGCTACGTCGCGACCAACGGCCAAGCCCTCACGGCCGACGCCCTCGCAGCCCATCGCATCGAAGTCGACGTGGCGGGTGAGCGCGTACCGGCCCGCCTGAGCCTAGAGCCATTCTACGATCCCGAGGACCGGCGGATCCAGGATCTGCCAGCCGAGACGGAACTCGGCCGGGGACCTGCCATCACGCCATCGATGCCGCTGCCTCGGCAACTGCGATCCGAAACGCCATGAGGTCCGCTCCGCATTCCCTGCGCGCACGCTTGGTGACGGCGGCCCTGCTGCTGCCGTTCGTGCTCTTCGTCGCCCTGGCCTTCGCGCTGCCGATGCTGAGGCTGATCGAACTCTCGCTCTCCTCGCCGGAAGGCGCCTTCGCGTCCTACATCGAGATCGCGAGCAGCTCCGTCTACCGGGCGGTGTTCGCCAACACGGTGGTGCTGGCGCTGTCGGTGGCGGCCCTGACGACGCTCCTCGCCTATCCGACCGCCTACATGGTCTCGGAACTGAGGGGCTGGAAGCGGAGCCTCGCCCTCTGGTGCGTGCTGTTCCCGCTCTGGATCAGCGTCCTCGTCCGGACCTTCTCGTGGATCCTGCTCCTAGAGCGGAACGGACCGGTCAACCGGCTCCTGCTCGCCTCCGGCCTCGTCGACACGCCGGTGAGCCTGCTGTTCAACTCGGCCGGCGTGCATATCGGCATGGTCCAGGTGCTCCTGCCCTATGCGCTGCTGCCGATCCTGACGTCGATGCGGACCTTCGACGGGCGGCTCCTGCTCGCCAGCGACGCGCTCGGCGCCCGCCCGATCACGACCTTCTGGCGCGTCTACCTGCCCCTGACGCTTCCGGGCGTGATGGCGGGCTTCACGCTCGTCTTCCTGCTCGGCCTCGGCTTCTACATCACGCCCGCGATCCTCGGGGGGCCGGGCAACATGACCATCGCGATGCTGATCGACCAGTTCGTCACCGAGCGGCTGGTCTGGCCGCTCGCGGCGGCGGCCTCGGTCTGGCTCCTGGCCGTGATCGTGCTGCTGATGGCCGTGGCGAGCCGGTTCGTCGGCCTCGTCAACGTGGTGGCCGCCCGATGAGCGCGGCCCGCATCCTGGTCTACGCCGTCGGCTCGGCGACCCTGGCCTTCCTCGTCTCGCCGCTCGCCGCGGTCGTGCCGGCTTCGTTCAGCCGCGCGTCGTTCATCCAGATCCCGCCCGCGATCTGGTCGACCCGCTGGTACGAGGCGTTCTGGTCCGATCCGGAATGGTTCAGCTCGTTCGAGACCAGCATCCGGGTCGCCGTGCTCGCGAGCGCGCTCTCCCTGGGGATCGGGACGCTCGCGGCGCTCGGCCTGCAGCAGGTCTCGCCCAGGCCGCGCGCCGCCATCATGGCGGTCGTGCTCTCGCCGCTGATCGTGCCGGTCATCATGATCAGCATCGCGCTGTACGCCGTGGCGCGCCCGCTCGGGCTGCACGGCACGGTCCTCGGGCTCGCGCTGGGCCACACGCTGCTCGCCCTGCCCTTCGTGGTCATCAATGTCGGCCTGGCACTCTCTGCCCTCGATCCGAACTACGCCCGGGCGGCCGAATGCCTCGGTGCCGCGCCCTGGCGCGTGTTCCGCACCGTCACGCTGCCGCTAATCGCCCCGGGCCTCGCCGGTGCCGCCGCTTTCGCCTTTATCACCTCCTTCGACGAGGTCGTGCTGTCGATCTTCCTCTCCGGGATCGAAGCCAAGACCCTGCCGGTGAAGATGTGGGAGGTCATCCGGGTCGAGTTCACGCCGGTCTCGGCCGTCGCCGCGACGATCCTCATCGCCATCACGGTGGTGCTGTTCGCCGCCGTCCAGGCGATCCGCGGCCGCAGCGAGACGGAAGGGTGAACGCCATGCACACCAAGGCGGGACGCCCGGTCGCGTTCGCGGGCATCGCGAAGCGCTACGGCAGCTTCGAGGCGTTGTCCGCCATCGACATCGCCCTCGAACCCGGCGAGTTCCTGGCACTGCTCGGGCCGAGCGGATCGGGTAAGACGACACTTCTCAACATCGCGGCCGGCTTCGTCGCCCCGAGCGCCGGCCGGGTCGTTATCGCCGGCCAGGACGTGACGCCGCTGCCGCCGCGCAAGCGGAATATCGGCATGATGTTCCAGAGCTACGCCCTGTTCCCGCACCTGAGCGTGTTCGAGAACGTCGCCTACGGGCTGCGGGTCCGCAACCGGCCGCGGGCCGAGGTCGCGGAGCGCGTCGAGGCGGCGCTCGCCATGGTGCAGCTCGACGGACTGGGCCAGCGGCGGATCCGCGGGCTCTCGGGCGGCCAGCAGCAGCGCGTCGCCCTGGCTCGGGCGGTCGTGACCGAGCCGGACGTGCTGCTGATGGACGAGCCGCTCGGCGCGCTCGATCGGCAGTTGCGCAAGCATGTGCAGCTCGAGATCCGCCGCCTCCATCGCGCCCTCGGCTGCACCACGGTCTTCGTGACCCACGACCAGGAGGAGGCGCTGATGATGGCCGACCGCGTCGGTGTCATGCGGGCCGGCCGCCTCGAACAGGTCGGCAGCCCACGGGACCTCTACGCCCGCCCAGCCAATGCCTTCGTGGCGGCCTTCCTCGGCGAATCGAACCTGCTGCGCGGGCGGGTGACGCGGTGCGAGGGCGGCGCGGCCGCGATCGACCTGCCGGCCCTGCGCACTACGCTGCGCGGGCGCGCGGCCCGGCCGTTCCGGGTCGGCGAGGAGGCGGCGGCGCTGCTGCGGCCCGAGACCCTGTCTTTCGCACCCCACGGCGGTTTCAGGGGCCGGGTCGAGGAGACGATCTTCCTCGGCGAGATCTTCGCCGCCCGGGTGGAACTGGCACCCGGGCAGTCCGTCTGGGTGCGCACCTTCTCCTCGGGCGATCAGCCCGCGGAAGGGGCGCAGACGACACTCGCGTGCGATCCGGCCGCGATCCTGATCCTTCCCGCTGACCCCACCTGACACGAGAGGCCGACCATGCTCAACAGACGCATCCTCCTCCAGGGGCTGACCGGTGCCGCCTTCGCCGGAGGCGTGGCGCCGGCCGCCGCACAGGGGCGGCCCTTCACCTTCTGCTCCTTCGGCGGCGCCATCGGCACCGTGTTCAAGACCGCCTTCATGGATCCGGCCGCACGGAAGTTCGGCATCCGCATCGCCAACACCTCTCCCACCAATTACGCCAAGCTCAAGGCGATGGTCGAGGCCAAGGCCGTCGAGTGGGATCTGGTCGATACCGGCGGCCAATTCATCTTCCAGGGCCGCGACCAGGGCCTGCTGGAGAAACTCGACTACTCGATCATCGACGCGTCCCGGCTCGATCGCGCCTGGGTCACCGACTATGGCATCTACGTCCTGGTCGGGGCGACCGTGATGGCCTACAACACGAAGCAGATGCCGGCCGGCGCCACTCCGAACACCTGGAAGGATTTCTGGGATGTGAAGAGCTTCCCGGGTCCTCGGACGCTCTACACACGATTCTATTACAATTACGAGGCGGCCCTGCTGGCCGCGGGGGTGCCGCGCGGCGAGGTCTACCCGGCGACCGAGGACAAGATCAAGCTCGCCTTAGAGAAGCTGCGCGAGATCAAGCCGCACGTGAAGGTCTGGTGGACGACGGGCGCGCAGCCGGCCCAGCTCGTCTCGACCGGCGAGGTGGCAATGGCGCTGGTCTGGAGCGGACGGGTGCTCGACGTCATCAAGGAGGGCGCGCCGGTCGCCTTCACGTACGAGGACTCGATCGCCTGGGGCGAGGCGTTCGTGGTGCCCAAGGGCGCCCCGAACGCCGAGACGGCGATGAGGGTCATCAACTACGCGATCTCCGAGGAGGCCCAGGAGGCCCTCCTGCCGCTCGGCGTCTACGGGCCCGTGCTGAAGAGCGCGGCCGCCAAGGCGACCCCGGACCAAGCCAAGGCCTACGTCAGCTATCCGGCCAACCTCGCGCAGGCCTGCATCTTCAACGACGAGGAAGTGGCGCGCTACGCGACCCGGTACGAACAGGAGTGGCAGAAGTTCCTGCTGTCCTGAGGCGCCTCGACATCGACGGACTCTGCAAAGGCCAGGATACGGAGGAGCGAGAGAACATGTCACGCCGGCTCGAACACCTGTTCTCACCGCTGCGGATCCGCGACGTCGAGATCCGCAACCGGATCCTCTCGACGGGGCATCAGACCTTCCTCGCCCGGGATGGCGTGCCCGGCGAGGACTTGGTCGCCTACCACGAGGCCCGGGCGCGGGGGGGCGCCGGCCTCATCATCGTCGAGTCGGCCCGCTTTCACGCCTCGGCCCTGAGCGACGCGCCCGAACTGAACGTCAGCGACGACCGCTGCATCCCGGGCTACCGGGCGCTCGCCGAGGCGGTCCACCGTCACGGCGGCAGGGTGTTCGGGCAGCTCTCCCACGCCGGGCGCCTGACGCGGCGGATCCGGGGCGGCGTGCGCGAGGTCGCGTTCGCGCCCTCCGCGGTGCCCGACAACCGCTTCCAGACCATGCCACGGGAGATGCCGACGGCGATGGTCGAGGAGGTGGTCGAGGCCTGCGGGGCGGCGGCGGGCCGCTTCGCCGAGGCCGGCCTGGACGGGGTCGAGATCGTGGCCAGCCACGGGCTGCTCTTCGCCCAGTTCCTGAACCCGCGGACCAACCTGCGCACCGACCGATACGGCGGGACGCCCGAGAACCGGCTCCGCTTCCTGGCCGAGTGCCTCTCGGCCGTCCGCAAGGCGGTGGGCGGCCGCGTTGTCGGCATGCGGATCTCGGTCGAGGAGGTGGAGCTCGACGGCCTCGACGCGGCCGAGGTGCTGGCCGCCTGCAAGGCGCTGGCGGCGCTGGGGATCCTCGACTACGTCAACACCACGACGGGATCGATGGCGGGGCCCGGCGGCTCGGTCCACGTCGTGCCGCCGATGGGGATCGCACCGGCCTATGTGGCGCCGCAGGCCGGGACCCTGCGCGCGCAGGTCGGCCTGCCGGTCTTCGTCGCCGGCCGGATCAACCAGCCGCAGGTCGCCGAGGAGGTCCTGCGGGCAGGCCTCGCCGACATGTGCGGCATGACCCGCGCGATGATCTCCGACCCAGACCTGGGCAACAAGGCCGCGGCGGGCCGCTTCGACGACATCCGGGCCTGCATCGCCTGCAATCAGGCCTGCATCGGCCATTTTCACGCCGGCTACTCCATCTCGTGTATCCAGAACCCGGTCACGGGCCGCGAGGCGCGGCTGCCCGCGATGCCCCGGTCGGGGCGCAAGCGCGTCCTCGTGGCGGGCGGCGGCCCCGGGGGCATGAAGGCCGCCGCCACCGCGGCCGCGCGCGGACACGACGTCGTCCTGTGCGAGGCGGGACGTCGGCTCGGCGGCCAGGCGCTGCTCGCGCAGCTGCTTCCCGACCGCGCCGAGTTCGGCGGCCTGATCACCAACTTGGAGCGCGAGATCGCGCAGGCCGGCATCGAGATCCGCCTCGACACCCGAGTCGACCGCGCCCTCGTGGAGGAGCTGCGGCCCGACGAGGTGGTGGTGGCCACCGGCGCCCTCCCGTACGAACCCGCGATCGAGGGCCGGGAGGACGCCCACGTCGTCGGCGCCTGGGCGGTGCTGAACGGCGGCGCCAATCTCGGGACCCGGGTCCTGGTCGCGGATTGGCGCGCCGACTGGGTCGGGATGGGCGTGGCCGAGAAGCTGGTGCGCGACGGGCATCAGGTGACGCTGGCGGTCAATGCGCCCCATGCCGGTTACAATCTGCAGATCTACCTGCGCAACTACTGGATCTCCAAGCTGCACAAGCTCGGTGTCCAGATCGTCACGGATGCGCGCATCTACGGCGCCGACGGAACGACCGCCTACCTGGTCCACAATGCGTCGAACGAGGCGATCGTCCGGGACGACGTCGACACGATCGTGCTGGCCACCGGCCACGCCTCCGCGACCGATCTGGAGCGGGAGCTCGACGGCCTGCCGGTGCCGGTTCATCCCATCGGGGATTGCCTCTCGCCCCGCAGCGCGGAGGAAGCCATCCTGGAAGGGTTCGTGGTCGCGCGTGGCCTCTGATCGGCCGCCGGTGCGACGGCTCGGGCATGCGCCGGACTACGACGGCGACGCCCTCCGCAGCGATCGTTCAGCATGACGGTGGCAAGGTGCTGCGTCGCTCCGGCGGCCGCCGGAAGGGAGAGTCCGATGCCCTCGAGCCCGCTCGACCTCCCGCGCGCCGGGCTCCTGCGACCCGCGGATAGCGGGATGCAGGGGCTCGACACGGGGGAGCGGGGCCGCGCGCACGCCGCCGTGTCCCCGTGATCAACATCCGCCACCTCCTCGTCGTGAACCTCGTGATGGAACTCGGCTCCGTGAGCGCGGCAGCCCGGCGGCTGCGCATCTCCCAGCCCTCCATCACCAAGACCGTCCGGATGGCGGAGCAGGAACTCGGCATCAGCCTCTTCCTGCGGGTCGGAGGGCGCCTCCAGCCGACGCCGGAAGCCCGGCTCCTCCTGCCCGAGGTCAGGCGCCTGTCCGGCTTCGTCGAGACCCTGAAGGAGCTCGCCGACCAGATCCGCGACGGGAGGACGGGCCGGATCCGGATCGTCTGCAACTCCACGGTCGCGAACTCGGTCGTGCCCGAGGCCGTGGCCCGCTTCCGGGCGCTGTGGCCCGGCGTCACCGTCGACGTCATGGCCTACGCCACGAAGGAGGTGGTCGAGCGCGTCGCCCGCAACGAGGCCGATCTCGGCATCGCTGACACGCCCGTGCGGGACCCCGAACTGCGGGTGGAGGAGCTCTGCGAAGCCCAGATGGTCTGCGTGATGCGCGCCGACCATCCCCTGGCCGGGCACGCCGAGGTGAGGGTGTCGGACCTGCTCGCCGAGCCCGTGATCGCCTTCTCCGAGGACACTGTGCTCGGCCGCGCCATCCGCGAGGCGCTGAACGAGCGCAACCCCCGCTACCAGGTCGCCAGCACGATCAACCAGTCCACCGTGGCCTGCGCGCTGGTCGGACAGGGGGTCGGGGTGGCGCTGATCGACCCGTTCCCGGTCGCGGCCGGCGCCTTCGGCGGCCTGATCACCCGGCCCTTCGTTCCCCACATCCTGGTCCGGCCGGCCGTCCTGCGCCGCTTCGACCGTCCGCCCTCCCAGCCCGCCCTGGCGTTCGAGCAGGAGCTTCGCGCGGTCATCGCCCTGTTCGCCGCCTCGGACCCGAACATTCGGGCGCGGGCCTGAGCCCTCGCCCGTCCGTTCCGGTAACCATAGCTTTTGCGCACGAACTCGCTGCGGATTTTGTATTGGGAGCTATAGGCGCGGCCCTATAGCGTCGGCTGACCAACGAAGTCGCGGGCTCTCATGACGGATCAAACCCTAGGCAGCTGGAGCGAGCGGGCACGGGCCCTCTCTATCCGCAACGACGCGTTCGTCGAGGGCCGCTTCGTACCTGCGGCATCGGGCCGGACGTTCGACTGCGTCTTCCCGGGCACCGGACGGCGGGTGAGCCAGGTGGCGGCCTGCGAAGCGGACGACGTCGATCGCGCGGTCCGCTCGGCCCGGCGCGCCTTCGAGGCGGGATCCTGGTCGCGGATGGCGCCGGCCGATCGCAAGCGCGTCATGCTGCGCTTCGCGGACCTCCTCCTGGCGAACCGCGACGAACTCGCGCTGCTGGAGACCCTGAACGTCGGCAAGCCCATCACGAGCGCGCTGTCCGGAGACATCCCGAGCGCGGCGAACTGCATCGCGTTCTACGGCGAGGCGATCGACAAGATCTACGGCGAGGTCGCCCCCGCGCCCGCCGACTTCACCACCCTGGTGACGCGCGAGCCCCTCGGGGTGGTCGCGGCCGTGGTGCCGTGGAACTACCCCCTGTCGATGACGGCCTGGAAGCTCGGCCCCGCCCTGGCCGCCGGGAACTCGGTCGTCGTGAAGCCGGCCGAGCAGTCGCCGTTCACGGCGCTGCGGATCGCCGAACTCGCGATGGAGGCCGGACTCCCGCCGGGGGTGCTCAACGTCGTGCCGGGCCTGGGCGAGACGGCCGGCCGAGCGCTCGGCCTCCACATGGACGTCGACTGCGTTACCTTCACCGGATCGACGGAGGTCGGGAAGCTCTTCCTGCAATATGCGGGACGATCGAACGCGAAGCGGGTGAGCCTCGAACTCGGCGGCAAGTCGCCCCAGATCGTCATGGCGGATTGCGCGGATCTCGACGCCGCCGCGCAGGCGGTCGCCGCCGGGATCTTCACCAATGCCGGGCAGGTCTGCAACGCGGGCTCGCGGCTGATCGTCCAGGAGAGCGTCCGCGAGGAACTGCTCGAGAAGGTGGTGGCCCGCGCCCGCGCGCTCAAGCCCGGCGACCCGCTCGATCCCGAGACCCGGCTGGGGCCGCTGGTCAGCGAGCCCCAGATGGAGCGCGTGCTCGGCTACATCCGGAAGGGCCAGGAGGCAGGCGCGGCGGTCGTCGCCGGCGGCGGGCGCACCCTGCTCGACACCGGCGGCTACTTCGTCGAGCCGACCGTGTTCGACCGCGTCGAGAACCGCATGGCGATCGCCCAGGAGGAGATCTTCGGGCCGGTCCTCTCCACGATCTCCGTGTCCGGCTTCGACGAGGCGATCGCCGTCGCGAACGACACGATCTACGGCCTCGCCGCTTCGATCTGGACGACTGACCTGACCAAGGCGCACCGGGCGGCCCGCGCGATCCGGTCCGGCGTCGTCTACGTGAACTGCTTCGACAAAGGGTCGATGTCCGTGCCCTTCGGCGGCTTCAAACAGTCCGGCTTCGGACGCGACAAGTCCTTGCACGCCATCGACAAGTACATGGACCTGAAGGCGGTCTGGTTCGCGACCTGAGCCTTCAGCCTCCTGCGACGGACCGGAGCCCGGCCCCTCGCAGGATGCTGCGGAACGAGGCGCACAGCAGCACCAGGCACTACGAACGAAGCCAGCTCTAGCGATGGAGAGCCGACATGTCGAAGCCGAGCGCACCCGGACTTGGTGTCGCGAGTGGAACGCGGCCGACGCGCCGCTCTCTCCTCGCCGGAGCCGCCGGATTCCTGGCGGCCCCGGCCGTCCTCACCGGCAGAGCGCGCGCGGACACGACCCTGACGGTGACCTGCTGGGGCGGCGACTACCGGGCGGGCATCGACAGGATCTTCGCGCAGCCCTTCACGAAGGAAACCGGGATCGCCGTCCGTCTCGTTGACAATGCCGACCTCGCTCGCATGAAGGCGCAGGTCCAGACCGGCCGCGTCGAATGGGACGTTTTCGACAGTGTCGGACCGCAGATCACGGCCGGCGCGAAGGAGGGCCTCTGGGAGGAGGTCGACGGCAAGATCGTGGACCGCTCGGACCTCACCGCTCCCGGCGGGCCGAGCTATGTCGGGACCTACCTGTTCGCGGGCGGGATCGCGTACGATCCCAAGCGGTTTCCCGAAGGCAAGTATCCCGTCACCTTCAAGGATTTCTGGAACGTCGACGGCTTTCCGGGCCGCCGCGGCCTGCGCACCAGGGTGAGCGAGAACCTTGAGATCGCGCTGCTCGCCGACGGCGTCGCCCCGAAGGACCTCTATCCGCTGGACGTCGAGAGAGCCTTTCGGTTGCTCGATCAGATCAAGCCTGCCGTGAAGAAGTGGATCGAGACCACGCCACAATCGCTGTCTCTCGTCACCACGAACGAAATCGACTTCTCCTACACCTACATGTCGCGCGTGCGGCCGGCGCAGCTGGCCGGGAGCTCCGTCTCCCTGTCGACGCAGCAGACGCTCAACTCCCTCGAATATCTGGCCGTCGCCAAAGGCTCCCGCAACCGGGAGGCCGCGTTCCGCTACATCGCGTTCTGCCTGAGGCCCGACCGCCAAGCGGCCTTCGGCGAAATGCTGTTCTTCAGCCCAAATTCGCGCAAGGGATTCGAGGCCTCCACCCCGGCCGCCCGCCAGTACATGCCCGACATGGCGAGCCCGAAGAACGCGATCCTCAACGACGATTGGTGGGCGGACCGCTACACGCCGCTTCAGAAGCGCTTCACGGAGTGGCTCCTGGTCTGACGGAATCCCCGGACTTAATGACGCGACGCCTGCGCGAGGGCCGCGGTCAGCGACCGAGCGGTCATGGTCGGATATCAACGGAGAGGGATGTGAGCCACGCCATCGACACGCGGGCCGCCGTGCTGCTGCTCGCCCCGCTCGTCCTCGTGATGCTGGCGTTCTTTCTGTTCCCGACGCTGACCATCGCCTGGACGAGCGTCGGGGGAGCCGCGCTCGACCCGACAGCCTACCGCGAGATGGCCACGAGCACCCTCATCCGGCGGGTGCTCTCGGCCACGTTCGAGATCAGCCTGGAGGCCACGGCGGCGAGCCTCGTCCTCGGCTACGCCATGGCGATATACTTGATGCGGCAACCGCCGCGCCGCCGCGCCCTCCTGATGATCCTGGTGATGCTGCCGTTCTGGACCAGCATCCTGGTGAAGAGCTTCGCCTTCACGATCGTCCTCGGCGATGCCGGGCTCGTCAATACGGCACTCCGCTGGATCTCGGGCGGGGCGGTCTCGGTCTCGATGCTGTTCAACCGCGTCGGCGTGCTGCTCGGGATGATGAACTTCCTGCTGCCGTTCATGGTCCTGCCGATCTTCGCGAACCTCCTCGCGCAGGATCCGGCCCTGCGCCGCGCGGCGGAGACAATGGGGGCGGGGCCGGTGCGCATCTTCTGGCGCATCACGCTCCCGCTCAGCCTGCCGGGCGTGCTGTCGGGCGTGATCATGTCGTTCGCCCTGTCCGTGGGGTCCTACATCACGCCGGCCCTGCTCGGCGGGCGCACCGACATGATGATGGCCAACCTCATCGACTTCTACACGCGCCAGACCCTCGACTGGCCAATGGCGTCCGCGGTCGCGATGGTGCTGCTCGCCATCACGGGCGCGATGGTGCTGCTCCTCACGCGCGTTCGCCGTGGCGACGCCGCGATCCTGTGAGCCGCGCGCCGTGAACCGCGCTCTCGTCGATCGACCGACCCGCGCATGGCGCCTCGCCGGGGGCTTGGCGGCCTGGGCCGGGTTCCTGTTCCTGCTCATGCCGACGCTGATCATCGTCCCGATCTCGCTCGGCGGGGCGCGCGAGCTCAGCTTCCCGCCGCGGGAGCTCTCGTTCGGCCTCTACCGGGAGTTCTTCACGGACCCGTCCTGGTGGGGCGCGACACTCCAGAGCCTGAAGATCGGCATTCTCACGATGGTGACGAGCCTCGTCCTGGCGGTGCCGGCCTCCTACGCGCTCGTGCGCGGGGCCTTTCGCGGGCGCCGGGCTCTCAACCTTTTCCTGGTCAGCCCGATCCTCGTACCGGTCGTCGTTCTCGGGCTCGGCTTCTACCTCCAGTTCGCTGGGCTCGGCATCGGCGGCACCGACCTGAGCCTCGTTCTGGCTCACACGGTCCTGGTTTCACCATTCGTGATCGTGTCCGTCTCGGCCGGCCTGCGGCAGATCGATCCCGCGCTTGAGACCGCCGCGACGATCATGGGCGCGGGCCGCGCGCGGGTGTTCTTGAAGATCGTGCTGCCTCAGATCCGCGGCTCCCTCGCCGTCGGTGCCCTGTTCGCGTTCCTCCTGTCCTTCGACGAGGTCGTGGCTTCGTATTTCGTCAGCGGTCCAGCCACGATGACCCTTCCGGTGAAGATGTACAGCGCTCTGCGCTGGGAAATTTCACCCGTGATCGCGGCCGTCTCCGCGATCCTCACCGCGATCTCGCTGGCCTTCAGCCTCGCGATGCTTCGCCTGCAAACCGATACGACCGGACACTCATGACCAAGCGCGCCGACATCCTGAACCAGCCCGTGCCGTCGGTCACCGAGCGCCGGCGGACGATCGAGGCGGAGCCGCTTCCCGCGAACATTGCGGTCCTTCTGGAGGAGGCCGCGGACGCGGCGCGCGACCGCCTGGCCTGGAACTTCTTCGAGAGCGGAGAGCAGGCGACCTACGGCGAGGTGCGCGAGCGCGTCGGCGCGCTCGCGCGCGGGCTCCTCGCGCGTGGCGTCCGCAAGGGCGTGCACGTCGGCGTGATGCTGCCGAACATCGCGGCCTTTCCGCTCTCCTGGCTTGCTATCGGCACGATCGGGGCCGTGATGGTGCCGATCAACGTCACCTATCGCGAGCGGGAACTCGCCTACGTGCTGAACGACAGCGAGGCCGAGTTCCTGATCCTGCACGAGACGGCTCGCGACGTGTACGAGCGCGCGCGGGCGGGCGGCAGCATCGCCCTGCCGGCCGAGCGGGTGCTCCTCGTCGATGGAGCCGCGGGCCCCTACACCGCCTTCCGCGATGCGTTCGAACCCGGCTCCGAGCCCTTCACGGCGCCCGAGCCGGTCGGCCACGCGGACCTGCTCAACATCCAGTACACGTCGGGAACAACCGGATTTCCCAAGGGCTGCCTCCTCACCCAGGAATACTGGATCATCGCCGGCAAGGTGAACGCGCGCCGCGACGGGCGTGCCTACGAGCGCATCCTCGCCTCGACCCCGTTCTTCTACATGGACCCGCAGTGGCTCCTTCTGATGACCCTCTATCAGCGGGGGACGCTGTTCGTCGCGGAGCGCCAGAGCGCGACCCGCTTCATGGGGTGGGTGCGCGAGCACGCGATCAACTTCTGCCTGCTGCCGCTGCTCGTCTTCAAGCAGCCGCCTCATCCCGACGACCGCCGGAACGCGGTCGTACGCGCCAACATGTACGGCGTACCGCGCGATCTGCATGCCGCGGTCGAGGAGCGGTTCGATCTCTTCGCCCGCGAGGCCTTCGGCATGACCGAGCTCGGTCCGACCATGTTCATGCCCATCGAGGCGGTCGACAAGGTGGGGTCCGGCTCGTGCGGCGTGCCCGGCCCGTTCCGGGAGTGCCGCGTCGTCGATGAGCAGGGCGACACCGTTCCGGCGGGCGCATTCGGCGAACTCGTCGTGCGCGGTCGGGGGATCTTCAAGGGTTACTACAACCGGCCGGAGGCAACGGCCGATGCCTTCTTCGGCGAGTGGTTCCGGACGGGCGACGTGTTCCAGCGCGACCGGGACGGCTACTTCTCCATTCTCGGCCGGACCAAGGACATGATCCGGCGATCGAGCGAGAATATCGCGGCCCGGGAAGTCGAAGCGGTGCTGCAGGGCGCCAGAGAGGTCGTGGAGGCCGCGGTCGTGCCGGTGCCGGACGAGGTCCGCGGCGAGGAGATCAAGGCCTACCTCGTCCTGGAACCGGGGTCGGCGGGCGACGAGGCCGCCCTGGCCTCCATCATCGCGCATTGCCGTGCCAACCTCGCGCCGTTCAAGGTCCCGCGCTTCTACGAGTTCCGGCCGGACCTGCCCAAGACGGCCTCGAACAAGATCGCCAAGCACCGGCTCACCGCGGAGCTGCCCGACCTCAGGCTCGGCAGCTACGACAGGGTCGCGGGTGCGTGGCTCAAGGCGTCGTAGAGGGGGCATCCGATGGCGGACAACTATGACGCGGTGATCGTCGGAGCCGGCCATAACGGCCTCGTCTGCGGGGCCTACCTCGCCCGGGCCGGCCTGAGCACGCTCGTCCTGGAGCGCCGCCCGATGATCGGCGGCGCCTGCGTGACGGAGGAGGTCTGGCCCGGCTACCGGGTTTCGACCGCGTCCTACGTCATGGCGCTGATGCAGCCGAAGGTGATCCTCGACCTCGAACTCGCCCGGTTCGGCTTCGAGGCGCTGAAGCCGCCGCCGATGTTCCAGCCCTTCCCGGACGGCCGCTCGCTCATCTTCTTCGACGAAGAGGCCCGCACCTGCGCCGAGATTGCGAAATTCTCGGCCAAGGATGCCGCCGCGTATCCCGAGTACCGCCAGCACCTGCAGGCGCTCGCGCCGTTCATGCGCCGCATCATCTGGGAGACGCCGGTCGACATCACCGCCATGGGTCCCAGGGACCTGATCAAGACGGCCAAGTTTCTTTGGCGTTACCACGACATTGGGGCCGACTTCTACAAGCTCTACGATCTCCTGACGTTGAGCGCCTACGAGTACCTCGGCCGCTGGTTCGAGAACGACGCGATCAAGGCGGCGCTGGGGTTCTACGCGGCGGGCGGCGGCGGCAGCGCCGGGCCCCGCACGCCGGGGACCGCCTACGTCCTCCTGCGGCCGCTCGTGCGTGACCACGAGACCGCGGCGGGCGGCTGGGGCTTCATCCGCGGCGGGATGGGCACGATCAGCGACGCCATTGCTGCGTCCGGGCGGCGTCACGGGCTCGAGATCCGGACCGACGCCGAGGTCGCCGCCATCACGGTCAGGGACGGCGCCGCCACGGGCGTGACCCTGGCGTCCGGTGAGGAGATCCGGGCCAAGCGCGTGATCGCGAATGCCAGCGCGAAGACGACCTTCCTGAAGCTCGTCGACGGCCGCGAACTCTCGAACGAGTTCAAGGGGACGATCCGTGCCTTCCGATCCAAAGGCTCGGTCTACAAAGTGCACCTTGCACTCGACGACCTGCCGCGCTTCACGGCCTTCGATCCGCAGGCGGCCGGCTTCGCTTACCCGGCCCAGGTGCGGATCGGCCCGAGCATCGACTACCTCGAACAGTCCTTCGACCCGGTCAAGTACGGGTCCTATGCGCGCCGCCCCTTCGTGGTCGCCATGACGCCGAGCGTGGTCGATCCGACGCTCGCCCCGCCGGGGCGCCACCTAATGAGCGTGATGGCGGGCCACGCCGCCTACGATCTGCGGGGCGGCTGGACGGAGGACGCGAGGCAGGACCTGATCACGGTCGTGACCGACACCCTGTCGGACTACGCGCCCGGCAACCGGGACAGGATCGTTCACACCCACGTCTACTCGCCCGCCGATCTCGAGCGGGTTTTCGACCTCCCGGGCGGGCACGTCCACCACGGAGAGATCAGCGCCGACCAGATCTTCTTCCGCCGCCCCGCCCCGGGCTACGCGGATTATCGGTCGCCGATCCGCGGTCTGCACCTGTGCGGTGCGTCCGCCCATCCGGGCGGGGGAGTCACCGGCGTGCCGGGCCACAACGCTGCCCGGGACATCCTCAAGGACCTCCGCCGGCATTGAGCCGCCCCCGCGACACCAGCCCAGGAAGCCGTCCCGTGTCGAAGATCAGCCTGGAGGCGCTCAGCAAGCGGTATGGCGAATTTCGCGCCCTCACAGATTTCAGCCTCGAGGTCGCGAGCGGCGAGTTCGTCAGCCTGCTCGGGCCGAGCGGCTCCGGCAAGACGACCCTTCTGAACCTCATCGCCGGTATGACGCGGCCGTCGAGCGGCCGGATCCTGATCGACGGCCTGGACGTGACGCACGTGCCGCCGAGCAAGCGCAAGCTCGGGATGGTGTTCCAGAACTACGCGCTCATGCCCCACATGACCGTGTTCGAGAACATCGCCTTCCCGCTTGAGGTCAGGGGCGTCGGCAAGGCGGAGATCCGGCGGCGGGTCGGCGAAGTGCTCGACCTCATCCGGATGCCGCACGTCGCCGAAAGACGGCCGAAGGAACTCTCGGGTGGGCAGCAGCAACGCATCTCGCTTGCCCGCTGCATCGTCTACAAGCCGGCCCTCATCCTCATGGACGAGCCGCTCGGCGCACTCGACAAGAAACTGCGGCAGGAGATGCAGATCGAGATCAGCCGGCTTCACCGCGAATCCGGCATCACCATGCTGTACGTGACGCACGATCAGGAGGAGGCACTCACGATGTCCGATCGGATCGTTCTCATGAAGGACGGGCGGGCGGCGCAGTGCGGCACGGCCGACGAGCTCTACTTCGAGCCGAACTCCCCCTACGTTGCCGACTTCATCGGCGAGTCCAACCTGATGCCGGGACGCATCGTGTCTCAGCAGGGATCGGATCTCACGCTAAGCCTGGGCGACGTGAGGATGACCGCACCGCGTCCGTCCTTTCCGGTCGAAGTCGGTGAAGAGATCACGCTCCTCGTCCGGCCCGAGTTGGCGGCCCTCGCCACCGCACCGTCGCCGACCCATCCGCTCGCGGGGGCCTTGGAGGCGTCTCTCGTCGTCGGAGCCAACGTCCGACACGTCGTGCGGCTCGCGACCGGGGCGCGGTTCCTCGTCCAGGAATTCAACCACCGCCACCGCGAGAAGCTGGAGATTGGCGTCGGCGTCTTCGTCGGATGGCGCGAGCAGGACGCGCGCGTCCTGCCCCCGGCGTGAGGATCACATGATCATCGATTTTTCGAGCCGGCCGCCGCTGCCGGAATTCAGCCGGCAGGCGGGTCATCTCGCGAACTACCGGCGGGTCTACCAAGCGAGCGAAGCGAAAGTGTCGAAGGAGACCGGGCCGGAGGCGCTGAAGGCCTACCTCGCGGCCTACGATGCCGTCGATGCGCGTCATGTCGTGGTCAAGGCGCGCGACCTTGAGACGACCTTCGGCTTCAAAATCGCAAACGAGGATGTTGCGGCCTTCTGCACGGCGCAGGGCGGCCGGTTCGTCGGCTTCGCGGGCGTGGACCCCCACAAGGGCATGGACGCGGTGCGCGAGCTGCGCCGTGCTGTCCGGGACCTTGGGCTGAGAGGCCTCAACATCCAGTGCTTCGAGCACAGGCTCGCGCCCAACGACAAGCGCCTCTACCCACTCTATAGTGCCTGCATCGACCTCGACATCCCGGTCAACATCCATACCGGGCTCAACTTCTCGACCGAGAGCCTGATCGAGTACGGGCGGCCTTCTCACCTCGACGAGGTGATGACTCACTTTCCCGAGCTCAGGGCCTGCGCCTCGCCGCCAGGCTGGCCGTGGGTGCAGGAGCTGATCGCGGTCGCGTGGCGACATCGGAACCTTCGCATCGGCGTTGTCGCGATCCGGCCGAAGCTGCTGACCACCTCCCAATCGGGCTACGAGCCCCTTCTGGCGTTCGGAAGCCGCAATCTTCAAGATCAGTTCTTGTTCGGCACCGGCCACCCAATGCTGCCCATCGAGCGGACCGTTGCGGAGCTCGACGCTCTCCCACTTACGAATATGGTGCGGCGCAAATGGGCTTACCAGAATGCCGCAGATTTCTTGCGTATCTGAAATAGCAATACCCACGACAAGAAGCTGATTTTTTGCCCCCTGATCTCGACTTTGGCCAATCACCACGGCCTGGCGGACCGTATCCTCCTACACGTCCGAGCATACCGAAGGAGTTTCGTGCGCTCACGCAGTCCACGGCACATCGTGGAAATTCCTGACAGGCGTATTACAAGCTCGCCTCGGATTACCGCTGCTCGTTACTGTAACCGGGCTGGATTGCTTCCGGCGCATCGGCGGAACGAAGTCGCTTGCTGGCCCTGCTCCTGACCACGTGCGTAACCCGAGGCCGCCGACCGCGGATTGGCCAAAGATACCATGCAGGAAGCTGGAGCTTGGATCATCCACCAACTTCCTGAAATCGGACCGGAGTTGGCCATGTCTGACCGCGAACAGATCCAGACGAACCTGCCTGACCTTGCTGTGTTCGTGACGCTGGAACTCAGCAAGTCGGCCAGGTTCCTGGCCGCGCAGGCCATCCCGAGTGGGAAGACCTCGGCACACCGGCTCAGCGGCGGAGATGTGGAGGGTCTGCTCGCTCTGCTGCGCCGCCTGCAAGCCCGCGAACAGCGCAGCTCTGGCCGGGAGTTGGCGGTCATCCTCGGCTACGAGGCTGGTTACGACGGCTTCTGGCTGCAGCGCCGCCTCGCGGCCGAGGCGATCACCTGCTTCGTCATAGATCCCGGCAGTCTCCAGGTGGACCGCCGTGCCCGACGGGCCAAGACCGACCGACTCGACGCGGCCATGCTGCTCCGAGCTCTCATGGCGTGGTGCCGCGGCGATTACGCCGCCTGCCGCATGGTTCAGGTGCCCTCGGTCGAACGCGAGGATGCCCGGCGCACCCATCGCGAGCGGCAGCGCCTGATCGCCGAGCGGGTTCAGCACGTCAGCCGGATCAAGGGCCTGCTCGCGACACAAGGCGTGTACACCTTCCAACCGCTGCGCCGGGATCGTTCGGAGCGGCTGGCAGAGGTCCGCACCGGCGATGGGCGCGAGCTGCCTCAGCGCCTGCGCGGTGAGGTCGAACGTGAGTTCCGGCGGCTGGAACTCGTGCTCGAGCAGATCGCGGCAGCCGAGGCTGAGCGGGACGCCGCCGCGGCCAATCCCGCGATCGAGGACGCCGACGCCGAGAAGGTGGTGCGTCTGGCCCGTCTCGGCGGCATCGGCACCGAGTTAGCCACGGTGCTGGTGCGCGAGGCGCTGTACGGGCCATTCGACAACTGCAAGCAGGTGGCCGCCTACGCTGGCCTCACGCCAAGCCCATACGCCAGTGGCGACCGTCAGCGTGACCAGGGCATCTCGGAGGCCGGCAACCCGCTGCTCCGCAAGTCGATGATCGAGTTGGCTTGGCTGTGGCTGCGCTATCAGCCGGGTAGCGGGCTGGCCCGCTGGTTCGTCGAGCGGGTCGGCACGGGACGCGGGCGCATCCGCAAGATCACGGCGGTCGCCCTGGCGCGCAAGCTGCTGTTCGCCCTATAGCGCTACCTCGCCACTGGGCTGGTTCCGAGGGCGCGCACCTGAAGGGAGCCTGAGGATCGAGGTTCGTCCGCCGGGCCGATAGACGGCACGTCGGGCGAGCGGGGCAGGTGTGTGACCGGAGCTCGACGGGGTTTGCTGCCGTCGCCAAAGATGGGTCCCGCCGCCTTCAGCCGGTGCGCCTCGCATGAGGCACCTTGGTCAGGAACGTCCTGTTCCGCCGGATACGAGTGGATCCGCGGGCCCAGCGCCCGCACAACATCCCGGCTCCCGCCCGTCCGAAACGGTCGTTGCCACCTTGCGGAAACGCCTCATAAGTGTCGAGCTCAGGTTTGTGGCGGTTGGTCGGGTACCATCACGGCGACGGCGGCGGTCGCCAGGCCCTGCCGCCGCATCTTCTGCGCCGCATAGAAGACGAGCGTGTGTTGCACTCGTCGGTGTGAGTGAACTAGCCCCGCACGAGGTCACCGAGCAGGCTCGCTGCCACGGTCGTTTTCGAGAGTGTGAGTCCCGAGGCGGCGATGGCGTCTACTGTGTCGCGGATCCGGGTGCGCGCGGAGCCGCGCGCCCGGATCCATGCCGATACCGCTTCTGGGCCGGCGCCGATGTCTGCAATCACCTCCGCCGTCAGCTTGCGGTGGGCGCTCGCGATCCCCGTCACCGCCCGGTCCAAAGCGACCCGGTCGAATGTGTCAGCGACAGCCACCGTCCGCGCCGCGGCGGCAAGGTCGCCGAGGCGGAAGGCGTGCTCTATAGCGAAGTGAGTTGCCGCCACCTCCTCAACCGGCCGGCCGCTAACCTCGGCGACGCGCACGATGTCGGGAGCCGAGACCATCGCAGTGAGCGAGGCGAGCCGCCTGGCTTGCACCGGGGCCATGCCCGCCCCGGTCAGCTCCGCCACTCTTGCCTCGATCACTGCCCACGCCTCCTCGCCGAGCACCTTGGGCAAAGCTGCCTCGACGGCCGCAACGCCGTCGCGGTAGCGAGCGATGATCGGCGATAGTCCGACCGCGAGGTCGAGGTTGCGAATGAACCAGACGATGCGATTGGCGAGTAGGTCCTGCACCTCGGCGTAGAGGCTAAGCTGCGCCTGGCCCCCAATCCGCCCCCCGAGTCCGTCGATCGCGAGGTTCAGCTCCATTAGCCCGAAGGCGTCCCGCGTCACCGCGTAGGCCTTGGCGATAGCCGCCGCGTCCGCTCCCGTGCTGTCTACAAGTCGCGTTACGAGGGAGGGGCCGCCGCGATTGACGATGATGTTGGCGAGCGCCGTCGCGATGATCTCTCGGCGCAGCCGGTGACCCTTCACTTCGTGCGGAAAGCGCTCACGCAGCGCTTTTGGGAAATAGCGCTGCAACTCTCGGTCGAAGTACAGATCGTTCGGCACTGTGCTGTCGAAGATCGCATCATGCAGCCACAGCTTGGCGTAAGCGAGCAGCACCGCATATTCCGGCCGCGTCAGCCCCTCACCGCGGCGCATGCGCTCGGCGAGCGCTGCGTCGTCAGGCAGAAACTCCACCGCCCGGTCAAGGCGGCCTTCCGCCTCCAAGGCCTGCATAGTCCGCATCGCGAAGCCGGTCTCGCCGACGCCACCGTGCAGCGCCAGCGACAGGGCGAGCGTCTGCAATTCGTTGTTGCGCAGGACAAGGCGGCTGACCTCCTCCGTCATGTCAGCGAGCAGCGCGTTGCGGGACTTATCGGTGAGCCGCCCGTCGCGCTCCGGGCCCATCAGCGCGATCTTGATGTTCACTTCCACGTCTGAAGTGTTGACTCCAGCCGAGTTGTCGATGGCGTCGGTGTTGAGCCTCACGCCCCTGCGCGCCGCCTCGATGCGCCCGCGCTGCGTCAGCCCGAGATTAGCGCCCTCGCCGACCACCCGCGCCCGCAGGTCCGTGCCCGTCACCCGGATGGCATCGTTGGCGCGGTCGCCCGCCTCGTCGTCGGTCTCGCTCGTGGAGCGGACGTAGGTGCCGATGCCGCCGAACCAGAGCAAGTCGGCAGGGGCCTTGAGAATCGCCTGCATTAACTCGGCCGGTGTTACCTCGCTTCGGTCGAAGTGGAGCGCCGCCTGGGCTTCTGGCGAAAGCGGGATCGTCTTCAGCAAGCGGGAGAACACGCCGCCGCCGGCCGAGATCAGCGACCGATCGTAGTCCACCCAGGACGAGCGGCCGAGATCGAACAGCCGCTTGCGCTCGGCGAAGCTTCGCGCAGCGTCGGGGTTCGGGTCGAGGAAGATGTCACGATGGTCGAAGGCTGCCAGCAGCCGGAGGGTCGGCGACAGCAGCATGCCGTTGCCGAACACATCGCCGGACATGTCGCCAACGCCGACCACGGTGAAGGGATCGGATTGGGTGTCCACGTCCATCTCGCGGAAGTGGCGCTTGACCGCCTCCCAGGCGCCCCGCGCAGTGATGCCCATGCCCTTGTGGTCGTAGCCCTGGCTCCCGCCCGACGCGAAGGCGTCCCCGAGCCAGTGGCCGCGCTCCAGCGAGATGGCGTTCGCCACGTCCGAGAAGGTCGCGGTGCCCTTGTCCGCCGCGACCACGAGGTAAGCGTCGTCGGCGGGATCGTGCCGCACGGTGTCCTTTGGAGGCGCGATGGCGCCGTCCACGATGTTGTCGGTGAGCGAGAGCAGGGTGCGGATGAAGATCCGGTAGCTCTCGGTGCCCTCGGCCATCCAGGCCTGGCGGTCGGAGGCCGGCGGCAGGCGCTTGGGGAAGAAGCCGCCCTTGGCGCCCACCGGCACGATCACGGCGTTCTTGACCTGCTGCGCCTTCACGAGGCCGAGGACCTCGGTGCGGAAATCCTCCGGCCGATCCGACCAGCGCAGGCCCCCGCGGGCGACGTAGCCGAAGCGCAGGTGCACGCCCTCGACGCGCGGCGAGTAGACGAAGATCTCGAAGAGCGGCCGCGGCAGCGGCATTCCCACGACTTTCGCGCAGGCGAACTTGAAACTGATCGTGTCGCGCGGGCCTCCTTCCTCAGCCACCTGGAAGAAGTCCGTACGCAGGGCCGCTTCGACAAGGTTCACGAAGCGGCGCAGGATCCGATCCTCATCGAGGCTGGTGACACCGGACAACGCAGCCTCGATCTCGGCCCGCGCCACAGCTTCGGCTGCCACCCGGTCGCCTGTAGCAGCCGGATCGAACCGGGCGCGAAACAGGGCGACTAGCCCCTTGGCGATCACCGGGTGCCGCGCGAGCGTGCCAGCGATGTAGTCCTGCCCGTAGCGGATGCGGAGCTGGCGCAAGTACCTCCCGAGCGCTCGCAGCAGCGCCGCCTCGCGCCATGGCAGGGCGGCCTCAAGGACAAGGCGGTTGTAGCCATCGGACTCGGCGAGCCCATCGGCGACTGCCAGCATAGCCTCTTCGAGCACCGCCGCCTCGGCGAGGCTTATATCCGCACCCGTGGCACGCTCCAGGAGCATGTCATATAGCCAGACGCGGTCACCCTCGCCGACGCCAGAGGGCCGCACCTGGTAGGTGCGTTCGTTGATTACCCGGAAGCCCAGGTTTTCCAGGGCCGGCACGCGGTCGGACAGGGCAATCGAGGTGCCGCGCGAGAAAGCTTTGAGGCGGATCTGGTTCGCGGGATCGGTATCGCGGCGACCGATGTCGACTCCCCGCGGCCGGTCGGCCTTCAAGCGTTCGAGGATCGCGACGTCAGCGACCGCTACCTCCGGCAAGTAATTGTCACGGTATGCGACGGAGAATGCCTCGGCATAGCGCGCGGCCAACATGCGAGCACGGGCGCCGTCGCTGAGCGTGGCCAGCGCCGCGCGCAGGCTGTCGCCCCAGGTGCGCACGATCCCCGCGATCTCGGCCTCCAGCGCGCTGGGATCGCGCTCCGGCACGCCTGGCTCGGACAAGCCGATGATGTAGTGGGTTCGCGCCAGCGGCCCCTCAGGGAAATCCGGGTAGGCCGCGGAGAGATGGCCGCCGTAAGTCTCGGCGAGGTGGGCACCGATCCGGGCGCGCACAGTCGAGTCGTAGCGGTCTTTCGGCACGTAGACGAGCAGTGAGACGAAGCGGCCAAACTGATCCGGTCGCGACAGCACACGCAGGCGCGGCCGATCGGCAAGGCTTGCAATCGCCAGGGTGAAGTGGGTCAGCCGGTCGAGGTCGATCTGAAACAGTTCGTCGCGCGGATAGGTCTCCAGCACCGCGAGCAGGCTGCGCCCTGCATGGCTCGTAGGGTCGAGGCCAGCGCGATCGGCCGCCGCCGCCGCCTTGCGGCGCAGGATCGGCACCTCGTGGGCGGGATTGGCGTAAGCGGAGGCCGTGAACAGACCCACCACCCGCACCTCGCCAGACAGCTTGCCGTCCGCTGAGAACAGCTTGATCCCGATGTAGTCGAGGTAGCCCGCTCGGTGCACTCGCGCCTTAGCGCTGGCCTTGGTGATGATGAGCGCCTGCGGCTCCTGCAGGAAGGTGAGGATCTCCGGAGTGTAGTCGATCCAGCCGGGACCGGGCCGCAGCACTGCCGCGCCGCGATCACGCAGCACGCCGAGGCTAGACTCGGGCACCAGCGAGTACGTCTCACCCGCAATGCCGTGTTCCTGCATGCCGAGCAGGGTGAAATGGCCGTCCGCGAGCCAGTCGAGGAAGGCGCGCGCCTCAATCGTCTCGACCTCCGAGAGCAGCGGGGACCCTTGCCCGATGCCTGCAGACAGAGCGGCGAGGCGGACGCGCATCGCCTCAGCGTCGTCACTCACCAGCGCTACGTCGCGGTAAACCTCGCCGAGCTCGGCCTCCAGCCGCTCCCGCGCCGCCCCCTCGATCCGGTCGAGATGGATGTGGATCAGGCTCTCGCGGGCGAGCCCGCCGTGTGCCTCGGCCGTGGTCTCGCCGACGACCCGGACGAGGGCGCCGCCCGCGTCGCGCTCGACGCCAAGGATCGGGTGGGCCACGAAGTCAGGGGTCAGGCCGTGCTCAGTCAGCGCGGCCAGCGTCGAGTCGAGCAGGTAAGGACGGTTGTCGTTGATCACCTCAATCACGGTGATCTCACATGGCTGGGCGCTGCGCTCGATCGTGGCATCGCGCAGCCGCAGCCGCGCCGGATCGCCCGGCCGTCGGGGCTCAGCCAGGAAAGCGCGAGCGTCGCAGGCGAGGTCGGCGAGCACCGCGGCGGGATAAGAGGTCAGATCCTCCGGGGGCACCCGTCCGAACAGGTCACGCACGAAGCCTCCCCGCCCACCTGCTCGCGTGACCGCTTCGGCGGCCGTCTTGATGAGGCCGGTGCAGGCATTCTCTGCGTCAGAGGACGGCAGTACGGGGGTGGTCTCACGTGTCACAGCTCTTCCCCATTCGGATCGTGAGCGCACCAACAAGTATCAATATCGATGCGCAACACACAGCGTTTTTTTTCTAGCTCGTGACGTACGATTAATCGGAAATAACGATAAAATGGTTCGGATCGCTCCATCAGAGACGGGTAGGCTCGCACCGTCCACATAACTCAGATTTTCCAATTTTAATGAAATCGTCATTGGACCCGCACGGATTACTTCATCATTTCTGCTCGCGCTGTCTCAGCAAGCGGGACGTGCCCGCGCCACCCGGCAAGCAGCCAGATCCCAAGCACCACAACGCACGCTTTTCAGGAAGATCGGTCGGGAGAAATCCGGAGGCTCGTCGAGCGCGGTAGCAAGCGATTTGACCGACGCCCAGTCGGTCTCAGCCGCAACGACGTCGCCCGCCTCGCCCGGCGCACCGACAGTGTCGTCCATGTAAAGCTGGCTGCCCCGGGTCGAGCGGGCACCGATCTCGATTA
This sequence comes from Methylobacterium sp. CB376, assembly GCF_029714205.1. Taxonomy (NCBI): domain Bacteria; kingdom Pseudomonadati; phylum Pseudomonadota; class Alphaproteobacteria; order Hyphomicrobiales; family Methylobacteriaceae; genus Methylobacterium; species Methylobacterium sp. CB376. The sequence continues at coordinate 4,317,619 of NZ_CP121648.1, read as the reverse complement.
TGCCGAGGCGATAGGTGCCTACCCCGATCACGAGACGCGCGGGATCCGCCGCACCGTCACCTTCGCCGCAGCGACCGACCGTCCGTTCCACGCTCTCGATCTCCCCGCGCGCATATTCGTGCAGCACATCCATTGGGGCGCCTATAAAGCCGGGACAATCGAGGAGGCGTGCATTCGCCCCATCGTTGCGGATTTGCATGGCAGTCGTAAACTCCGATGGCCTTTGACGCGCTCAGATTTCAAACAACCGCGACGCACAACATGACATTCATCGCTTCTGAATTTTGAAGCGCGAGCCACTAAGCGCACGCTCAAATTCTCAAGTCAGCCGTCCGAAATAACGACGGAGTGGTTGCACTCGCCTTCGACACCTCTCGACAGTAAAAATCATTGGCGCCTCTTCGCTGCCTATTATCAAGTTCAAGCGACAGAGAAGACGCTCAGAGGTGGCCGAGCAAGGATCTCGCTAAGGATGGAGAGAGCACCGGAAAGCTCGCTTAGATCGTCTGGCGCACCTAGGCACACGCGAACGGCGCCCGGATCGTCGTCATCAACAGTGGAGGCGGTCGGAGGCGTTACGAGGATGCCCTGCCCGCGTGCCGCCGAAGTGAAACGCGATGCGGACCATTCCTGCGGCAAGGGCAGCCAGGCGTAGAAAGGGGGATTGTCCAGCTTCTCCACAAACGGAAAGAACTTCGCGAAGAGACGATACCGCTCGGTTGCCTGCCGCCTCCGCTCACGAATCAGCTCATCGAGCCTGCCGCTCTCGAGAAGACGAACCGCCAGGTCACCCAAGATGGGTGCAGCGAACCATGAGGAGGCGTGGACAAATAATTCAGCCCGACCCTTGAACGCGGGAGGAACCGAGAGTGTTCCGAGCCGAAAACCCGGTGCGACACACTTAGAATAAGACGTTGCATAGAAACTTCTTTCGGGCACGAGCGCCGCGATCGGAAGCGGCCTTTCAGGATAGAAGAAACTGTAGACGTCGTCCTCAATAATGAGGAGGTCAAGTTTTTCGGCCAATTCGGCAATGCGCTTTCGTCGCTGGAGACTCATGGTCCGCGCTGTCGGACTTTGTAGAGTCGGCATAGAGTAATAGACGCGGGCACCAGAAAGCCGGCACGCTGCCTCCAAGGCGTCAGGATCGGTGCCTTCATCATCAAGATCAACCGGCACGAGCGTGAGTGAGTTCGCGACTGCGATCGCCTTGAAGCCCGAGTAGGTGAGCCGATCGACGAGTATCTTGTCGCCTGGCTGTGCCACGAGACGCACGGCAATGTCGAGGGCATGCTGAGCGCCGTTGCACAGATACAGCAGCGCGGGATCAACGCTGAACGCATCATCCGAAATGGAGCGGGCAATGACTTCGCGATGATGCCCGATGCCTGAATGGGGATGATAATCGAGTAGTGGCGCTAGTTCTTGGGGACGGTAGACATCGCTCAGGAGCCCAGAGAGAACATCCGCCTCGCGACCATGAGCTGGCACATTGAGGGCCATGTTCACGGCTTGCGGCGCGGCCGCGCCGATTGGGACGGTCGATGCGCGCCTGCGCACAAAAGTCCCCTGCCCGACATGGCTGCTGACGATGCCCCGTTGCTCCGCCTCTTGATATGCTTTGCTGACAGTACCAACTGATAATCCGATCTGCGCAGCCAGTTCACGGTGCGGCGGGAGGCGCGAGCCGTCGACTAGACGGTTCTCCACGACGTCCTGCTCAAGCGCATTTACCAGAGCAAGGTAGCGCGGACCTTCCGACGACAGCTCCCGGGGCAGCCAGCCGAAAAACTTGGTCTTCTCCGAGGCCATGAAGCAATTTTCCTTGCGCTGATCTATCAACCGTAGGTCCGACTCTAGCGACCGCGTGTGACCAACGAATTAGCTCTTCGTTCGTATGGGTTCAGGCAGGTGGCACCAGTGGCGCGGCTGAGACACTCTTTCACCACGATCTCTGGGATACACGGCTTCAATCCGTGAACACAGGAGGAACGCGGCAACCGAACTCCACATTGACATTGATCAGGCCTGATGCAAGAAGGGGCAGTGCGGTACATGTACCAGGTCAAAGCGTTGAAAGTGAAGCGCTTGTTCAGTCGTTTCGCAGGAGATTTGCGCGGCCGCCCCGCAGTCGCCCCCACACCTACCTGACGCCGTACGGCGCGAGTGGGATGCGAGGGCGCCGGCCCGCGACGATGTCGGAAATCAAGGCAGCCGTCATAGGCGCCCCGCTGATCCCCAGGTGACCGTGCCCTGTCGCGAACAGGATGGCGGTGTGCTTCGGATGCGGTCCTATAATGGGTAGGCTGTCCGGAGTGGATGGACGGATGCCCATCCAATGTCGCACCGTACTGACTTGAAGGTCCGGTATCATACGGCGGGCTGCCACGAGAAGCTTGTCCGTCTGACTACTCCTGATAGGCGCGTCGGCCTTGTCGAATTCCGCTATGCCGACCACTCTCAACTCTTCTGAGAGCGGAGTCGCGACAAAGGCTGAAGCCGTGTCGGTGACGGGGCGGCTGATCGCGCCAGCGACATCCGACAGCGCCACATGGTAGCCTCGCTCACTCGCCATGGACAAGTATACGCCGAGGCTTCTCGCCAAATCACGACTGGCGATGCCGGCGGCAATGACGATCAAGTCGCAGCGATGAGAACCCAACGTTGTATGGAGCGTCACAGCCTCCGATCCCGGCTCAATGGACAAGACGCGCGCGTGCTGCACCTTCGTGTCGAATGATGTAGCGCGTGCATTTAAGCGCTCCACTAGCGCCACAGGAGAATCAACGTAACCGCTGCCCGGAAAGTAGACGCCGCGCTGATAGTCCTTGGACAGGTTCGGTTCTAGTTGCCGGATGTCTTCAGCGGAAATTTTCTCAAAGGTGGCCCCGTGGCTCATCCGCAACCGCTCGATTTGATCGTCGAGTCGGCCGCGCGTGGACTCTCGATAGACATGAAGAGCACCGCTAGGTCGGAAGATTTTAGTCCATTCGTCATCGCCCAGCAGGTCTTTGTATAGATCGGAGCACGGCGCATTAAGCGCGTTGAGAGCAGTGTATGTTTTCTCCCATCTCTTCGGAGAACCCGTCTCAATGAAACGCAGGAGCCATCCGATATTCCGAGGAAGCTCTCGAGCAGCGAGATGTACGGGTCCATTCCTGTCAGCAAGCCATCTCAGCGCACGCCACATCACCCCCGGATAGGACATCGGCAGCGAGGTCCCGGCATTGTACTGGGCACCGTTGCCCCAGGAGCAACCATGACCGACCTTGCCTTCCTCGAACACAGTCACGCGATGGCCTTCCCTGGAGAGGGAGAGGGCGCAGCTGATGCCGATGAGCCCTCCTCCCACAACGGCAATAGACCTCGCTTGTACCATTCGAACCTCCCGAGATTAGGGCGAGTCTATGCTAAGCGAAAAGCTCTACGGCTCTTCGGTAGATCGGACTCGCGCTAGCTCTGTGGGTCGACGGAAGGTTCTCCCGACGTAGAAAGAACCACGTCGCGCTCAGACGTGAAGGTGGCCTACGTATTTCTTACTCATATAGGCCTCAAGACCCTCAATCCCGCCCTCACGCCCCCAGCCACTATCTCCGACGCCGCCGAAGGGCGTCTCAGGGATTGTAACAACCATCTGGTTGATCCCGATGACACCGACAGCTAGTTCTTCGGAGATGCGGTTCGCCGTCGCTGAGGAACTCGTGAAAGCGTATCCGGCTAGGCCGTAGGGCAGCGAATTCGCCCGCGCGAGCGCGTGGCCGATGTCTTCGACCGGCTGCACGAGGGCCAGCGGGCCGAATGGTTCGTGCGACATCGCCTTAGCGTGATCCGGAATGTCCGCGAGGATAGTAGGCTTGTACATGAGCCCGACCCCGTCGATACGCTCTCCGCCGGCGATGAGCCGAGCCTGGTGCGAGAGAGCATCCGAAATCAGGTCGTCCATGGCAGCGACGCGGCGGGCGTTCGCGACAGGTCCGACCGTCGTCTCGGGCCACAGGCCGTCGCCGACCACCTGCTTCTCGACGAGAGCGCGCGCGTGCTCCAGATACTCCTCGTAAGCGGGGCGTTCTACGAAGAAGCGCGTCGGCGACGTGCAAACCTGCCCCGTGTTACGCAGCTTGACCGCCATCGACAGCTCGGCGGCGCGACGGATATCGGCGTCCTTCGCAACAATGACTGGGGCATGTCCGCCGAGTTCCATCGTGGCCAGCGTCAGCGTCTCTCCCGCGATGCGCGCAAGATGGCGGCCAACTGGGGTCGATCCGGTGAACGAGATCTTGCGGATCACGGGAGATCTCAGAAGATACTCCGAGACTTCTGCCGGGTTGCCGAATACAACGTTGAGCACGCCGGCCGGTAGGCCGGCATCGCTAAGCGCACGCGCAATCTCTAGCGTCGTGCCCGGAGTTTCCTCAGCCGGCTTGATGATGCAGGTGCACCCTGCCGCCAGAGCAGGCGCGATCTTTCGGGCCGGGGTCACGGCCGGGAAGTTCCACGGGGTAAAACAGGCGACGGGGCCGATCGGCTCCTGCGTCACGGTTTGAAGCATGCCGGCGAGTCGGGCAGGGATGATGCGCCCGTAACTCCGCCGTCCCTCTTCGGCGAACCAATCGAAGAACTCTGCCGCAGCTGTGATCTCTCCCTTGGCCTCTGCAAGCGTCTTGCCCTCCTCGAGCGTCAGCACAGTCGCGATGTGAACGAGTCGCTCACGCATGAGGATGGCGGCGCGCCGCAGGATCTGCCCACGCTCATAAGGCGACGTGCGCTTCCAGCCGTGGAAGGCGCGATCTGCCGCCGCGAGCGCTCGATCCAACTCCGGCCGGCCGGCGTGAGGCAGCGTGCCGAGCGGCTGCTCTGTTGCCGGATTGAGAACCACTTCGCTGCCGGCACTGGCTTCCTCAATCCACTCGCCATCAATAAATAGGGCCAATTTCGTATACATAGCCGTCCTTCAGAAAGTGCGGGCTTTCGCACGCGAATGCCGATCGAAACGAGCCCGGATAGCTCGGTCCGGAAATTTACGAGGTCCTCTCACCTAACGCGCCCACGATCCCGGTGCGCACGCAACCATCTACGTGCTCGCAACGTCACCCTTTGTTTGATCGGACGTTCCGGAGAGAGGCGTGGGCGGACGCCGTGATGCTTCAGGTCTTCGCCCAGCGGCTCAGCCCGGCCTCTCCGATAATCTTGGCAATCGCAGCTTTCTGGTCGCCGGTCAGGGGAAGCAGCGGCAGACGCGGCCCACCTGCGTCACGTCCAAGCTGTGTCATGGTCTCTTTGATTGCGGCGTAATAGGCGCCTGATTGGAAGCAGCGGTAGAATGCGAAGACATCGCGGCCCATGTCATCCACGGACTCACCGCCTTTCAACGCTTGATCCCAGTAATCGCGAATGAGAGGCCCCGCGATCTGATGTGCCATGGCGATGACGCCGTGAGCACCTACCGCACGGGCCGGTACGATCATGGTTTCGTACCCCACGAACACGCGAAGGCTGCCGCCGACACGCTGCACTAGCTCGGTGACCTGATTAATCAGCCCGGAGCTGTCCTTGATTGCAACGACCGTGGGAAGCTTGGAGAGCTGCTCGACCAGCGCCGGATTGATATCAATACCTGCGCGCCTTGGGCTGTTGTACAGCATCAACGGCAGCGAGCTGCTCCGAGAGACGTGCTCAAAGAAGGCGACGATCTCACGCGGGCTTGGCATGGCGTAAATGGGCGGCAGAATCATCCCACCGACGCAACCCGCTGCGACCGCGGCCTGGCAGGCATCAACCACATCCTCAACGCGGAGGTCGGCAACTCCGGCCAAGACGGGAATTCGACCGGCTACATGATCGACCGTGAGCTTATAGAGGCGGGCGCGCTCACTGATCGTGAGTGCATAGAACTCGCCCGTGCTACCGGCCGCAACGATGCCGCGAGCACCGTTCCTGATCGCTTCATCGATCAGCTCCTTGTATCGCAGCTCGTTGATAGACCCGTCTGGCCCAAACGGGGTTACGAGAACCGGGAAGATGCCGCCCCAGTCAATATTTGCCATAGCAGTGTCCTCCAGAATGAGTTGATGTTTGAGCGAGAGCGGCCGCGAGCGGACCGAGTATGCACGCTTTGATGTAGCCGACTTCCTCACCGCCTATGGCAGGGAGCCCCAGCCTCTCGCGAACCTTGATCCGGCCAAGACCCAATCGGGCATCTTTAGGCCGGCTCGGGCGCGCCACTTATTAAGGCCACGGAAGCCCCCTGCGAACACAGGCGCCTCGACGATTGCCGTTCCATACTCATTCCTGGCCCGCCGCGTCCTATGTCATTCGCATCATGCTATATATCAATCCGGGCGCATGACACAAGCACGATCTGCGGTTTTTCGGTCTTGTTCGGTCCACAAAACTACGGCATATGGAAACACGATGCGCGCAATGCCGGCACATTGGTCCGCAATCCAGCGCCCAATGGGCCCGTCTTGCACCATCTTCGCAGGCGTGGTGCACGCCTCGTGGCGTTTTTCCGACCGCCGTCGCTGTTCGCGGAGCGAGCATCGACTCGTCACGCCTCTGTGGACGAGCCGTCTTAGCCCGCCGAGAGAGGATTTCCCGTCTTGAGGTAGGTCGAGGCCCAGCTCTCGGCGTCGGCGCTCGACATGTCCGTCACAGGCCCGAGGATGACATCACATGAAACCTTCTATCACGCATGTATCGGGATCGACCGACGCGGTCGGTGTTTTTGGCGCCGGACGCCTCGGGGACGCGGTCGCCACCCGAATGAGGGAGGGAGGCAAGCACGTCATTACGTGGAGCCGTCGCTTCGGTGATTCCGCATCGCCTCCGGTAGCTGGCAAGAAATCTGGCAACGATTTCAATGTTGTCATACAGTCTCGCGTCATTTTCTCCGCAATCCCGAACCAAGCCTTGGTGGGGCTAGCTGAGCGCCGTGGTCTTCGCAGCTTCGATGGCGTCATGTTCGCCATGGGGATCGACGCCGAGGTGAGCATCGTGCGCCAGGCTCTCCCGAATGCGCTGGTGACGCGGCTCAGCCCGGCCATTCCCCAGGACGGGGGCGAAGTTCGTTCGATCGGACTTCTGGACGATGTCGCGCGGGCCGATCCTCGAATTTCATCAGCGATCGCGGCTCTCCAGCTACTGGGCCCGACCAGTTGGATGGAAGAGGAACAGGCCTATGATCTGATGACGCTCCTAGCGGGTCCGCTCCTGACACTAATCAGGTCATCACTCGCAAGGACGATAGAGGACAGTTTAACCGAACGTGGTCTCACGCCCGCAGCGCTGGACGATGTGATGCACGTCGTGTTCGATGAACTAACCAGGAGGCTGCGTGGACACCACGCGGCCTCGAAGCAAGCGGAGGGCCACAGGGCCACGCCGGGAGGCGTCACGGAGGTGGCCCTGTCATACTCTACGCAGGTGAGCGAACAACTTGGCGCTATCGTCGGCAAGATGCTCGGTCACATGCAGCGCCTGAGAGTACCAGCACAGGAGTGATCGCGGGCCGGCCTGGCCGTCGACCGGTCCGGTACTTCGGACGTTCGGCTCGGCGAGACACTCGACGGGCCGCCGATCATTACAGCGAGTCTCGGGAGCTTAAAACTGCCTGGTCCGGCAATCAAGTGGAGTAACGCCCCAGATACAGATCCGCTGCCTTCTCATCGTTCAGCAATTTGTTCGCCGAACCCGCCATCTCGACGCGCCCACCATCCATGATCGCTCCGCGGTTTGAGATAGCCAACGCTTGCCGAGCCCTTTGCTCGATCAGCAGGATACCGGTGCCGTCTGCTGCCAGGGACGCAATGCGAGAGAAGCTGTCGGCGACCAATGCCGGAGATAGGGCAGCCGTTGGCTCGTCGAGCACCACCACGCGAGGTCGTGTCATGAGGGCTCTCGCATACGCCAATTGCTGACGCTCGCCGCCGGAGAGTCTCCCTGCACGCGCCCGCTTGCGTTCGGCCAAGGCAGGGAACTGTCTGAACACCTCGGCAATTCGCGATTTTGAATCACGCACTCCCTGAACAACTTCGAGGTTCTCGATGATCGTCAATGAAGGAAAGACATTAGCCACCTGCGGCACATAGCCGATACCATTCTGGGCCCGCTTCTCGGTTGCTAGTCGCGTAACATCTCTTCCTCCGAGCCGCACACTCCCCTCAACGCGCGGCAGCAGCCCGACCACGGCCTTCGCAAGAGTAGATTTCCCCGCACCGTTTGTTCCGGCAACCGTCAGTATTTCACCTGCTTCGAGTTCAAGGTCGATGCCATTCAGGATGTCGACCTCGCCGTAGCCACCCTTCAGGCCCTCGATGGACAGAACAATCATGACGACCCTCCGAGATAGGCCTCGCGAACCTGCTTGGACGCCAGCACATGAGCCGGAAGGCCGGACGCAATCAGGCGCCCACGATCCATCACGTGAAGCGTAGAGACGAGACGAGTGAGTGCACCGAGATCATGTTCAATGATTAGGAAGCCGATGCCCCGGTTCTTCAACTCCCGAATGCGCTCCGCGATCTCCTCAATCAGAACTGGATTTACACCAGCGAAAGGTTCGTCCAATAAGATCAGCTTGGCACCAGTCATCAGCGCACGACCGAGCTCGAGAAGCTTTTTCTGACCTCCAGAAAGCCGGCCAGCCGGCGAGTTCGCGATCCGCGTGAGTCGCAGAAAGTCCAGCATGGCATCGGCTTCAGAGGAGATCACCTTCTCTTCCTGACGAACTTTTCTGATTTTAAAGAAGAGGTCGGCGATGCGCTCGCCGCTCTGTTTTGGCGCCGCCGCCATCAGGTTCTGCTTGACGGTCAGATGACTGAATTCCCGGGGTACCTGGAAAGTGCGCACCATTCCAGCTCTCGCTCGTTCGACCGAGGAGAGATGGCCGATTTGTTTGCCGTCGAGACGAACTGCCCCCTCGCTGGCGGCCAGGAACCCGGTCACTAGCGAGAACAGCGTCGACTTGCCGGCGCCGTTGGGGCCGATGACCCCGACCACGTCGCCGGGCGGAACAGAGAACGAAACCCCATCGACGACCCGAAGCGCGCCGTAGACTTTCGTCAGACCCTCTATCTTAAGGTTCATCGCTTTGTATAATCCCCCATGAGGCCTTGGGGCCGGTAGAGCGTGAAGAGGACCAGAGCGAGCCCGATCACACCGAGGCGGATGCTGGCCATCTCGACCTCGGAAACGAACGGGATGAAGCCTCGCAGAAAGCGTGATCCCTCCAGGAAGAACATTAGAATGAGTGTGCCAACAAGCGCGCCCGAGATTGGCCCGACTCCGCCGATAATGATTGCCATCCAAATGTAAAATGTGATCAGCGGTATGAATTGCTCGGGGACGATGTACCCGATGTAGTGTGCATAAAACCCCCCAGCAATACCAGCGAGAGCAGCGCCAAGCATGAGAACTTGGATCTTGAACGTCGACGGGTCTTTGCCAAGCGCCTTCACAGCTTCTTCGTTGTCTCGAATTGCCTCGATCATTCGACCGAACGGAGATCGGACGATGCGCGACTTGGACAGACCAGCCAGCATGTTTACGGCGACTAGAAGGAGTAGCACGGCTAGGGCCTGGGCGGTGCCCGTCCCGAGGAAAGCGAACAGCTTGGGTATACCGGTAATGCCCTGCACGCCCTTCGTCAGCCATTTCTCGCTCGTGACGACGATCCGCACCACTTCCGAGAAGCCCAGCGAGACGATGGCGAAGTAATCGTCCCGAAGTTTGAGGCTAATGAGGCCGAGGGGCCAAGCCGCGAGGGCGGCGAGGGCTGCGCCTGCGAGAAAGGCGAAAGGCCAAGGAACCGATACTTGGCTTAATAACGCCGCTGTGTAGGCTCCGATACAGAAGAATCCAACATGACCGAAATTGGTAATGCCAGTTAGCCCGTATTGTAGATTCAGCCCAAGAGCTAAAAGTACATAGATTCCGCTAATGATCAGAATCGCGATGATGTAAGCTTCCATCAGCGAACCCCTTCAATTTGACCGAATAAACCCCGCGGGCGCACAAGCAACACGAGCAGCAGAACGAAGAACGAGATAGCTATCTTGTAGGTGAACCCGACGAGAGGCGTCGCGACCTCCTGCAAGGTTCCGAGGAGGATGCCAGCGCAGATCGCGCCAACCGGATTACCAATTCCGCCCAGGATCGCGGCGGCGAACGCTGGAAGGAGCATGTCCCACCCCATCTCCGGCGTTACAACAGTCTTGATCCCATACATGACGCCAGCCACTGCGGAGACAGAGCCGGCCAAAACCCACAGCGCGATCATGATGCGGGAGGGAGAAATGCCGGAGACCTTCGCCAGACCAGGGTCGTCGGCGACGGCTCGCATGCAGCGGCCAATCGGCGTCGCGTAGAGGATTAAGAAGACGACTGACAGAGCGATTACGGCTACAATCACCAGGTTCAGATCGGCGGGTTGGAACCGGACATCGAGGATGCGCCAGGGTCGTTCGAGGGGAAGCTGAAAGACCTGCTGCTGATGCCCGAAACCGACACCGATCACGGCGCGCAAGAAGAACGCTATGCCGATCGACGCGAGAAGATTGGTTACAGAGGAGCGGCCCGATAGCTTCCGGAACACTAGCAGGTAGGCGAGGATGGCGAGGGCTCCACCCGTTAGCGCGCCGAAGAGGCCTCCGATGATGACTGAATCCGTCAAGGCAGCCACCGACAGCGCGATATAAGCGCCAGCTGTCATCACATCACCCGTCGCTGCGTTCGGAAATCGTGCGATGCCGAAGACAAGTGTGATCGCGAGAGCAGATAGGCCCACGACCAATCCCGACATGAGGCCGCCGATGAAAAGTTCAGCGAAAGCTGGCATGCTAGCTCCATTGGCGTAGGAAGTGCGGCGGGGACGCCGACCTTCCTCGAAGCCGGTCAGATCTTGACGATATACTTACGATTGATCTTGCCATGCTCGACGATTGCAAGATCGAAGTCCGGCATCACGTCAGAGCTGTCGTTGAAATCGACTGTAGATGACGCGCCATCGTAGTTGATTTTTCCGGTCCTGAGCGCCTCCTTGCCTTCAGAAAAGCTCGAGACCTGCTTGCCAGGGGGATTTGCAATTTCTTTGATTTTGGCGTTAACATCGTAGACTTCCGCATTCGGGCCAGCAGCTTCTATCGCGAGCGCTAGCACAATCACCATATCCCACGCCATGGCAGCGTAGATGTTCACCGCGCCCGATTCGCGCATTGCCTTTCGGTAGGCTGCGTCATACCTGCTGTAAGCTGTGGACGCCTCGTTTGAAATAGAGTTCACCACCAGCAAGCCTTCACTCGCATTCGGTCCAACAGCCTTGATTAGGTCGGCATTCGCAGCATGGCCGGGAATGAGCCATTTCTGGGCGTCACCTGTCTGGAACCATTCACGCACGATGATGGTGGTGTCGGCCAGGTAGGATCCTAGGACGATCACGTCGGGCTTGGCCGACAGTACCCGCTGTAGTTCCGACCGGTAGCTGGGCTGGCTGGGCTCATAAACTACGGCTTCGACGACCTTGCCGCCCTTCGCTACCCACGCCTTGCGAAAGCCTTCGACGATGCCGATGGCTGAGGCGTTGTTGAAGGCCATCGTTGCAGGCCGCTTGAAGCCTTCCTTTGTACAGACTTCGGCAAATGCCTTCCCGAATCCGTCACCCGTTGTGTTGAACCGATAGACCAGTTTCTTAGCGTTAACATGCGGACTCGTCAACTCTGGCGCGCCGGAGGTGGCCATGAAGATGGCGTTTGCGTCATTCGCGATGGGAATCGTCGCCAGAGCGACGCCGGAGGACCAAACTCCGACCAGCGCTTGGACCTTGTTGATCTCGACTAGCTTCTTGGCAGCGAGGACGCCCGCCTGTGGCTGGCTTTGATCGTCCTCGGCCAAGACCTCGATCCTCCGCCCTCCGGCGCCTCCGGCCGCATTCACCTCTTCCGCGGCCGCAAGGATCATCTTCTGCATACCGGTGCCGTAGGCGGCGCCGGCGCCGGTGATGGGATTCAGAGCGCCAATCCGGAAGGTCGCGCCTGTCTGGGCGCCGCCGCTGCGGACCGACGACAGCAACGTCGCACTCGCCAGAGCAGCAATAGCTCGTCTACGGTTAATCATCGGTTAACCCTTCTTTTCTTTCAGGGTACGCCTTAGTTAAGACCGTTCCTTTTTACGATCGCGCCCTCTTGCATGATGAGGGACAGATGCTGACCCTGTCGGGTTAGAAGAGAAAGATCGTCGAGGGGATTGCCGTCGACCACGATCAGATCAGCGAATGCATCTGGAGCCACGGTTCCTATCTTTCCATCCATGTGGCAAAGTTTTGCTGCTACCGTGGTCGCGGAAGCGATAACATCGTGAGCGGAAAGCACTTTCCCTCTGATAACGAATTCCTCAGACTGGTGGCGGTGCATCTCTCCCAGAAGGTCAGAACCGTAGGCCATCGGCAGGCCGGCCTTCCGCATGATGGTGAGTGATTCAATTCCGGCAGCCTGCACAACCTTAACCTTTTCGATTGCATCAGCCGGATAACCGTTCAGGGCGCCTTCGCTCAGAAGCTTATCGAATGTAACGAGGGTCGGGACCGCAATAGCCCCTTTAGCAGCGGCGAATTTGGCCGTGTCCGGCTGGATCAGATTGCAATGTTCCAGCGAGTGGATGCCTGCCTCGGCGGCGCGACGGATCGCATCATCGGTGTAGAGATGGGCCGCCACGTATGTACCCGCGTTTTTCGCCTCCTCGACTACGGCGAGGAGTTCCTCACGCGAGAAGCCGAGGAAGTGAATGGGATCGGTTGGCGACGCGGCTCCTCCGTTTGCCATGATTTTGATGAAGTCGGCGCCGGCTTTGATCTCCTCTCGGGCCGCCAGACGCACTTCAGGAACCCCATCGCATATGCGCCCTAGGGCCCCGAGCGGAAAGCCCGAATGGACCTGGGGTCGGCTGTTGAAACGGCCTCGGAAATCGCAGTGACCGCCGGTCTGGCTGAGAGCCTTGCCTGAGATAACGAGCCGCGGACTCGGAAAGATCTTTTCTCCGACCGCGCATTTGATGCCGTAGTCGGCCCCACCCGCATCGCGGACTGTGGTGAAACCTCTCATCAGCATTCCTCGTAGGACGAGTGAGGCCCGCGCCGTCACTAGCGAGTCGGGAAGCTCCGCATTTCGCCCAAATGAGGCCCCCACGGCAATCGTGTGAACATGGCAATCAATTAGGCCCGGCATCAGCACCTTACCGCTGAGATCGATCGTCTCGTCTGCGGATGCGGTGATTGCCTTGCCGACTTCGCGGATTTTGCCGCTTTCGACAAGGACTTGCATTGGATCGGTCGGCCTGTCCATGCTTCCGTCGACGATACGGCTGTTCTTGAACATGTACGTTGTCATGGCGGGTTCCTTATCTTCCAATCTAGAAGGAAAAAATTTTTGAAACTTGTCCTTATTCCAACAGATGACTCGGGTGTCATCTGAAGATTCACTTGGCCGATAAATGCATTTTCTCGATAAGATGGTCGGCCGACGACCCACTCAGCCGGGCAGAAAGCCCGAGGGGATCGGATCCTCAGCCTCGAGAACGAGCGTCGAGAAGGCACTCAGGTGCGCCATACCGCGGACTTCTGGAATCACAGCGGGCTGTCCGGACCGGGTCTCAGCGAGTTCAGCGATCGTAGCGACGAAAGGCACGCCCATGATGTTCTCGGCGCGGTAGCTTGCTCCCGGGGCGATTTCCCCACGCCTGTGAAGTTGAGCAAGGCGTGCAGAGGTGCCCGTCCCGCAAGGTGAACGGTCGAACTTGTTGCCAGCCAGAACCACGAGGTGGCGAGCTCCTCCATCCACAGAGTGATAGAACAAGACGCTGTCGATCTTCGGATTTTCGGAAATTGAGTTCAGCGCGTCCTTGATGGCCATGCCCGCGCGGCACCAGTGGCCGGCATTTGCGATGTCGAATGGAAGTTCGAACATGCCAGCATCCACAAGGGCATAGGTGATGCCGCTATAGGCGAGGTCGCAGATCACTTGACCGAAGCCATCCGCTTCGACGGCAACGTCGCTGGCCAAGACGTGGCATGGCACGTTTCGCAGTATCACTGAGGTCAGCCGACCCGCCTCAAATTTCCCTTTGACGTGCACGATCCCGGCCGGCGTCTCAATCGACATGCCGTTCTGTTCAAAACTCGCAGGGAGCGAACCTAAAGCTGCTAGACTCGCCACGTAACCTATGGTCGCATGACCGCACATGTCAGCGTAGGAATACGAGAAGACGAAGAACAGCCCTTGGTCCGCGATCATGGAAGGGACTGGGATCGCACCTGCCATGGCAGCGTGCCCGCGCGGCTCATGAAGCAGAAGCGTCCTAAGCCCGTCGTAACGAGCGCGAAAATCATCCCGCTGCTCGCGCACGCTGCGCCCCTGCAGCGCCGGTATGCCTGACGTCACCACCCGTGTCGGGTGACCGGCCGTATGGCTGTCGATGACAGTGAACAGACGCCTCGTATGCATAGCGGCCCGAACCCTCCCCATTGACATATGTCGCGGTGGTCATTGTCCTATAGCATTAATTTGAAGGAGCACAAGGCGTCTCATGCCTCGGCGTGGTGAATATCCGCGGGTTGGACCCCGGCCTTGGCCGCGGCCGCGGTGAGCAGGCACCGTGGGAGTGTGCCAAGCGATCGGGACGGAGCCATTCTCCTGGCGTCCAATGCCAAGAGTACCGCGTGCGGCCTTGCGCTGACTGCGTTTTCAACCCAGCTGCCCCGCACCTAGCTGACCCCATCAAGTGCTGCACGTGCATGCAGAGAACGCAGGCTGTCACCGCAGCCATCGGCCGTTGGAATGCCGTCTACGTTGACCTCGCGGTGCGGCGGCTGTGCGCCAACGGCGTCGCTGGCCGGACGAGATGTTGGCCCACGTCGCGCCGCTCGGGTGGGATCACATCTCGCTCACCGGTGAGTACGACTAGGCGTCCGCGCCTCACCGCCGCTCGGCGGCTTCAGACCTCTCCGCGGCGATTCTGTCGATCAGCAGGCCATGCTCACGCTGCACAAGGTGCGCGATCTACTCGTTCTGCAGCGCACCATGCTGATCAACGCCTTGCGGGGGCATCTGGCCGAATTCGGCGTCGTGGCGGCGCAGGGTGCCGCCGGCTTGAAGAGCGCCATCGCGCAGTTCAGGACCGAGCAGGCCAGCCTGCCGGAGTTGGCCCGTTCGGCGATCCGTGAGCTCATCGGCCAACTCGAGGAGGTCGACGAACAGTTGAGGAGCGCCGAGACCGACATCGTCGCTTGGTTCCGCAGCGACGCCGCGAGCCGCCGCCTGTTGACGATCCCCGGCATTGGCCCGATCACCGCCAGCGCGATCACGGTG
Source organism: Methylobacterium sp. CB376 (assembly GCF_029714205.1). Classification (NCBI taxonomy): domain Bacteria; kingdom Pseudomonadati; phylum Pseudomonadota; class Alphaproteobacteria; order Hyphomicrobiales; family Methylobacteriaceae; genus Methylobacterium; species Methylobacterium sp. CB376. The sequence goes on along the minus strand of NZ_CP121648.1, from coordinate 4,302,266 downwards.
GCCGTGCGCGACCCCACTATCTTCCGGTCTGGCCGGCAGTTCGCAGCCTGACTCGGCCTCACGCCTCGACCGCATAGCGGTGGCGGCAAGGATCGGCTCGGGGGCATTAGCAAGCAGGGCGACGGCACGGTCTCCGGCAGTTGCTCGTCGTGGGGGGCACGGCGGTGATCCGGACGGCGTGCCAAAACGATCCCGGGCGCGCCCGGGCTAAGCGGCTCCTGGAGCGCAAGCCCGCGCGGGTCCTGTCCGTCGCCCTGGCCAACAAGACCGGCCGGATCGCCTGGGCGGTGATGACGCGCGGCGACGTCTACAGAGCGCCCGCCTTCTGACGAGATCCCGCCTGCCGGCCATCGACAACGGAGGCGGGGTGCGAAGTGCTGGGAGATTATGACGAACCGGTCGAGCCGGGATTGAGGGAGCCCGTTTTGTGGAGTGCACCCTGTTTGACCGGACAAGCGGCGGGGCGGGTTTAGGCACTCCGGCTGAGGAACTCTCGGGGCGAGAGCATGCGCAGGCCGGAGTGCGGGTGGACGGTGTTGTAGTACTCGAACCAGGCTGGCAGAAGCCGCATCACGGTCTCGGGGTCTGGCAGGTGATGTTGACCCGCTCCCGTGGCTCTCCCGCATTTTGATATTGGTGGCGAATTCGGCGCGGCTCCTGCGATGAGAGGACGACCCACGCGCTGCGTTTGAGCGACGATGCGGCCCCAAGCCAGCCGGGGGTGGGTGATGTCGCTCGACGTGAAGCGCACGTATGTCGTGCCGGACCGGACCGCGCAGGTCGCGCGCGCGATCTTTCCGAATGGCAATCCGGTCATGCGCCTCTACGACGATCTGCACAGGGTCGTGGAGGATGGCGACTTCGCCGACCTGTTCCCAGCGCGGGGACGGCCCGCAGAGGCGCCGGTCCGGCTCGCCCTCGCGACCCTGCTGCAATTCATGGAGGGGCTGACCGATCGGCAAGCCGCCGACGCGGTCCGTACACGGATCGGCTGGAAGTACCTGCTGTGCCTGGAACTGGCTGACGCCGGTTTCGACCACACTGTCTTGAGCGAGTTCCGCACGCGCCTTCTCGCTCATGGAGCGGAAAGCCGGCTCTTCGACGCGACCCTCGAACTGGCACGAGGGCGTGGACTGCTGAAGGGCGGCGGGCGCCAGCGCAGCGACTCCACGCACGTCCTCGGGGCGATGCGCACAATGAGCCGGCTCGAAGCCGTTGGGGAAACACTGCGCCACGCGCTGAACGAGCTGGCGACGGTGGCGCCCGACTGGCTGCGCGCGTGCACGACCCCGACGTGGGTCGAACGCTACGGGCTTCGCGCGAGCGAGTTCCGGCTGCCCAAGAGCCAGGCTGGCCGGCGGGCGTGGGCGGTGCAGACCGGTATCGATGGGTTCACCTTGCTGGCTCTCGCCACAGCGGACGGCGCGCCGCCGGTCCTGCGGGACGTCGCGGCCCTCGAGATCCTGCGACGCGTCTGGGTGCAGAACTTCCTCGTCGAGCACGGCCCGGACGGCGCCCGCGTCGAGTGGCGGACGAACGATCAGGTGCCACCGTCGGGTCGGTACATCGGCTCGCCGTACGACGTGGAGGCGCGCTACGCGAGCAAGGGCGCGACGGTGTGGAGCGGCTATAAGGTGCATCTGACCGAGACGTGTGACGATGGCACCCCGAACCTGATCACCCACGTCGAGACGACGACCGCCGCGGTCTCGGACGACGCGACGACCTCGACCATCCACGCGGCGCTCGCTGCACGGGGCCTGCTGCCCAGGACACACATCGCCGACACCGGCTTCGTGAACGCGGCGCTGTTCGTGGAGGCCCAGGAGCGCCACGGGATCGATCTGATCGGCCCGACGCGGGATGATCGGCAATGGCAGCGAGGCCGCCATCGCGGCGTGCTCGACGAGCCCGGCACGGGTTCGGCCGCACGCCTCCCTGGGCTACCGCCGGCCCCGGAGGTGTTCGTGCCGGCCTTGACCGCTTGGCCGGCTGCGCTCGCCCGCCCGGCTCCGCCGGCCAAGCTACCCGCGGTGGACAGGCCCACGGTCCACTAACATTCCACTCGGGCCACCCTGTGGGGGTTGATCACCCGTGATTCAGGTACGGGGTAGACTCTGAGCAATCAGGCAGCGTTGCCCGGCGAGCCCACCCTACACGCTTCAAAGAAAAACACATCCCGCATCCAAATACTTGCCGGATCAGAATTATGCAGGGCCGGCCATTGAACGGACTCACAAAATTCAGGAAACGGAAGTGGTAAATCGACGATGCGCAGAGGCAGGATATTTTCAAAATACCTGGCAAGGCTTAATGGTATCGTTCCAATCCGATCAGTTCCCAAAATCATATGCGGTATCATAGTGAAACTCTGCACCACAATGTCTATATGTCTCTTTATTCCATGTTCCAGCAGGAACCATTCTTCCAGGGAAGGCTTTCGCTTGCGCCCGAATTTCGCTACGACGTGGCGCATCGACACGTAGCTATCAAATGTAAGCTGTCGCGATAGCTTGTCGTTCGCGCGGCAGCCTACACAAACAAGTGTGTCAGAGAAAAGAGACGCTCTTGGATGCGCATCCGACAGAAACAATTCTGGGCAGATTAGAAAATCGGCTTCGCCACGCCGAAGAAGTTCGTCAGGGTCATCGGCGAGCTCATGTAACTCGAAGCTGATGTCGGGTGCTTCCGTCGTAAGCCGCTCCATCACACGTCTAAAAAATACGACCGTCATGAAATCAGAAAGAGCGATTCTGAAACACCGCTCTGATTGGGATGGCTCAAAGGTATCTCGAGAAACAATTGCGAGCTGAATATGCAGCAAAGCTTCGCGGACTGGGGCGGAAAGTTCCTCCGCGCGTGGCGTTAAAACGAGTTTGCGGCCCCGCATGATAAATAGCTCATCTCGGAAATATGCGCGCAAACGCGCGACAGCCGCGCTCATTGCGGGCTGGCTTAGGTTGAGACTGCTTGCCGCGCGGGTGAGATTTCTCTCTTTCATCAAAGCGTCGAGCGCAACGAGAAGATTGAGATCGAGGCCCTTGAAGCGCATCTACCCTCCTATCCACCACCCAGATGCGTTACATCAAAACAATCGATTTTACAAATGTGCTGTGGTCCTAGCATACAGGGCGGTGCCAAACTTGCTGGGCATGCAGTCGTACCATGAAAATCAATCCAGATTTTTGCTCTATCTCCCGAACGGAGGAGCATCCGGGTCGTTTGCAGGTGCGATGGCGTCTGTGCTGGGAAAGTGAGTTGGATCTCGCTGACCACGCTGAACTCGCTGAATTCTTGCGGAACGCCTACAACCCGAGCGGCGCGTATAATGCCAGGCCATTTGAAGGCGGTCGCAGTTGGGCCGGTGCTAGACCAGAACTTCGTGCTATCGGCTACGACTCGAAGGGCGTCGCAGCCCACATAGCCGCACTACGCCGCTTCATCAAAATTGGGATGGTTGATTTACTCGTCGTCGAACTGGGATTGTATGCAGTACGTTTGGATCTCGAGGGATTGCGAGTTAGTTATTCGATGCTCGAGCTGTATCCAGCTTTGAAAAACCTCGGTGTCCCTTTCGGGTTTGGCACAGTCCGGCCTGCGCTTCAGAAACACCTCACCAGGCTGCTCGGTAAGGCCGGTTTGGCGGCCACTGTGTCCGGGGTTCGCGTCCGTTCCACTCTCCGAGACATGAGCCTCGACATGCCACCGACGAGAGTCGAGGACCTTCTGATCCTAATTTTCCCCATTCAACTGCCGGTCAGTCATTGGCCGCCAGGTACACTAATTGATCGCAATGGACCAGAACTATGAAGAAATTTAATTGTATATCCGAGTTGTCCACCCGATGGGGTCGAAGCGGAGACCGTTCCAGTGTATATTTGACCTTCGACGACGGCCCTAATCCACATTGCACTCCCGGTATTCTCGATGTGCTGGCGGAATACGGCGTGCCGGCAACGTTCTGTGTCATTGGCGCGTACGCGGCAAGGGAGCCGCTGCTAATCCGGCGCATGATCTCAGATGGGCATGAGGTGGCAAACCACACCATGACTCACCCGGATTTTTCGATATGCGATCCGAATACGGTTGAGCAGGAGATTTTGCAGGCAAATAGAGCGATCCGCATGGCCTGTCCACAGTGTACGTTGCGGCATGTGCGTGCGCCGTACGGAAAATGGACAACGGAAGTAATCAGTATTGCGTCCAGAGCTGGACTTGCGGCTCTCCACTGGTCTGTGGATCCCCGAGATTGGTCGCGCCCCGGTGTTAATGCGATTATAGACAGCGTGCTAAACTCAGTTCGTCCAGGTGCAATCGTGCTCCTGCACGACGGTAGTCCTCCCGGCGACGCAGCTCCGTGCACTCATGTCGGCCCGCGAGAGCAGACCGTCATCGCACTTTCTCGTCTCATTCCGGAGTTGCATAACCATGGGTTCAAAATTTGCCTTCTTCCCTAAGATCACTAAACTGGCAGATGCAAGATGGATAAATTCGCGGCAACCAGCATCGGCGCTGTATCACTATACGCGCTACTCTCGGCGTTCTACAAAGGCGTGCAGATTTTTTATTCAGATCCCGCAACTATTTCGCCAGCGAAAAGGAGTGCTTTCGTCGGTTCGGGTATCATGCCAAGCGTAGATGTCATTGTCCCCTGCTTTAATGAAGATCCGTGTACGCTTTTCGAGTGTCTTTCTTCAATTGCAAGTCAGGAATATAGTGGGAAACTGCAGATATACGTGGTTGATGATGGCTCAGACAACCGCGGCTCATTGGCACAAGTGCACGATGTTTTTGCCCACGATCCGAGGTTCGTGTTCATTAATTTGGAAGATAATGTTGGGAAGCGCAAAGCCCAGATTTCGGCGATACGCCGGTCCACGGGAGACTTGGTGCTCAACATCGACTCCGATACGACCGCGGATAGCGATGTGGTAGCAAAGCTCGCACTGAGAATGCGAGATCCATCTGTAGGTGCGGTAATGGGCCAGTTAACAGCTAGCAACCGCCGGAAAACATGGTTGACTCGGTTGATTGATATGGAATACTGGCTGGCCTGTAATGAGGAACGAGCGGCACAAGGTCGATTCGGTGCCGTTATGTGCTGCTGCGGTCCTTGTGCGATGTACCGCCGGTCCGCGCTGCTTCTGTTGATAGACCGGTACGAGACACAAGTTTTTCGCGGTAGAATAAGCAATTTTGGTGAGGATCGGCATCTCACGATACTGATGCTAGAAGCAGGATTTCGAACCGAGTACGTACCAGATGCCTGTGTAGCAACTGTCGTCCCGGATAGACTTAGTTCGTATCTGCGCCAGCAGCTGCGATGGGCGCGTAGTACTTACCGTGACACGCTGCTCGCGCTATATATTCTTCCCAGACTGGACGGCTATCTGACCCTGGATGTGATTGGGCAGAACATAGGGCTTCTATTGCTCACTGTTTCGTTGATCGCGGGAATAGCACAGGTGTTTTCGACGGCCTCCGTCCCGTGGTGGCCGAGTTTAATGATCGTCTTAATGACAATAATTCGCTGCTGCGTAGCATCTGTCCGTGCTCGCCAACTTCGATTTCTCGGCTTCTTGTTTCACATGCCAATAAACATCTTTTTACTGATACCGCTGAAGATTTATGCATTATTTACAATCAGTAATAGCAATTGGTTGTCCCGCGGCTCTCCATACGACGGGCAGAAAAGCGTTTACATAAAATCCGTGACAGTAAGCACATAGCAGCATCAGATACATTCAAGTCTGGCACCGTTCCAGCGCTCTTTCGCACGGCGGGTCTGACTTATATTGCCTTCTTTATGGTAGCCCTTCGTTGCAGACTGTGGTTGCGAAAGGGGGCGTGCGTAGCGGAAGTGTTTGACGCCGCAGCAAGTGGCTCCGGTGTACTGCACCAGATTGCCCATTTTCTGGTTAAGTATCTAGGTTGAAGGCCAGATTCTATGTTCCAGTAATAGAAGCGCGTAACGATCACCGCCCTCACTGAACCGGCTGGTGAATAATGTCGTTCGGATGCTTATTACACCCGCCAGTGATTACCGTGCAATGCCGCCTGAGAGAGGATGTGTGATTTAATGCCCATAACAGCAATAAGTCTTGAAGGTGTGAGGAAGTCATACGGCAAAAATGTCGTTGTCGATGACTTGTCCTTCGTCGTTACACCCGGAGAATGCTTCGGATTATTAGGGCCTAACGGTGCGGGCAAGAGCACTGTCACGCGCATGATCCTGGGCATAGCGCCGCTAGACTCGGGTAGTATCAATGTGTTCGGCGAGCCCGTGCCGGCGCGCGTTCGCTTGGCGCGATCCCGCATTGGCGTAGTCACACAGTTCGACAATCTCGACAGCGAGTTTACAGTGCGCGAGGGCCTTATCGTGTTCGGGCGTTACTTCGGCATGAGTGCTCGCGACATTAAAGCGGTTACGCCGTCGCTCCTAGAGTTTGCCCGTCTTGAGGACAAGGTGGATGCGCGCATCGCGACGTTGTCCGGAGGCATGAGAAGGCGCCTGTCCCTGGCGCGTGCTTTGATCAATAATCCTGAGATGCTCGTGATGGATGAACCGACAACCGGTCTCGACCCGCACGCGCGCCACCTAATCTGGGAGCGTCTTCGCTCACTTCTAGCTAAAGGAAAAACGATCTTAATGACTACCCATTTCATGGAGGAGGCCGAGCGACTGTGTGACCGGGTGTGTGTTCTCGACGATGGACGCAGAATTGCAGAAGGTCGGCCCCGCGTACTCATCCAGGAGCAGATCGGTTGCAATGTAGTCGAGGTCTATGGTGGTAATCCGCGTGAACTACGTGCGATAATTGGACCATACGCGCGGCACATCGAAGCTAGCGGCGAGACTCTCTATTGCTACACGCCACATCCAGAGCAGGTTTGCCTCCAGCTTCTTGGGCGCTCGGGCTTACGCCTTCTACAGCGTCCTCCGAACCTCGAGGATGTTTTTTTGCGGCTAACTGGTCACGAGATGGAGAGATGAGCGATGACGGGAGATTTTGCAGCGGCTCTTCCCGCCAATGCGTGGAACTGGCTAGCGGTGTGGCTCCGCAACTATCAAGCCTGGAAGAAAATTGCACCTGCATCAATTCTTGGTAATCTTGCCGATCCAACGATTTACCTGGTTGGTCTTGGATTCGGCGTCGGACTGATGATCGATCAAGTTGAGGGAAGTCCGTATATCGCCTTTCTTGCTGCAGGTATGGTCGCGACTGCCGCCATGACCTCGGCGACTTTCGAAATAATCCACGCGGCTTTCGCACGCATGCACGCCCAGCGCACTTGGGAAGCAATTCTGTATACACAACTCACGCTTGGCGATGTTATTCTCGGGGAACTAGCGTGGGCAGCCACAAGGGCTTTTCTAGCGGGGTCCGGAATCATCATCATCGCGGGCGTGCTTGGCTACGCCGCTTGGCCGTCCGCATTTTATGCGCTGCCCGTCATTGCGCTCACTGGTCTTGCCTTCGCAAGCTTAGCTATGCTTGTTGCTGCTTTGGCGCGCAGTTACGATCATTTTGTATTTTATCAGACCCTTTTTATCACACCCATGTTGTTTCTGTGTGGCGCAGTATTCCCCGTCAATCAGTTGCCGAGCGAGCTTAAAAATTTAACCTCGGTCTTGCCATTGGTCCATTCGATCGAGCTCATTCGCCCAGTGATGCTCGGACGGTCGACCAGCGGTGTCGGCGTGCATATTTTCGTGCTTTGCGCGTACGCGATACTGCCATTTTTCTTTGCGACAGCAATGCTTCGCCGGTGTCTCCTACGGTGACACCGGTTCGGCAAAATAGCCGTAACTTAGGCCTGCAATCGTATGTGTAGTCTAATGGTGCTACCAATGGACAGCCAGATGTCTTCGCATCATCCCTTCGTTATACTGGCAATGCCGAGAGTGGGTACACACTTTCTCGAGGAATTGCTTAACGAGCATCCCAACATCTACAGCAGAGGCGAGCTTTTAAATCAGTATGAAGGCAATTGGCCCGACAAAAGTCGGTTGTTACTTAGCGATCGAGGGCTCCTCGAGGTTGCGTACCTGCAATATACCGCAAAATCTGTCAAGGCAGAAGTGACGCACGTTGGCTGCAAGATCAACGAACCTCAATTTCGCGACCGTCCCGGCATATTTGACGAGCTTGTTGCGTGGCCTGGTCTTAAAGTCATTCTTATGGTTCGCGTTAATGTCTTGGAGTCGCTTCGCTCGCTTGTCCAGGCAAGACAATCTGGCCGTTGGCTGAAGTTTAGCTCCGACGGCGGAGGCGCGCTGCCGCCGCGTGTCCGGCTATCGACAGCTGACTGTGAGGCATACTTCAGGCTTTCTGATTGTTTTAACGCGCGAGTTGTACATTCCTTTGGGTCTGGTGCTGTTATGGTGGTTCGTTATGAAGATGTCACTCGCGATCGGAACGCTTGCGTGAATTCAGTTTGGAGCTTTTTGGGAGTTCGACCGCATCAGCCTTCTGGTTTGACCGATCTTCAACGCCAGGAGATGCGGCCTTTGATAGAAACGGTCCAAAATTTCGATGAATTAAGGCGCTACTTCTCCGGCGGCCCTTACCAGAAATTTTTTCAATCGAGAGATACACGCTGACATTAAAAGCTGCTTTTATCCGCGGCTGAGTTTTTGGTAGGGCTGCGGATGTGGTGTGAGCTGAGACTAACACGTGATCCATTCGGAGAACCGCGATTGGTCGGCGTGAGCATTGTAGAAGCCGGTAACGACAATGCATACGCTATGTTCATATAGCCGCAATGCCGCGCAGCGCGCTGGTCGAGCTGCCGAGCAGCACCACCGGCGGCGCGGCGTTGGGCCATGCGTAGTCTGGTAGCTGCCGACCGGGGTACCCTGTCATGTGTCGCCGCAGCCGCCTCGCTTGGCTACTCGCCGTCATGTGCCTGGTGCCGGCGGCGACGGGCCATCGTACGTTAGAGACCGAGGTACCCGTGCCCGCCGTCACCGTGGTGGTGGCGGCCGAGCGCGAGATCGTCGAGCGCACGGTGGTCACCGGCACCCTGGTCCCGCGCGACGAGATCATGGTCTCGCCCGAGATCGAGGGCTGCCGCATCACCGAACTCCTGGTCGAGGAGGGGGACCGGGTCGCCAGGGGCGCGGTGCTCGCCCGCCTGTCCCGGGAGATGATCGACACCCAGCTCGCCCAGAACGCCGCCGCCATCGCCCGGGCCGAGGCCGCCGTGGAGCAGGCCCGCAGCACCATCGTGCAGGCCGAGGCGGCGCAGGTCGAGGCGGCCCTGGCGCTGGAGCGCACCCGGACCCTGATCCGGACCGGCAACGCGACCGAGGTGCAGATGGAGCAGCGCACCTCGGCGGCGCGCTCGGCGGAGGGGCGGCTCGCCGCGGCCCGCAACGGGCTCTCGATCGCCGAGGCCGACCTCCTGCAGGCCCGGGCCCAGCGCAAGGAACTCGACCTCAAGCTCGCCCGCACGGAGATCCGCGCGCCCGAGGGCGGCATCGTCAGCCGCCGCACCGCCCGGATCGGCGCCACCGCGAGCGCGACCGCCGAGCCGCTGTTCCGGCTGATCGCCCGCGGCGAGATCGAACTCGAGGGCGAGGTGACCGAGACCGGCATGCCGCGGCTCAAGCCCGGCGCGCCCGCCCAGCTCGATCTCGACACGCCGGACGGGTCCGTCGGCGTGCCGGGCCGCGTGCGCGCGGTCTATCCGGAGATCGACCGCGCGACCCGCCTCGGCAAGGTGCGCGTGCGCCTCGACCCCGATCCGCGCCTGCGCATCGGCGCCTTCGCCCGCGGCAGCGTCGAGGTGGCGCGCCGCACCGGCGTCGCGGTGCCGGTCGCCTCGGTCGTCTACGGCAATGGCGGCGCGACCGTCCTCGTCGTGGCGGGCGACCGGGTCGAGGCGCGCCGGGTCCGCACCGGCCTCTCGGCGGCGGGCTTCATCGAGATCCGCGACGGGGTGCGGGCCGGCGACGCCGTCGTGGCCCGGGCCGGCAGCTTCCTGCGCGACGGGGACCGGGTCCGCCCGGTCTTTCCCGCCCAGCAGGTCAGCGCCGACGCCCTCCCGCGCCCCTGATCCACGGCGCCGACGGCGCCCGCCCCCGCCGCCGAAGGACCCGACCCGATGCGCCTCAACGTCTCCGCCTGGGCGATCCGCAAGCCGATCCCCTCGATCGTGCTGTTCCTGGTGCTGGGGCTGCTCGGGCTCGTCAGCTTCCGCACCCTGCCGATCACCCGCTTCCCCAACATCGACGTGCCGCTCGTCTCGGTGTCGATCAACCAGCCGGGCGCCGCGCCCTCGGAGCTCCAGACCCAGGTGACGAAGTGGGTCGAGGACGCCGTGGCGGGCGTGAAGGGCGTCAAGCACATCACCTCGGCGATCACCGAGGGCAGTTCGACCACCACGGTCGAGTTCCGGCTCGAGGTCAACACCGATCGGGCGGTGAACGACGTCAAGGACGCGGTCGCCAAGATCCGCACGAACCTGCCGCGGACGATCGAGGAGCCGATCGTCAACCGCGTCGAGATCGCCGGGCTGCCGATCATGGTCTACGGCGCCACGGCGCCCGCGATGGCCCCCGAGGACCTGTCCTGGTTCGTGGACGACGTGGTGGCGCGGCAGATCCAGGGCCTGCGCGGGGTCGGCGGCGTCGGGCGCCTGGGCGGCGTCAACCGCGAGGTGCGCGTCACCCTCAAGCCGGACCGGCTGCTCTCGCTCGGCATCACCGCCGCCGACGTGAACCGGCAGCTGCGCCTCACCAGCGCCGACATGGCGGGCGGGCGGGCCGAGCTCGGCGGCCAGGAGCAGTCGATCCGCACCCTCGCGGCCTCGGCGAGCCTCGACACGCTCGCGGCCACCACGATCGTGCTGCCGGGCGGGCGCAAGGTGCGCCTCGACGACCTCGCCACCCTGACGGACGGGGCCGAGGAGCCCCGCGTCTTCGCGCGCCTCAACGGGGAGCCGGTCGTCGCCTTGGCGATCTCCCGTGCCAGCGGCGCCAGCGACGCCTCGGTCGCCCAGCTGGTGGCCAGGAAGATCGACGAGCTGCGCGCCGCCCACCCGAACGTCCACTTCGACCTGATCGACACCTCGGTCACCAACACGATCGGCAACTACGAATCCGCCATGCACGGCCTGATGGAGGGGGCGGCCCTGGCGGTGCTGGTGGTGTTCCTGTTCCTGCGCGACTGGCGGGCGACGCTGATCGCCGCGGTGGCGCTGCCGCTCTCGGTCTTCCCGACCTTCTGGGCGATGAGCGCCATGGGCTTCTCGCTCAACGCGGTCAGCCTGCTCGCCATCACCCTCGTCACCGGCATCCTGGTCGACGACGCCATCGTGGAGATCGAGAACATCGTCCGGCACGTGCGGCTCGGCAAGTCGCCCTACCGGGCCGCCATCGAGGGCGCGGACGAGATCGGCCTCGCGGTCATCGCCATCACGGCGACGCTGGTGGCGATCTTCGCGCCGGTGAGCTTCATGGGCGGCATCGCCGGCCAGTACTTCAAGCAGTTCGGCCTCACCATCGCGGCCGCGGTGTTCATGTCGCTGCTCGTCGCCCGCCTGATCACCCCGATGATGGCGGCCTACTTCATGCGGGACCACGGCCACGCCGAGGAGGCACCCGGCCCGGTGATGCGCACCTACACCCGCGTGGTGGCGTGGTCGGTGCGGCACAAGTTCGTGACGCTGGTGGTGGGCCTCGCGCTGTTCGCCGGCTCCCTCATGTCGACCAAGCTGCTGCCGGCCGGCTTCCTGCCGAAGGAGGACGCGGCGCGCACCCTGCTGGTGCTCGAATTGCCGCCGGGTGCCAAGCTCGACGACACGATCGCGGTCTCGGACCGGGTGGTGCGGAAGATCCGCGAACTGCCCGAGGTGCGCTCGGTCTTCGTCGATGGCGGGCGCCAGCTCCCGGGCAAGAAGGAGATCCGGCTCGCCACGCTGACGATCAACCTGACGCCGAAGAACGCCCGCACGCGCAAGCAGGGCGACCTCGAGGCGGCGATCATGGCCGCGCTGCGCGACGAGCCCGACATCCGCTACTGGTCCCTGCGCGAGGGCGGCCAGCGTGATTTCACCCTGATCGTGGCGGGGCCCGACACCGAGGTGGTGCGGGACGTGGCCGAGCGGATGCAGCGCGAGGTCGCGCAGGTGCCGAACCTCGTCAACGTGATGTCGACCGCGCCGCTCGACCGCACCGAGCTGCGCATCCGCCCCAAACCCGCGGTGGCGGCCGATCTCGGCGTCTCGACCGAGACCATCGCCGAGACGGTGCGCGTCGGCACGATCGGCGACATCGGCGCCAACCTCGCCAAGTTCAACGCCGTCGACCGGCAGATCCCGATCCGGGTGCAGCTGCCGGCCGAGGCCCGCGGCGAGCTGCCGGCGCTGGAGGCGCTGAAGGTGCCGACGAAGACCGGCGCCGCGGTGCCGCTGACCGCGGTGGCCGATATCAGCCTCGGCCGCGGCCCGACCGCGATCGACCGCTACGACCGCGCCGTCCGGGTGGCGCTGGAGGCCAATCTCCAGGGCTCGGACGCCCTCGCCGAGGCGATCGCCAAGGCGCTGGCGACCCCGGCCGCGAAGACTCTGCCGCCGGGGGTGGAACTGCGCCAGACCGGCGACGCCGAGGTGATGGGCGAGGTCTTCGAGGGCTTCGCCCTCGCCATGGGCGCCGGCCTGATGATGGTGCTCGGCGTGCTGATCCTGCTCTTCGGCTCGTTCCTGCAGCCGCTCACCATCCTGTTCTCGCTCCCGCTCTCGATCGGCGGGGCGATCCTCGGCCTCCTGATCTTCAACCGGCCGATCTCGATGCCGGTCGTGATCGGCATCCTGATGCTGATGGGCGTGGTGACGAAGAACGCCATCATGCTGGTGGATTTCGCCGTCGAGGAGATGGCCCGGGGCGTCGACCGCATCACCGCAATCACCGATGCGGGCCGCAAGCGCGCCCGCCCGATCGTGATGACGACGATCGCCATGGCGGCCGGCATGGTGCCCTCCGCGATGGCGCTCGGCATCGGCGGCGAGTTCCGCTCGCCGATGGCGATCGCGGTGATCTCGGGGCTGATCGTCTCGACGCTCCTGTCGCTGCTCTTCGTGCCGGCGATCTTCGTGCTGATGGACGACCTCGCCCGGCTGTTCGGGCGGCTGTTCGGCCGCTTCGTCGGGGTGGTGGACGAGTTGGAGCCGCAAGCGGCGCGGCGAGGCGAGGTAGGTCTTCACGAAAATGTCTAGTGCCACCCCGGCCTTGGCGCGAGTGGGTGAGAGAGACAATCATGGCTAACATGACAGTTGCGGATGTCGCTTCAAAACCGCTTCTCGGGTTTAAGCTTGATGAGCGCATCTGGACCAAGCCGGCCGACGCCATTCTCGATGCCGTCTACGGCAACGCTGCACCATCCGTGTCGCCGATCGTGCGGATATCGGGCATCGTGAGCGCCCTGGGTTAGCAGATCGAGGGAGCGGGCCGGGCCTCGGCACTCTGGCGGAGGAACTCCCGGGGTGAGAGCATGCGCAAACCGGAGTGCGGGTGGACGGTGTTGTAGTTCTCGAACCAGCCCGGCCGATGCCGGATGCCGCGCTGCTCGAGGAGATCCGCGCCACCCTCACCGGCAGCCCCTTCCACGGCGAGGGTCACCGCAAGGTCTGGGCGCGCCTGCGCCACACGGGCGTGCGCACCTCCAAGCGCCGCGTGCTGCGCCTGATGCGCGACCATGATCTGCTCGCCCCGTCTCGCGTCGGCGCGCCGCGCGGTCCGCGCACCCACGATGGCACCATCCTCCCGGAGGCGGTGGACACGATGTGGGGGACCGACCTGACCACCCCGTGGACCGGCGAGGGGCAGGTCGCGGTGTTGGTGGCCGTCGACCCCTGCTCGGCCGCGTGTGTCGGCATCCATGCGGCGCGACGGGCCACGCGCTTCGAGGCGCTGGAGCCGATCCGTCATGGCGTGCGGCAGCGCTTCGGTGGCTTCAGCGCGCGGATCGCCAGCGGCTTGAGTGTCCGGCACGACCACGGCAGCCCGTACCTATCGGATGATTTCCAGTCAGAATTGGCGTTCCTGGGCATCGCGAGTTCGCCCGCCTTCGTGCGGGCGCCGGAGGGGAACGGCTACGCTGAGCGGTTCATCCGCACGCTCAAGGAGAACCTGCTCTGGGTGGAGCGCTTCGACACCGTCGAGGATCTGCGCCGCGCGCTGCTGGTGTTCCGGGAGATCTACAATACGACGTGGCTGATCGAGCGGCACGGCTTCCGCCCACCGGCCGCTATTCGGGCCGCGCAGCTTCCACCTGCGGCTCTCGCCGCATAGGGTTCAAACCGGTGTCTCACAATCGGCGGGCGGTACAGACGCTCCTGCTCCTCGGACGCATCGAGGCCTCGCGCATGCAGGTCGGTGACGAGCCGGACCTGCGCCTCGCGCTGCCCGACGCCTTCATCGCTTATCCGATTCACCTCCGCGAGCGTCTCGCGCGGATCGGCATCAGGGCGCTTGGCGGCCATCGGGCATTCGGCTGACGGTCGGCAGGTGCCATTATGCGCGATCTAGCCGCCTCAGAGTACTATCGCACGGGCGAAGGCGGGGCTGTCAGCACCCCACCTGCCCGGCGGCAGCACGGCATCGGCTAGGGCTCCTCGTTCCTGCCGGGGACGGCCCAAGACGGCACCTTGTACCTCCTGCGCCTCGGATCTCGAACTCGCCGTTCGCAGCCTCACTGTTGCATGCTGCGGTGCAACCGGGGTCGTAGCCGCCCAGTTCAGAGGAAGGCGCTCATCCGGCGCCGGAGCCGATCCCATCAGGAGCCCTCATGGACACCTCGCCGCTGCCGCCACCCGCGTTCGAGCCCCCTGCCGTCCTGCTCTCGGGGCCGGTCGACTATGACATGTACCGGGACTTCCGCCGTCAGTTCGAGCAGGCCTCGCAGAACCTCGTCGTGGTCGAGCTGTCGACGCTCGGAGGCGACCCCGAGGTCGCACGCATGATGGGCGAGGACATCCGCTACCACAGCGAGATGAGCCCGGACCGGCGCTTCGTCTTTCTTGGCAAGGCAGCGATCTACTCGGCCGGTACGACCTTCATGAGCTTCTTTGTTCGCGCCAACCGCTACCTGACCCGCGGCACGCGGCTGATGATCCACGAGCGCAAGCTCGCGAAGGAGCTCACGATCAATGGACCGCTGACCACCTGCATCGCGACTGTGAAGGCGACGCTGCACGAGATCGAAGCCTCGATCGCGATCCAGAACGAGGGCTTTGAAAACCTGATTCGCGGCTCCCAGGTCACGATGGAAGAGCTCCTGCAGCAGGCTCCGTCGAACTGGTACATTGAGGCCGAAGAGGCGAGATCGCTCGGGCTGATCGAGGCCGTGCTCTGAAGGCGATGCGCCGTATCGAGAATGGCTGAGGTACAGGTTGATCCCCTGAGCCGGTCCTCTCTGGCTGTACCGGCCAGCCTCAGTGACCAGCTGGGGTAGCCGCTCGCCCTCCCCTACTCGGCCTTGCCAAGGGCCTCAAGAGAGCATCAGCGCGGGGCTCAGCATGTACGGCAGCTGGCTCACGGAATGCGACCCTTGGGCCCGTCTGAAGAGCGCCAAGCGGACTGGATTCGTGTTGCATCCGTGTTGCATGGAGCCGCCGACGCTCGGTTGTAACCCATTGTAAATTCAGGAGTCGTGTTGCACGCCGTTGCAACACGGAAAGGGCAAGGGAGGGTCATGAAAAAGCCCGCCAAGTCATTGACCGAGCAGGCAAAATCTGTGGTGAGCGCGCTGGGACTCGAACCCAGGACCTACAGATTAAAAGTTTGTTGGTCTGCGCAAGCTTGTGTTCTGAGGTCGACGTGCTTTTCGAGCCAGTCATGAGCGGTTCCCTTCGCTCATCGAGGATACAGATGCGCTGTGCCCCCGGCCGTGTTGGTCACGAATCCTGGCGCCTCATTCAGCACGTGGCAATGCCAAGACAGAGCAGTAGCTTCACACCTGAGGGGGCTGCGATCGAGGAAGCGGGGCACAGCTAGGCCTCTGTCCTTGCCCGAATGGATCCCGGACGCTGATGCCAAAGCCCGAGGCCGCGCGGGGCTCGCTGCCTGCAGGAGCGTTCCCAAGGGGATGAAACACGTCTCGGATGCACCCCCTGCCCTGCCGTGGGTTACGTCGGGCATCGCCCGGCTCACGAGGGCATGAACCACCATCCCTGTCTCTTGTGGGAGCGCGGTTTCGTGTTCCATCCGTGTTGCACGGAGCAGCCGACGTACTGCTGTAACCCATTGTAAATCTAGGGGTCGTGTTGCAGCCAGTCGAAACACATTGTCGCCAGGCTCGCGCGACAAAAAACCCGCCAAGCCCTTGACCTGACGGGTGATTTCAATGGCTGGGGGACGTGGATTCGAACCACGACTAACGGAGTCAGAGTCCGCTGTTCTACCGTTAAACTATCCCCCAGCAAGCGGCCGATCGCTCAGCGCCGCCTGCCGGTCGGGCCCGTCCCGGAGGGACTTGGCATCGCGCCGAGCGCGGTTCCTGCCGACGCCGCGGGCGATAGCACGGCTCGGAGCGCCGATGCAAGCGGCAAAGGCCGGCGGGGCGCCGCCGGACACGGGGCTGGGCGGGAGGGCCGGGTCTCGGCCCATCCCGGCCCGCCCTCAGCTGAGGGCGCCGCAGAAGCGCTGGATGCGCGTGCAGGCCTCCTCCAGCACGGCATTCGACGTGGCGTAGGAGATGCGCAGGTTCGGGCCGAGCCCGAAGGCCGAGCCGTGCACCGCCGCCACGCCCTCGCTCTCCAGGAGCGCCGACACGAAATCCTCGTCCGTCTCGATCACCCGGCCCTCCGGCGTGCGGCGGCCGATCAGCTCGGCGCAGGACGGGTAGACGTAGAACGCCCCCTCCGGCGTCGGGCAGCGCAGCCCCCGCGTCTGGTTGAGCATCGAGACCACGAGGTCGCGCCGGGTCTGGAAGGCCGCCCGGAACTCGGCGAGGTGGTCCTGCGGGCCGTCCAGGGCCGCCACCGCCGCCCATTGGGCGATCGAGCAGGCGCCGGAGGTCTGCTGCCCCTGCACGAAATCCATCGCCTTGATCAGGGCTTCGGGACCCGCCGCGTAGCCGATCCGCCAGCCCGTCATCGCGTAGGATTTCGAGACGCCGTTCATCGTCAGGGTGCGCTCGTACAGGGCGGGCTCGACCTGCGCGGGCGTCACGAAGCTGAAATCGCCGTAGACGAGGTGCTCGTACATGTCGTCGGTGAGCACCCAGACGTGCGGATGGCGCAGCAGCACGTCGGTCAGCCGCTTCATCTCGGCCCGCGTGTAGGCCGCGCCGGACGGGTTCGAGGGCGAGTTCAGGATCAGCCACTTGGTCCGGGGCGTGATCGCGCGCTCCAGATCCTCGGGCTGAAGCTTGAAGGCCTTCGCCATCGTGGTGTCGGCGAACACCGCCGTGCCGCCGCAAAGCCCCACCATCTCCGGATAGGAGACCCAGTAGGGCCGCGGGATCACCACCTCGTCGCCCGGGTTGAGCGTCGCGAGAAGGGCGTTGTAGATGACGTGCTTGCCCCCGGTGCCCACGATCGTCTGGGACGGCTTGTAGTCGAGGCCGTTCTCGCGCTTGAACTTGCGGGCGATCGCCTCCCGCAGCGGCACGATGCCGGAGACCGGCGGGTACTTGGTCTCGCCACGGCGGATCGCCTCGATGGCCGCCTGCTTGATGTGCTCGGGCGTGTCGAAATCCGGCTCGCCGACGGACAGGCTGATGACGTCCCGGCCCTTCGCCTTCAGGTCGCGCGCCTTTTGGGTCATCACGATCGTCGCGGACGGCTTCACGCGCGAGAGGGCATCGGCCAGAAAGCCCATGGCTGTCACTCCACCTTCAAGAGAACCTGCGATGCGCGCAGGGCGGCCCGAGGCCGGCGGTTCAAATCGCCGCGGGACCCTAGTCGCGCCTTCGGTCGCGGGCAAGGAGCGCTGGCGCACGGACACCCCGCCCGCAATTCAGCCAACTTCATCGCCAATGGCCATCACGCGCCCACCGGCAGCATCCTCGTTGCTCTGCGGCGCGACATTCATCACGCGGTCGAATATCGTTGGTATCCGCTTCGGCGCGCCGGCAACGTGAGCGGAGACGAAGGGAACGGGCATGGAAGGACAGGTCGTGTCACCGGCGGGGCGCCCCTCCCCGGATGAACCACCGAAGGCCGCGCACGCGCCGCCGCCGGCTCCCGTCATCGATTCCGGCCTCGCCGCCCTGGCGCTCGTGGCCTCGTTCCACCAGGTCGCCTGCGAGCCCGCGCAGGTGCGCCACGAGCTCGGCCTCGGCGTGCAGCCCGCCCGCGCCGTCGACCTCGTGCGCGGCGCCCGCCAGCTCAAGCTCAAGGCCCGCCTGCTCGAGAAGCAGAAGCCCGAGCGCCTCGAATCGATCCCGCTGCCCGCCATCCTGGAGATGGAGGGCGGGCGCTTCGTCCTGCTCGGGCGGCGCCTCGACGACGGCAAGTACCGGATCATCGACGCGGCGGCCCGCACCGCCGAGCACGTGCCGGCCGACGCCGTCGTCGCCCGCTGGACCGGGTCGATCATCCTGATCGCGCGCCGGGCCAGCCTGCAGAAGGTCATCCACGATTTCGGCCTCAGCTGGTTCGTGCCGTCGATCTGGCGCTACCGCCAGCCGCTGCTGACCGTCCTGGTCGCCTCCTTCTTCATCCAGGTCTGCGCCCTCATCACGCCGATCTTCTTCCAGATCACGATCGACAAGGTCCTCACGCATCGCGGCTACTCGACGCTGACCCTGGTCGCGGTCGGCCTCGTGGTGCTCGGCCTGTTCCACGTGGTCCTGCAATACCTGCGCAGCTACATCCTGACGCACACGACGAGCCGGATCGACGTCGAACTCGGCGCCCGCCTGTTCGAGCACCTGATGCGCCTGCCGCTCGGCTATTTCGAGACCCGGCCGGCCGGCCAGACCGTCGCGCGCGTGCGCGAACTGGAGACGATCCGCAGCTTCCTCACCGGGCAGGCCCTCACCTCGGCGATCGACATCCCGTTCACGCTGCTGTTCATCGTTATCCTGTACTTCTACTCGCCGCTGCTGGCGCTGATCGTGACCCTGTCGATCCCCTGCTACGTGCTGGTGGCGGTCGTGCTGCGGCCGATCCTGCGCGAGCAGACCCTCGAGCGCTTCAACCGCTCGGCCCTGTCGAGCCAGTTCCTGATCGAGTCGGTGGTCGGCATCCACACGGTCAAGGCGCTGGCCGTCGAGCCGACTCTGCGCACGCAGTGGGAGGAGCGCCTCGCCGCCTACGTCAAGACCTCCTTCGTGGCGGGCGTCGTAGCCAGCATCGGCCAGAACGCGATCCAGTACATCAACAAGGTGACGACCGCGCTCGTGCTCTTCTTCGGCGCCTACGCGGTGATGAACGGCGACCTCACGGTCGGCTCGCTGATCGCCTTCAACATGATCATGGGGCAGGTCACGGCCCCGATCCTGCGCCTGTCGCAGCTCTGGCAGGATTTCCAGCAAGTGAAGGTGTCGATCGACCGGCTCGGCGACGTGCTCAACTGCCCGCCCGAGACCCGCTCGATGGGCCAGGCGCACCTGCCCCCCGCCAAGGGCCAGATCACGGTGCGCAACGTGGTGTTCCGCTACCAGCCGGGCACGCCCGAGGTGCTGCGCGACGTCTCGATCGAGATCCCGGCCGGGCAGGTGCTCGGCATCGTCGGGCCCTCGGGCTCGGGCAAGTCGACCTTCACCAAGCTCCTCCAGCGCCTCTACGTGCCGGAGAAGGGCCAGGTGCTGATCGACGGCATCGACATCGCGCAGGTCGACCCCGCCTGGCTGCGCCGCCAGATCGGCGTCGTGCTGCAGGAGAACCTGCTGTTCAACAAGACGGTGTTCGAGAACATCGCGCTGGCCAATCCGGGCCTGTCGCGCGCGCAGGTGATCCAGGTGGCGCGCCTCGCGGGCGCCGACGAGTTCATCAACCGCCTGCCGCTCGGCTACGACACCCCGATCGAGGAGCGCGGCGCCAACCTCTCGGGCGGCCAGCGCCAGCGGCTGGCCATCGCGCGGGCGCTCGCCACCAATCCCCGCATCCTGATCCTCGACGAGGCGACCTCGGCCCTCGACTACGAGAGCGAGCGCATCATCCAGGAGAACATGCGGCACATCGTGCGCGGACGCACCGTCGTGATCATCGCCCACCGCCTCGCGGCGGTGCGCGGCTGCGACCGCATCATCGCGCTGCAGGACGGGCGGATCGTCGAGGACGGCACCCACCGCGACCTCGTGGAGCGTCCCACCTCGCTCTACGGCCGGCTGTGGCGCATGCAGTCCGACCACGGATCCGCCGAGCAGGGAGCCGCCGCGTGACCGCGAACCCCGAACCCCGCCCCGAGGGGCAGGCCGCCCCCTCCCCGGCCCCGGCCGCGCGCAACCGGCTGCCGGCCCTGCCCACCGCCCGCTCGCTCTCCCCCGCCGCCTCACCGAGCGGGTGCGGGCGATGGCGGTCAACCGCGAGAACCAGGAATTTCTCCCCGCCCACCTGGAGATCCTGGACACGCCGCCCTCCCCGCAGGCGACGTTGTTCACCTGGACGATCTGCCTGATGTTCGCGGCGGCGCTCCTGTGGAGCTTCCTCGCCCATCTCGACATCCACGCGGTGGCGAGCGGGCGCATCCAGCCGAGCGGGCGCTCCAAGGTCGTGCAGCCCTTCGAGACCGGCAAGGTGCTGGCGGTTCACGTCGAGAACGGCGCCCGGGTCAAGGAGGGCGACCTCCTGATCGAGCTCGACCCGACCGAGGCGGAGGCCGACCTCGCGGCGCGGCGCGGCGACCTCGCCTCGCTGGAGGCGCAGATCATCCGGCGCCAGGCCACGGTCGCGGCGGTCGAGACCAACCAGCCGGCGACGAGCCCGGTCGCGTTCCCCGCCAGCATCCCGCCCGCCGTGCAGGCGCGGGAGCGGGCCGCCATGCTGGCCGAGATCGGGCAGTACGTCGCCTCCCGCGACGCGCTGCTCGCCCAGATCGCCGAGAAGGACGCGACGCAGAAGCGCTTCGCCACCAGCATCGCGGCGCGCGAGCGGCTGCAGGCGGTGCTCAAGGAGCGGGCCGACATGCGCGAGACCCTGGTCGCCCGCCAGGCCGGCACCCGCGCGGCGGTGATCGATGCGGTGCAGCAGGTCGAGCAGGTGGCGGCGGACCTCGCCTACGACCGCGGCCAGCTGATCGAGGCGCAGGCCGCCGCGGTCTCGCTGCAGCGGCGGGTCGAGCAGCTCGCGACCGAGACCGTCGCCAAGCAGCACCAATCCGTGACCGAGGCGGCCCAGAAGCGGGACGCCCTGCGGCAGGACGTGGTCAAGGCGGCGCTCAAGCGCGAGCGCACCCGGCTCACCGCGCCGATCAGCGGCACCGTGCAGCAGCTCGCGGTGACGACGCTCGGCCAAGTGGTGACGGCGGGCCAGCCGCTCCTGGTGGTGGTTCCGAGCGAGGGGCCGATCGAGGTCGAGGCCATGGTCCAGAACAAGGATATCGGCTTCGTGATCCCGGGCCAGGAGGCGGTCGTGAAGATCGACGCCTTCCCGTTCACCCGCTACGGCAGCATCGAGGGCAAGGTGGCGCGGGTCTCCCGCGACGCCGTCGACGACCGCGACGCGAGCGGCGCCTCGGACGCGGTCTCGATGAGCCGCGGCCAGGGCCTCAGCCCGGTGAGCGGCACGCCCAAGACCCAGAACCTGGTCTTCCCGGTCACGATCGAGCTGTCGCGCGCGACGATCGAGGCGGACGGCAAGACCGTGCCGCTCACCCCCGGCATGACCGTGACGGCGGAGATCCGCACGGGCTCGCGGCGGGTGATCGACTACGTGCTCTCGCCCGTGAAGGAGACGACCGCGACGGCGGGCCACGAGCGCTGAGCCCGGCGCGGCGATGCGCGTCCTCTTCGTCCACCAGAACTTCCCGGGCCAGTACCGCCACGTCGCCCCGGCGCTGGCGGCCCGGCCCGGGCACGCGGTGGTGGCGCTCGGCATCAACCCGGCGCCGCCGCTGCCGGGGGTGCGCCACCTGCGCTACGCGGTGGAGGGGCGCTCGACCCCGGGCATCCACCGCCTCGCCCAGGATTTCGAGACCAAGGTGCTGCGCGGCGAGGCGGCGGCCCGCGCCGCCCTGCGCCTGAGGGAGGAGGGCTTCGCGCCCGACGTCATCTGCGGCCATCCGGGCTGGGGCGAGACCCTGTTCCTGAAGGACGTCTGGCCGGAGGCGAGGCTCCTGAGCTTCGTCGAGTTCAGCTACGGCGCGCGCGGCGCCGATGTCGGCTTCGACCCGGAATTCCCCGTGCGGGCGGGTGAGGGGCTGTTCGCCGTGCGCGTGCGCAACGCCGCCGCCTACCTGGCCTTCGAGGCGTCGGACTGGCTCGTCTCGCCGACGGCTTGGCAGGCGAGCCGGGTCCCCGCCCCGTTCCGGCCGCGGCTCAGCGTGATCCACGACGGCATCGACACCGACCTCGTGCGGCCGGATCCGCGGGCGCGGATCACCCTCGACCGCACCGGCACCAGCTGCGCCCCGGGCGACGAGGTCGTCACCTTCGTCAACCGCAACCTCGAACCCTACCGGGGCTACCACAGCTTCATGCGGGCCCTGCCCGAGATCCTGCGGCGCCGGCCGCAGGCCCGGGCGGTGCTGGTGGGCGGCAGCGACGTGAGCTACGGCGCCAAGCCCCCCGCCGGCCGGACCTGGAAGGACATCTTCCTGGACGAGGTCAGGGCGGATCTCGACCTGTCGCGCGTGCATTTCGTCGGGCGGATCCCGTACGGGACCTACCTCAACCTGCTCCAGGTCTCGGCCGCCCACGTCTACCTGACCTATCCGTTCGTCCTGTCCTGGTCGATGCTGGAGGCGATGGCGGCCGGCTGCCTGGTGATCGGCTCGGCCACGCCCCCGGTCGAGGAGGTGATCCGCGACGGCGAGAACGGCGTGCTGGTCGACTTCTTCTCCCCGGCGGCCATCGCCGAGGCGGTGGTGCGGGCGCTGGCCGAGCCCGAGGCCTTCCGGGCGATGCGGGCGGCGGCGCGGCGGAGCGCCGAGGGCTACGACCTCGCCCGGGTCTGCCTGCCGCGCCACCTGCGGCTGATCGAGGAGGTCGCGGCCGGGGCGCTGCAGCCCGCCGCCTGAGGCGGGCGGTCCCGTCCCGCGGCCGCCGCGGAAGCTCCGAGCGGGTTCGGAACCGGTGTCGAGGGAGGTCCCGGCAGGTGGCGGCGGGGGAGCGGCCGGACGCGAAGCGGGCCGGGACGCGGATCTGCCGCCATCCTCGCCCGCTCACGGATGCGCCCGCCACAGGCTGCGCTCGACGCGCCCCGACAGGCCCGCCGCCACCCCGACCACGCCGACCAGAGCCAGCATGTCGGGCCAGGTGAAGCGGAAAGCCCCGCGGAAGCCCGGCGTCACGAGCCAGAACATCTCGGCGCCGTGCAGCACCAGGACGAGGGCCGCGATGGCGACGAGGGCGGCGGGCCGCCCGACCACGCGCCGCGGCAGCAGGACGAGAAGCGCCAGCACGCCGGTGGCGAGCGCCACGACCGCGCCGACGCGGGCGAGCGTGCCGCCCCGGTCGAGGTACCAGCGCACCTCGTCGGGCAGGTTCGCCGACCAGACCACGAGGTACTGCACGAAGTGCACGAAGCCCCAGCAGGCGAGCAGCACCAGCATCGGGTCGGTGAAGGCCGCCGCCATGCGGTTGTCGCGCAGCGGCCGGCCGGAACTCGCCCGCGCGGCGATCAGCGCCGCCGCCGAGAGGGCGAGCCCGGCCTGGATCGTCATCACCAGGAGCCCGAAGGCGGCCGAGGCGCGGGCGGGATCGACCGAGTGCACCCAATCCTCGGCCGCGAGCGTGCCCAGCACCGCGTGCAGCACCATGCCGATCACGGCCCGGCGGCGGCGCGCCGCCGCGGCCTCGAGGGCGAGATCGAGCGGCGCCCGCCGGAAGGTCTCGGCGAGCCAGAGCCAGACCGCGAGGTAGAACAGGCTGCGCAGGGTGAAGAAGGCGGGCGTGAACCAGATCGCCGCGAGCGCCGTGCGGGGCGGCAGGCCCCGGCCCCAGCCGTAGAGCGCGCCGAGGTTGAGCAGGATCGGCACCAGCAGCAGCGCGGCGATCGGCAGGAGCGCGAGGAGACGGCGCAGGGAGGCGGCCATCGGCTCGTGGGCGAAGCCCGCGAGTTCGAGCCCCATCAGGAGCGGCAGCGCGCCGGCCGGCAGCGAGACCAGGACCAGCCAGGCGGCGAGGTAGGAGGGCATCACGGCCGTGCCGGCGGCGGCCGCGAGGCCGCAGGCGGCGAGGCAGGCGACGCCGACCGCGAGCGAGATCGGCCGGCGGTTCACGCGGCCGCCCCCGCATCACCCGCGGGCGCCGCCCCGCGCGACCGCCCGTCTCCGGCGTCGCTCCGCATCCGGTCCTTCCCGTTCGAGAGCAGGGCTGCCCGTGCGAGAGCAGGGTTGCGAGGCGCTCGGCCGAGGCCGCGCGCGGGTGCCGATCCGCCACGGGGCGGGCGGGCGCCTTCGCTTCCTCATAACGCCCGTTTCCCGCCCCGAGCAATGGCGCGCGGTCGCGCGTCGGATCACCACACCGCCGCGCCGCGACCGGGCGCCCTGGCACGGCGGTTGCTGCCGGCGGCGGATCGAGGGGATGCCCCGCGCCCCGCCGCAGGCGGGGAGGAGACGACACCATGCCCCGCCGCGCCGAGATCCTGCGCCTGCCGATGGCCGCCCCCGACGACGTCTCGGCCATCGCCGCGTCCCTGCGCGACGGGCGCCTCGATCCCGGCGACGTGGTCGCGGTCTTCGCCAAGACCGAGGGAAATGGCTGCGTCAACGACTTCACCCGCCCGCTGGCGGTGCAGGCCCTGCGCGGGCTGTTCGGGCCGCTGATCGGCGAGGCGGCGCTCGGCCGGATCGCCATGGTGATGTCGGGCGGCACCGAGGGCGGGCTCTCGCCGCACTGGCTCGTGATCGCCGCCCGGGAGGCGGCCGGGCCGGGCCCGGCCCTCGCGGTCGGGCAGGCCCGCACGCCGCCCCTCGCCGCCGAGGATCTCGGGCGCCGCGCCCAGGTCGAGATGGTGGCCGCCGGCGTGCGGGCGGCGATGCGCGAGGCCGGACTCGACGCCGGTCAGGTCCATTACGTCCAGGTGAAGTGCCCGCTCCTCACCTCGGAGCGGATCGGGGCGGCCCTCGCCCGCGGCGCGGCACCCGCGACCCGGGACACGCTCAAGTCGATGGGCCTCTCGCGCGCGGCCGCGGCGCTCGGCGCCGCCCTCGCCCTTGGCGAGGTCCCGGCCGCCGCGATCGGCGAGACCGTGGCGGAGACCGATCCGGGACGTCACGCCCGCCGCTGCGGCGCCTCCGCGGGGGTCGAGCTCCTCGACCACGAGGTCGTGGTGATGGGGATGTCGCCCGACTGGACCGGCCCCCTGGTCATCGATCACGCCGTGATGGCGGACGCGATCGACCTCCGGCCGGTCGCGGCCTGCCTGGGGCGGCTCGGCCTGCTCGGGCCGGACGGGTTCGTGGACGAGGCCGGCCGGGCCAGGCTCGCCGCCCTCCTCGCCAAGGCCGAGGCCTCGGCGGACGGCGCGATCCGGGGCCGGCGGCACACGATGCTGACCGATTCCGACATCGCGCCGACCCGCCACGCCCGCGGCTTCGTGGCGGGGGCGCTCGCGGGTCTCGTCGGCGCCACCGACCTGTTCGTCTCCGGCGGGGCCGAGTTCCAGGGGCCGGACGGGGGCGGGCCGGTGGCGGTGATCGCGCGGCGGAGCGGCGCGGCCGGTCCGGCCTGACGGGGTGCCTTGCGCGGCTCTCAGGCCGCGTCCCGCACCTTCTCGACGTCGATCACGAGGCCGGCCGGCGTCATCCGCTCGCGGGCGACCAGCCGGTCGCCCGGCGCGAACACCCCGAGGGGAACGTCCCGGTCGGGGAGCACCACGGTCGCGTGCTTGTTCACGAACACGATCACGTGCCGCTTCCGGGGCAGCGAGGCCACCGACCAGCGCTTGAGCTGGGCGTAGTAGGGATCGCGCTTCCACGCGCCCGCCTGGCCCGGATCGACCTGGACGTTCAGGAAGCGGGTGACCGGATCCTGGGTCAGCACCATCTTGGCCCGGTCCGGCTTCCATTCCGGGCCGAGCCAGCCCTCGGTCATCCACAGGCAGTGGAAGGCCCGGCAATGATCCGGCCGCGTCGCGTGGATGCCGCAGCCCCGGCCGGCGACGGCGTGCCGGCACCACGTCCCGGCGACGCTCTCCACCGCCGGCACGTCGAAGACCTTGCAGCACAGGGTGCAGGCGCCGCAGGCGCGCCCGGGCGCGGGCTGGGAGACGAGGGAGGCGGGGTCGATCATGCTTGGAAGAGGTCTCATGCGCGGGCCGCCTTGGTGCGGGGGCATCGCGCCGCTAGTGTGGCGGCGGGCGGTTTTCTCCGAAGCGCCCCGAGAGGCCCGCGGCCATCCCGCGGAGCGGCCGAGATCCCGGGACCCTGCCGATGCTGTCGAACCTCGCCACCCGCGACGTCGAGACCCTGATCCATCCCTATACCAACCTCGCGCTGTTTCGCGAGACCGGGCCGCTCGTCCTCGACCGCGGCCACGGCGTCTGGGTCTACGACACCGACGGCCGGCCCTACCTCGAGGGCATGGCGGGGCTGTGGTGCACGGCGCTCGGCTACTCGAACGAGGAGCTGGTCGAGGCCGCCCGCGAGCAGATGGCGCGGCTGCCCTTCACGCACCTGTTCTCCGGCCGCAGCCACGACCCGGCGATCGAACTCGCCGAGATCCTGAAGGAGCTGGCGCCGATCCCGGTCTCGAAGGTGTTCTTCACCTCCTCGGGCTCCGAGGCGAACGACACCCAGGTCAAGCTCACCTGGTACCTCAACAACGCGCTCGGGCGGCCGCGCAAGAAGAAGATCATCTCGCACGTCAAGGGCTATCACGGGGTCACGGTGGCCTCGGCCTCGCTCACCGGCCTGCCCGCCAACCACGCGGATTGGGACCTGCCGCTGCCGGGCTTCCTGCACGCGCGCTGCCCGCACCATTACCGCGGCGCCGAGCCGGGCGAGAGCGAGGAGGCCTTCTCGGCCCGGCTCGCGGCCGAACTCGACGCGCTGATCCAGCGCGAGGATCCCGACACGGTTGCGGCCTTCATCGCCGAGCCGGTGCTCGGCGCGGGCGGCGCCATCGTGCCGCCGACAGGGTATTTCGAGGCGATCGGGCGCGTGCTCGCCGCCTACGACATCCGCTTCGTGGCCGACGAGGTGATCTGCGGGTTCGGCCGGCTCGGGACGTGGTTCGGCGCCGAGACGATGGGGATGCGGCCCGCCAGCCTGTCCTTCGCCAAGGCGATCACCTCGGCCTACATGCCCCTCGGCGGCCTCACGGTGGAGGAGCCGCTCTACCAGGCGATGCTCGACGAGAGCCGCAAGATCGGCACCTTCGGACACGGCACCACCTATTCGGGGCATCCGGTCGCCTGCGCGGTC
The DNA here is from genome assembly GCF_029714205.1 of Methylobacterium sp. CB376. NCBI lineage: Bacteria > Pseudomonadati > Pseudomonadota > Alphaproteobacteria > Hyphomicrobiales > Methylobacteriaceae > Methylobacterium > Methylobacterium sp. CB376. Next base: position 4,274,785 of record NZ_CP121648.1, on the reverse strand, counting down.
GCCATCAAGGCGCTGGAGATCTACCGGCGCGACCGCCTCGTCGAGGCGGCCGCCGAGAAGGCGCCGCACTTCCAGCGCCGGCTCTCGGCCCTGGCGGAGCATCCCCTGGTCGGCGAGGCGCGCGGCATCGGCCTGATCGGGGGCCTCGAGATCGTGGCCGACAAGGCGACGAAGCGCCAGTACGACCCGAAGGCCGGGGTCGCCGCCCGCTGCGTGGCCTTCGCGCAGGCCGAGGGGCTGATCGTGCGCTTCCTCGCGGGCGACCGGGTCGCGGTCTGCCCTCCCCTGGTGATCGCGCCCGACGAGATCGACGCGCTGTTCGACCGGCTCGCCCGCGCCCTCGACCGCACCGCGGAGTGGATCCGTCAGGGGAACCTGACGGCGGTCTGAGCCCCGCCCTCGCCGGCGCGGCGGCGACGATGCGGGACCGAGACCCCATGCAGCATCGCCGCACGCCACTCCGCTCAGGCGCTGCGACGACCGGTTCGGCCCTCCCGCTGGAGAGCCTGAACCGGTCAGCGGGGCTCTCCCGGGTCCTCGGCCGGACAAGGCCGTTTCGTCGCGAAGAATGCGTCAAAGGTCAGAGATTTGGGCCGAGCCCGGTCCCATTCTGGTCCGGGTCGGCTCCCGTGTCGTTCATCTCGCGTCCATCTCTGGGGCGGGGCCGCCCCCACCTTGCCCCCGCCGGGCCGCAATGGCGCCCGAGAGCCGACCGGTTCGGCCGTTTTATCGGCGGCGACCGGCCGAGCGAGAGCCGAGGTGACGAGAGGAACGAACTGATGGTGTCGCAAGCGCAGAGCCCGACCGAAGCGGCCACGAACCGCCCGCGCGAGGCTGGCGTGACGGCCGGATTCCGTCCCCTGGCGCTGCCGGCCCTCGCGGCGGCGGCCCGCGCGACCCGGGGCAAGCCCGACTGCGCCACCGCGGCGCGCCGGCCGATCCGGCACGAGCACGAGATCGCCGATTGATGGGGATGCGCGTCCGCGGTTGAACCGGTTGTTCACGGTTGACCTGTTCCCCTGAGCCGTGGGCCGGCGGCCACGCGCCGGGGGAACTCGCGTCGATGCTGATCATGCCGAGCCGGCGACAGGTCCTGACGGGCGCCGCCGGTCTCGCGGCGCTCGGAGCCGGGGCGGGCCTCTACGGCGGCGCGGTCGAGCCCGCCTGGCGCCTCGTGGTCACTCCCTACGCGCCGCGCCCGGCGAACTGGCCGCGGGCCCTGTCGCTGCGCATCGCCGCGCTCGCCGATTTCCACGTCGGCGAGCCCTGGATGTCGCTGGGGCGCGTCGAGGAGATCGTCGCGGCGACGAACGCCCTCGCTCCCGACCTCGTCCTCCTGCTCGGGGATTACCCCGGCGCGCGGCCGGTCGCCCTGCGGCGGGTGGCGCTCGCGGATTTCGCCAAGCGGCTGGCGTCCCTGCGGGCACCGCTCGGCGTGCACGCGGTCCTGGGCAACCACGATTGGTGGGACGATGCCGCCGCCCAGGCGCGGCGGCGCGGCCCGGTGGAGGCGCGCCGGGTGCTGGAGGCGCAGGGGATCACGGTCCTGGAGAACGCGGCCCTGCGGCTCGTGAAGGACGGGCAGCCCTTCTGGCTCGCGGGACTCGCCGACCAGGAGCCCTTCGTGCCGCAGGGGCTCTGGCACGGCCTCGCCGACATTCCCGGCACCCTCGCCGCCGTGACGGACGACGCGCCGGTGATCCTGATGGCGCACGAGCCCGACATCTTCCCGCAGGTTCCCGGTCGGGTCGCCCTCACCCTCGCCGGCCACACCCACGGCGGGCAGGTGCGCCTCCTCGGCCACTCGCCGGTCACGGCCTCGCGCTTCGGCCAGCGCTACGTCTACGGCCACGTGGTCGAGAATGGCCGCCACCTCGTCGTCTCGGGCGGGCTCGGCCTCAGCCGGATCCCGGTGCGGCTCGGCGTGCCGCCCGAGATCGTGCTCGTCCGGCTGACCGGCGCCGCGGCCGGCGCCCAGGTCTGAGACGGGATCCGCTCGATCGAAGCGGATCCCGGATCACACGCCTGCGCGGCGCCTGAGCGCGGCACCTGAGCGAAGCCGGCATCCGCATGGCCGAAATCGGAGATGGCGAAGCCATCACCCGGACGTCGGATGAGACCGGCGGTCCTGTCTCATGACCGCCGGTGCCGTTCTCCGCCCGCGCCCCTCCGGGGCGCCCGCTCCCTCAGAGCGGGATGTTGTCGTGCTTCTTCCAGGGCTGCTCGCTCTCCTTGCTGCGCAGCATGGCGAGCGCCCGCGCCACCCGGCGCCGGGTCGAGTGGGGCATGATCACCTCGTCGATGTAGCCCCGCTCCGCCGCCACGAACGGCGACATGAAGCGCTCCTCGTACTCGGCCGTGCGCGCCGCGATCTTGTCGGGATCGCCCATGTCCTGCCGGAAGATGATCTCGACCGCGCCCTTGGCGCCCATCACGGCGATCTGCGCGCTCGGCCAGGCGTAGTTCACGTCCCCGCCGATGTGCTTGGAAGCCATGACGTCGTAGGCGCCGCCGAAGGCCTTGCGGGTGATGACGGTGACCAGCGGCACCGTCGCCTGGCTGTAGGCGAAGAGCAGCTTGGCGCCGTGCTTGATGAGCCCGCCATATTCCTGCGCCGTCCCGGGCAGGAAGCCCGGCACGTCCACGAAGGTGACGATCGGGATGCCGAACGCGTCGCAGAAGCGCACGAAGCGGGCCGCCTTGCGCGAGGCGTCCGCGTCGAGCACGCCGGCCAGCACCATCGGCTGGTTGGCGACCAGCCCGACCGTGCGCCCCTCGATCCGCCCGAAGCCCGTGATGATGTTGCGCGCGAAGGCCGCCTGGATCTCGAAGAAGTCGCCCTCGTCGACCACCCGGCGGATCAGCTCGCCCATGTCGTAGGGCTTGTTGGGGTTGTCCGGGATCAGGGTGTCGAGGCTCTTGTCGAGCCGGGAGGGGTCGTCGAAGCTCTCGATCTCCGGCGCGCCCTCGAGGTTGTTGGCCGGCAGGAAGTCCATCAGGCGCCGGATCTGCAGGATCGCCTCGACGTCGTTCTCGTAGGCGCCGTCCGCGATCGAGGACTTGGCCGTGTGGACCTTGGCGCCGCCGAGCTCCTCGGCGGTGACGACCTCGTTGGTCACGGTCTTGACCACGTCCGGGCCGGTCACGAACATGTAGCTGGTGTCGCGGACCATGAAGATGAAGTCGGTCATGGCCGGCGAGTAGACGTCGCCGCCGGCGCACGGCCCCATGATCACCGAGATCTGCGGGATCACGCCCGAGGCGAGGACGTTGCGCTTGAAGACCTCGCCGTAGCCGCCGAGCGCGGCGACGCCCTCCTGGATGCGGGCGCCGCCGGCATCGAACAGGCCGATGATCGGGGCGCGCATCTTGAGGGCCATGTCCTGGACCTTGATGATCTTCTGGGCGTGCGCCTCCGAGAGCGAGCCGCCGAACACCGTGAAGTCCTTGGAGAAGACGAAGACGGTGCGGCCGTTGATGGTGCCCCAGCCGGTGACGACGCCGTCGCCCGGGATCTTCTGCCTCTCCATGCCGAAGTCGATGGAGCGGTGCTGGACGAACATGTCGAATTCCTCGAACGAGCCGGTGTCGAGGAGGAGTTCGATGCGCTCCCGCGCCGTGAGCTTGCCGCGCTTGTGCTGGGCCGCCACACGGCTCTCGCCGCCGCCGAGCCGGGCCTGCGCGCGCCGCTGGTCCAGCCGATCGAGGATGTCCTTCATTGCCTGCCGCCTGTTTTCGTCGAGCGCCCAAAGCCGCAAGGCTTGGCGGTATCGGGGAAATGCGGCTCTAGCACGCGGCCGCAGCGCCGCAAAACCGGCCGGATGGCCGAGAGACCTTGGCCGAGAGACCTTGGCCGAGGGGCCGTCGTCCGCCGAGGGAGGAGGCGCGCCGGCCCCCCGCGGCCGGCTCCTCGGGGCCGGCTCCTCGGGGCCGGGCCCGGTCGCGGCCCGCGCGGCCGGGCCATCGCCAGCCTTGCGGACGCCGCAAAGGGAGTCCAGAGGGCAGCGCCGGAACCTCACCGCGGGAGCGACGACTTTGGCGCATGCGACCGACAGGGCAACGCCGCTTCACCAGCAATCGGCCCTCCAGATCCAGCTGCAGGTGCTGCACGCGCTGATCCTGCGCGACATCCGCACGCGATTCGGCCGCACCATGTGGGGCTACGTGATCATCGTCGGCTGGCCGGTCGCCCACCTCTTCGTGCTGGTCGTCACCTTCCTGGTCCGAAAGGTCCCGGCGCCGATCGGCGAGAGCACGGCCCTGTTCATCCATACCGGCATGACGCCGATGATCATCTTCATCTATCTCTCCAGAAAGATGATGGAGGGAGTTCTGATGAACAAGCCGCTCCTCTCATTTCCCGACGTGAAATTCCTGGATGTCTGCCTGTCGCGCGGATTGGTCGAGATTCTGAATGCGTGCATGAGCGTGTCGCTCATCATGTTCATTCTGGCCGTCTCCGGCGTCAATCCGATTCCCGACAATGCGTTTCTCGCCATTATGTCGATCCTGACCTCGATCTTTTTCGCATTTGGTCTTGGTATAGTCTCTTGCAATGTCGTCCATATCTTCCCGCCCTTCCAGCTAGGGTTCGCCCTTTTCATTATTCTATTCTACGCCCTGAGTGGCGTGTTTTTTCTTCCGGACGGCATGCCGTCCGAAATTTATCACGTCATGTTGTGGAACCCGATGACGAACCTCATCATGGTGTTTCGATCCGCCTATTACCCTCAGTACACGCCCGACGCCTCACTCACGTATGTCGCGCTGGTGTCGGCACTTCTCACTTTTGTCGGATTGCTCTGGGAGCGGTTCTTCACGCGCTACATCTGACACGGGATCCGGTTGAGCTGAGCGGATCCCGCACCGGCCGGCCCGGGCGGCGGAGCCTGGCTGCGCCCGCCCGAGCGACGCCGGGATCCGCATCGCGAGCGGCCGCCCGGGTATCGGACGTCGCCCGCCGGGCTCGGGGATCCGCCTCGCCAGCCTCTCACCTGGCCGAGTGCCCTGTCCCGCCTCCGGACTGAGTGGCGGCAGCCGTGTTACGCGTCGTGGATCTGACGCCGACCGCCTCGGCCCCATGACGTCCGTCAGCACCCGAACCGGAAGCGAAATCCGTGGACACGAGTCACGCCAATCAACTCCTTCGGGACGGCTATCCGAACGAGGCCGTTCTCAGCGGAGCCGATCCGTCGGACGCAATCAATGTGCTGAAGCAAAAGAGCCACGCTCATTTGGTAGTCAGGGGCGACTCGCTCTCGCTTCCGCGGCCGGTCCGATATGATGAATACGGCATTCACAATCCGTATCTTGCAACTCGGTTTGAGAATACATTTCCTTGCATATTAGCACAAAGATACGAATCGCATCTTAACAAAAAAGTATACATGACTAATACAAGCCTTAGGGGAATGCAGTGGCCTGCTTATGAGTCGGGGATCGGCCGTGGACTAGAGGACGTCTTATCAACGCTCGGCGCTGATATTTTCGTCAGCCTATGGGGCTACACACAGATCTGGCTCCATAAGGAAGAAACCTCATCGTTCGACAAAATCGATGACATATCGGAGAAATATACGAAAACCATCAACGCGCTACAACAAAGATTCCCATTGATGATCGTCGTTGTGGTCGATCTGCCGCTTCCGGGACCGGGGCTTTCTGAAAGATTTCCACGGATGGGTGATTACATCGATTTCTTCAATCAAAACAATTCAGAGCGCCTGAACAAAAATATCTTTCGATATACAATTCCTAATCATAAAACTATTCTACACGACGATCAGCAGCATTTTTCATCTGACGGGCATTTAGCTATTGCAGATGGCATATTTGATTTGACTATGAGCTGCGCACTATGCTATCATTCTCTCCAAAATATGCTTGCGACTGACTCGGAAGTGTGAGACGCGGTGGATGATGGCGGTTGGGCCAGGAGTGAAGCGGTTCATGCGGCCGGCCCACCTCGGAGACGCTCATTCACTCAGCGCGGCTCTGGCCAAAGGCGGGCGGGTGGATGGGGTGGGGTGACGAAGCGGGCGTAGCGGGGTCCCCGCCAGGAGATGCCGGCAGGCCGCCCCTACCGATGCACGTCCTCCCATCATCCCAGTCACCCGCCCGCCCTTGGCACCCGCCCGCCCTTGGCCAGAGTCCCGCTGAAGCGCTGTTTGGCCTGCGCGAGGACGACGCGGCGAGGACGCTGCCGGTTGAATGGCGGCGGCGTCCGTTCTCGTCGGATGCCGGGTGCCCATCGCGGGCCAGACCGCCGGAACGAGGCATGAGGCACGAGGGTCCGTCCCGCCATCTGCTCTGAAGGATGCGGGCCCCCTGAGGCCCCGCTGACCACCCTGAACCGATCCCCGACCCGCCCTTCCCGGCCCCGGTCCGGCGGCAACGCGGCATCATACCCAATCCGCTTGATCCCTTCGGGATGGCGGATTGGGGCTTCGCTCAAGCGCCGCGCGGGCTTGGGATCCGGGATCCGCTTCGATCAACCGGATCCCGGATCAGACCTGCCGCGGGCCCATCGCGGCCCACCGCCAAGCCCCTATCGGTGCACCGGCCCTTCCGCCTTGGCGGTGCCGAGGATGCAGAGCGCGATGCCGAGCATGCCGACCAGCGTCCCCAACGGGGAGGTGTGGGTGTAAGAGTAGGAGTAGCCCGCGCCGCCCACCACGATCCCCGCCAAGATGAGCAGCAGACCTTTGACCGAGGAGAGCTTGCTCACGTCCGGCGGCGACGTGCTCGCCAGGGGGGCACCTGACGCCGGTGCGGGCGCTTCGGGGGCGAGGCTCTGAGCCTTGGGTTCAAGCGGTCGTCGCAACACCATCTTGCACGGCAGCCAGCACAGCGTCGAGCGCCTCTGCCGGCGTCTTCCAGTTCAGCGTCTTGCGCGGTCTGCTGTTGAGGGCTGCGGCCACAGCAGCAAGATCGTTCGCGCTGTGGGCGCTCAGATCCGTTCCTTTCGGGAAGTACTGTCGCAGTAACCCGTTCGTATTCTCGTTCGTCCCCCGCTGCCAGGGTGAGCGTGGATCGCAGAAGTAGACCTGCAGACCCGCGTCGATCCGCAAGCGCGCGTGCTCGGCCATCTCGGTACCCTGGTCCCAGGTCAACGAGCGCCGCAGCTGCTCGGGCAAGCGCGCGATCGTGCCGGCGATCGCCTCGCGCACCGCCTGGGCCCCGTGCCCCGCCAGCGCCGGGCCGTTCTTCGCACGCGGTGTCACCCCATGGCCGTCCATCGGCGGAAGATGCAGCAGCATCGTAAAGCGCGTCGTGCGCTCGACCAGGGTCCCGATCGCCGAACTCTTCAGACCCAGGATCAGATCTCCTTCCCAGTGCCCCGGCACCGCGCGGTCCTCCACCTCGGGCGGACGCTCGCTGATGAGCACCTCGGGGGTGACGAACGACCTGCCTCGGCCCAGGCTGCGGGCCCGCGGCACACGCAAAGCCCGTCCTGTGCGAAGACACGCGGTCAGCTCACGCTTCAGCGCGCCCCGGCCCTGGATGTAGAGCGCCTGATAGATCGCCTCGTGACTGATGCGCATCGTCGTATCGCCCGGAAAGTCGAGCCGTAGGCGCTCGGCGATCTGCTGCGGACTCCAGGATCGACCCCATCGCCGGCTCTGGCGTCGCCCGTGCCGCCGTCCCTTCCAGGCAACGCTAGGGCCAGGCAGAGCGCTCCCGCCCGGTGTCGCGACAGTTCCGGCGAGCCGCTCCTGCACGTACGTCCGCAGCGCTGCGTTCCCCGCCAGTTTTGCTGGCTTGGGCCGGCGTGCCGCGCGTTCAGCGTGCCACTGCGCGGTCGTGGCGCGATAGTCCAGGCCGCCACTGCGGGTCGCCGCATTGCGGCGCAATTCCCGCGAGATGGTCGACGCCGCCCGTCCCAGACGCCGAGCGACGTCCCGGACCCCGTGACCTTGCGCTTGTAGGATCGCGATCTCCTCCCGCTCAGCCAACGACAGGTAGCGCGCAGAAGGCGACTTGGATGATGGTGACAGGTGGGAAGGTGCCATTCCGCCTGCTGTCCGGAACCACCGCGAGCCGACCGGTGGCGAGATCCCGAGCTTCATCGCTGCGACCTCGCTGGAGAGACCCTGCGCGAGGAACGCCCAGAACCCCCGCCGCGTCTCGCGCAGACCGACCCCGGGACGACCCGGTGACCGCAGCTTCTCGCGAAGTGCCCGATCCGAACGCCGCCGACCTGCCATCACAACCGCCCTCCGCCAAGCCGTTGCGACGACCACTTGAATCCACCAGCCTTGCTGACCTCCCTGTGATCAGCCGCCGTCAATTTAGCAGAACCCGGAACGAAATACGATCGCAGAACGCGGACACGTTCTGAAACGAGAAGCACCCGTCAAGGTTCGCGCGCTGCGCATCAATTCACGCCCACGCTCGCTGCGCAATCCGACATCGCGAGTGCTGACGCATCAGGACGGTGTCGAGGACGGGACGTGGCAGTCCCGCACCCGGACAGCGTTCGTGATCGCCGCGACAGGCTTCGGCATTCGCTCCGGCATCAAATCGGCTGGACGGGCGTTGTCCCCACGAGTGTCACAGGTGAGGCATCAGCCGGGAGGCTCTGTCACATGATGGACGATCACCCGCTCATCTGGCGGCCTGCGCGGCCCGGGGAGGCGGCCGACTTCTTCGCGGAGGTCGATGGTCACACGTTCGCTCGGGTCTGCAAGGTCATCCGCATGCCATCCTGGACCCCTCAGTGGGCCTGGAGCATCCTCCTGCGACAGCCCGCGTCCGTTCTCGGCTTCGACAAGTCAGGAACCGCGCCGACGAAGGGACAAGCCGTCGCTGCCGTGAGGGAGCGATGGCTCCTGGCGCGCGAGTGGTCCGCATGGATGGGCGAACCGCCGATCGCGGAGCGGGACGTGGCCCGCGCGGGGATCGCATCGCACCTCTGACGCCGCGGCGCGCATGGTGCCCCCGCCCTGCTCCGCCTCGGCCATGACGGGCAGGGCCGCGCGGTCGCAACGCCCCTGCTCGGCGGGCTCTCGGTCCGAGGACGACCGCACGCACCGTTGCGCAGCACCTCCGCGCCGACATGGCCGCGCGACCTGGCGCCAAGTGGCAACGGGTGAGCGCGGCCCAGTGCGGGCGCATGATGGTCGAAACCCTGGAGCGCGTCTCCGGCGACACCATCCGAGCCACCAGCAGCAGGCGGCCGCGAACTTCGGCCGGAAGGGCTGATCCGGTCCACCATCTCGATGGTGTTGATCGGGTACTTCTGTGAGCCGCTGAGCTGTCTCGGGAATTTTGGTCGGAGTGGCAGGATTTGAACCTGCGACCCCCACGTCCCGAACGTGGTGCGCTACCAGACTGCGCTACACTCCGAAGCGTCGGCGCCGCCGACGTGGGGGGCTTATAGCGACGGCCTTGGCAGCCTGCAAGCGGTTCCGCGACCGGAAATCGGAGATCCTTCGCCCCTCCCGCGCTGGAGAAAGGACATGGCCGGCCTAATCGATGGCGATCGATCAGCCCGCAGGTCGGCCGGAGCCGCCGCCGGCGCGGCCGTGGAGATGACGCGCATGCCGATGATCCTCACGGATCCGCGCCAGCCCGCCAACCCGATCGTCCTCGCCAACCGCGCCTTCCAGGACCTGACGGGCTACGACGAGGAGGAGCTGCTCGGACGCAACTGCCGCCTGCTCCAGGGCGCGCGGACAAGCCGCGCGACCGTGGACGAGATGCGCGACGCCCTGCGCGACAGGCGGGCGATCGCCACCGAGATCCTCAACGACAAGCGCGACGGCACGGCATTCTGGAACAGCGTCCTCATCGGGCCGATCTACGACGAGGCGGGCGACCTGCTGTGCTTCTTCGCCTCGCAGCTCGACCTGTCGCGGCGCTGGGCCTCCGAGCAGGCCCAGCGGCAGGCCCAGCGGCAGGCCCAGCGGATGGAGGCGATCGGCGAGCTCACGGCGGCCCTCGCCCACGACTTCAACAACCTGCTCCAGGTCGTGACCGGCAACCTCGACATGGCCCTCCAGGCGGTGACCGAGGAGCGGCCGGTAGCAGATCAGGCGGGCCCTGGAGGCGGCCGTCCCGGCCTGCCCGGGGGCGCGCCCCGAGGCGGGACCGGCCGCGCCGCCGCGCCGCGGCAGCGGGACGATCCTGGTCGTCGAGGGCAGCGAGGCCGTGCGCTCCCGCGCCAGCGGGCACCTGGAGGATCTCGGCGACACGGTGCTGCTCGCCCGGGACGGCCGGGAGGCCCTCGCGGTGATCGAGGCCGATCCGAGCGTCGAGCTCCTGTTGACCGGCCCTTGCGCGGGCGCGCGCGGCGGTCGAGAAGGCCGCGGAACGCCCCTGGCGGAGGCCGCGATGACGGACCCGATCTCCCAGACCGAGTACTGGAACGGCGAGGCGGGCGAGCGATGGGCGCGGTTGCAGGACGCGCTCGACGCCGCCTTCGCGCCCCTCACCGAGGCCTTGATCGCGGCCGCGGCCCTCAGGCCCGGCGAGCGGGTGCTCGACATCGGCTGCGGCTGCGGCGAGACCACGCTCCTGGCGGCGCGGGCGGTCGGGCCGCGGGGCTCGGTGACCGGCCTCGACGTCTCGCGGCCGATGCTCGCCCGGGCGCGCCAGCGCGCCCTCGCGGCCGATCCCGAGAACGCCCCGGTCGCCTGGGTCGAGGCGGACGCCCAGACCCAGCCCCTGGAGCCGGTCCACGACGCGGCGCTGTCGCGCTTCGGGGTGATGTTCTTCGACGAGTCGCGGGCCGCCCTCGCCAACCTGCGCCGGGGCCTCAGGCCCGGCGGGCGGATCGCGCTCCTGTGCTGGCAGGGGCTGCCCGCCAACGACTGGATCCGGGTGCCGCGGGAGGCGGCGCTGCGGGTGGTGCCGCCGCCCGAGCCGCCGGTCCCGGGGGCGCCCGGCCCGTTCCGCTTCGCGGAGCCCGGCCTCCTCGCCGGACTGCTCCGGCAGGCCGGCTTCGCCGCGGTGGCCGAGGCGGCGGTGTTGCGCGACCTCGTGCTCGGGCGCGACGCCGAGGAGGCGACGCGCTTCGCCCTCACCCTCGGCCCGACCTCGGTGCTGGTGCGCGACCTCGGCGAGGCCGAGCGCGCCGCCGCCTTCGCGGCGGTCGCCGCGGCCCTGCCGCGCACCGAGCCGGTGGTGCTCGGCGCCGCCTGCTGGCTCGTGACCGCGGTCAACCCGGGCTGAGCCGCCTCAGACGAGGTGGGCCAGGAGCGCGACGCCGGCCAGCGCCACGGCGCCGCCCATGACCGGGGCGGCGGCCCGCAGCCGCCCGGCGGCGAGGCCGAGCCCGATCCCGGCGGCGTGCAGCAGCGCGCTCGCCGCGACGAAGCCCGCGCCGTAGGCGAGGCCCGAGACGCTCTCGGGCATCTCGGCCCCGTGCGCGTGGCCGTGGAACACCGCGAAGAGCCCGACGAGGAGCCCGAGCGCGGCGAGCGGCAGTCCGGCCCCGAGGGCGGCGGCGAGCCCGAAGGCGACGAGCGAGAGGCCGATCCCGGTCTCGACCGCCGGCAGCGCCAGCCCGGCCGCCCCGAGGGCGCCGCCCACCGCCATGATGGCCAGGAAGGCGACCGGCAGCGCGACCAGGGCCCGCCCGCCGCGCAGGGCCGCCAGCAGCCCCACCGCCGCCATGGCGAGGACGTGGTCGGCCCCGCCGAGGGGATGGGCGAATCCGTGCGCGAAGCCGGCGGCGTCGCCGTGGCCCGGATGGGCGAGGGCCGCCTGCGGCAGGAGGATCAGGGCGGCGGCGAGGAGGGGCAGGCGGCGCGTCATGGCGGGCTCCGATGGCGTGGGATGGCCGAGTGTCGGGTGACCGAGCGTTCGAATGGCCGAGGTTAAGCAAGATTCGGGGCAGCCGTCAGCGGGCGGCCCCGGACCCGGCTATTCCATGGTCGGGGCGAGGGATTGCACGCCCTCGGCCTCGCCGCCGAGCCAGGCGGCGTTCTTGGCGGTGCCGTCGAAGGTCGAACTCGTCTTGAACAGCTCGTACTTGCCCTCGAGCGCGTAGGGTCGAGCGCGGGCGAGCAGTTCCGCCACCGCCGCCTTGTCCATCGGCCGGAAGCTCTTCACCGCCTCGAAGGCCTGGTCGAGGTCGCGCTGGCTCTGGATGCCGGTGATCACCACGGAGGTCGGCAGGTTGAGGTTGAAGTGGAGGTACTCGATCGGCCGGATCGGGGCGTTGCTCTTGAGGATGACCCCGTCGCCGAAGGTCTTCATCCCGAGCACGCCGATCCCCTGCGCCACCAGGGAGGGCAGCACGAGGTGCGCGAAGCTGCGGAACTGCGCGTCGAGCACGTTGAGGGGCATCTGCACGGTGTCGAAGCGGAAGCCCCGCTCGGCCGCGACCTCCAGCATCTGCAGGTGGATGCGCGGGTCCTTGTGGCCCGTGAAGCCGATGAAGCGCAGCTTGCCGGCCTGGCGCGCCTCGATGAAGGCCTCCATGGCCCCGCCCTCGGCGAAGACCCGGTCGGGATCGTCGTAGCGCAGGATCTCGTGGTGCTGGACGAGGTCGATGCGGTCCGTGCGCAGGCGCTTGAGCGAGGTGTCGATCTGGGCGGCCGCCTCCTTCTTGGTCCGGCCGTCCATCTTCGACATCAGGAAGACCTTGGCCCGGTAACCGCCCTCGGCGAGCGCCGCGCCCATCCGCTCCTCGGACCTGCCCTCGTTGTAGTCCCAGCAATTGTCCATGAAGGTGATGCCGCGGTCGACGCCCTGATGGATCAGCCGCGTCGCCTCGGCATCGCTGAGCGCCTTCTTGCCGAGGTGGAACCCGCCCATGCCGATCGCCGAGACGGTGACCCCGGTGCGGCCGAGGGGCCGGTAGAGCATCTCGCCCCGCCTCTCCCCCGGATCGGTCACGAAGGGCAGCGCCGCCGGATCCTCGGGCCGGTTCGCCCCGGCGAGCGCGGCCGCCGCGGGCGGCAGCGGCCCCGCGGACGGGAGCGCCGGGCCGGGCCCCGCCGGGGACGCGGCGCCGGCCGAGCCGCCGGCCGCGAGGCCCGCCCCGAGCACCGCGCCCTGCAGGAAACTGCGACGTTCCATGGTCCGCCCTCCGGTCTGAGCACCATTCGCCGACGTGGTCACCGCTCCGGCGGCGACAAGGATGCGACACCTCGTACCAACGCCCCAGGAGGCTGCCGCACCGGGGCGTCGACCATCCCGGATTCGCGACACCAAGCCAAAGGCTTGGCGACGATCCGGGAACGGAACCAGCGGTCATGAGACATGACCGCCGGGATCAAGTCCCGGCAGACTTGCCCGAGACCGTTCCGCTGAGCGGGCCCGCCCGGGGTCCGGGCGGCCCGGCGGGTCACCCCGCCCGCGGGCCTCACGCGCCGGCGAGCCGGCCCGCCGCGTGGAGGAAGCGCAGGGCGGCGCAGGCCGCCCCGTAGCCGTTGTCGATGTTCACGACCGCGAGGCCGGGCGCGCAGCTCGCCAGCATCACGTCGAGGGCCGGGCGCCCGCCCGCGGCGACGCCGTAGCCGACCGAGGTGGGCACCCCGATCACCGCCCCGGCGACGAGGCCGCCGAGCACGCTCGCCAGGGCCGCGTCCATCCCGGCGACCGCGACGACGACCGGATGCGCCCGGATCTCCTCCAGGCGCCGGGTGAGCCGCCACAGGCCGGCGACGCCGACATCGGCGATCACGGTGGCGGCCTCGCCCGCGTAGCGCAGGGTGCGCTCCGCCTCGCGGGCGACCGGCAGGTCCGAGGTGCCGGCCGCCACGATGGCGATCCGCCCCTGCCCCCGGACCGGCCGCGGCGGCCCGAACCAGGCCGTGCGCGAGAGGTCGCAATAATCGATCTCCGCCCGCAGGGTCCCGGGCAGCGCGGCGAGTTTCTCCGGGTCGAGGCGGGTCACGAGGAGGCTCGCCCGCCGCTCCGCCGCGGCCGCCAGGATCGCGGCCACCTGCGCGGCGGTCTTGCCGGCGGCGTAGACCGCCTCCTCGAGGCCGATCCGGGCCGGGCGCTCGACGTCGAGGACGAACTCCGTCATCGGGCGCTCCCGGTCAGGAAGGCGCTGCCGACCCGGTAGGGGGCGAAGCGGATCTCGGCGCCGACGAGGTCGACGGGCGCCTCTCCGGCGATGCGCAGACCGAGGGCGACCCGGTCGTCCGCGGTCAGCGCCGAGAGGCTCGCCGGGTCGAGCTCGACCACGATGCCGGAGGCGCGCACCCGGCAGCGCACCGCCCGCCGGGGCCCTGGCGCGCCGCCGAGGACCTCGCTCACCAGCCGCTCGACGGCGTGGACGAAGCCCAGCGTCGCGGGCTCGATGGGGATGCCGGTCTCGACCCGGCTCGACAGGCAGGGCGCGGCGGGCAGTTCCGCCACCGCGCCGAGGCCGAGGCGGCGGGCGAGCGCCCGCACCGCCTCCTTGCCCATCCCGGCCTCCACGAAGGGGTGGCGCACGCCGTAGGCCTTCGCGGCCTCCAGGCCCGGCCGGTACTCGCCGAGATCGTCGAGGTTGGCGCCCGAAACGATCACCCGCCCGGTGAGGGCGCGGATCGCCCCGTAGAGGTTGGTCTTGCAGAAGAAGCAGCGATTGACCGGGTTGCGGCGGTAGGCCGGGTCGCCGAACTCGCCGGCCTCGATCACGGCCAGGTCCCAGCCCTGGCGCGCCGCCTCCTCCCGCACCCGCCGCGTCGCCTCCTCGGGCACGGCGGGGGAGACGGCGTGGACCATCCGGGCGCTGCCGCGGCGGGCGACGCTGGCCAGGGTGAGGCTGTCGACGCCGCCGCTCACCGCGACGGCGACCGGGCCGATCCCGGCGAGGACGGCCTCCAGGCCGCCGCTCACGAAGCGTCCCCGCCGAGGGCGCGCCGCTCGGCCGCCCGGCGCAGGGCCGCGCGGGCCGCGTGGCCCTCGCCCGCCGCGTCGTCGGCCTCGGCCTTGGCGGTGCGCCCGCCCGGCCGCTCGACGCTCTTCACCCGCACCTCGCGCCCCTCGACCGTCACCGTCTCGCTGCGGCGGGGCAGCGCCACGCCCGCGACGATCCGGTGGCGCAGGCCGATCGTGGTCGTCTCGCGGAAACAGGCGGCGATCACCGCGTCGAGGGACTCGGCCCGTGCCAGCACGCGGATATGGGTCATCATGCGGCCCTTCTTCCCGAAGACCGGCGCCTGGACGACGTCGTGCACGGCCGGCTCGGCGCGCAGCCGATCGAGCCCGATCGCCAGATCCTCCGCCGATTGGTCGTCGACCTCGAACTCGATCACCCCGAGATCCCGGTGCAGGCCCGCCCCGGCCCCCTCCGGCCCCGCCGGGTCGCCGGGCAGGGGCTCGAAGGCGAGCACCCGCAGGCAGTTGCTGAGCCCCGGCAGGGTCCGGGCGCCGAAGCCGATGCCGCTCGCCCCCATCACCCGCGGCCCGTCGAACCGCCCCCGCCCGCCGAGATGGCGCAGGATCGCGGCCCCGGTCGGGGTCACCCGCTCGCCCGGCACGCCGTCGTCGATCACCGCGAAGCCCCGGAGCAGGAGGGAGGTGGCGGGGGCGGGCACCGGCAGCGCGCCGTGCGCGGTCGTCACCCGGCCCGCCCCGAGCGGCAGCGGGCCGACGCTCCAGTCCGCGGGCGCGAGCGCCGCGATCAGGTGGGCGGCCCCGACGATGTCGGCGATCGAGTCCCAGGCGCCGACCTCGTGGAAGGCGACCTCCTCGACCGGGATGCCGTGGACCCGCGCCTCGGCCTCGGCGAGGTGGCCGAAGATCGCGAGCGCGTGCTCGGCGACCGCGGGCGCGAGGTCCGCCCCGCGCAGGGCGCGCCGGATCTCCGCCCAGTGCCGGTGCGCGTGGGCGTGGGCGCCCTCGGCATGGTCGTGACGGGGGTGGCCGCCATGGGGATGGTCGTGGTCCCGGGTCGGCGCGACCAGGAAGCGGCGCCCCTGCAGCACGCCGTCGCCGTGCGGCACGAGCCGGCAGGAGACCGACGCGCCGGCCACCCGCCGGATGCTGTCGACGAGGCCGGCCTCGTGCTCCGGGAAGGCGTCGAGGAGCGCGGCGACGAACATGTCCCCGGCCATCCCGCCGACCGCATCGAGGTGAAGGTGCATGCCGCCTCGCGTGAAACCTGCCCGGGAGATCGCGCGGTCCGCGCGCAGGGCAAGGGAGATCGCGCGCTCCGCGCGCTGGGCAAGGGAGATCGCGCGCTCCGCGCGCTGGGCAGGGGCCGGCAGAAAGCCGCAGCCGGGATGCCCGCGACCCGATCGCGCCCGTCCGATTCGCGCCGCGCCTCAATCCTGACATCCTGGCGGGCGAAAGCCCTGAGGATCGGCGCGGGTCCTGCGGTTGATTTCGGTCCGCGGCCTGCGCATGGTCGCGTCGGCAGCCGCACGGCGCCGCGTCCCCTCCCCGCCCGGGCGAGGCATGCTGTCCTTCCAGGAGCCACGGTGAAGCGCGCGCGCCTCGACCCGGCCGGGTCTCCGCCCCCTCCCCCCGCGCGGGACGCAACCCCGATCCCGGCCACGAGCCGCCGTTGAACCTCGCGGGCGTGGCCTCCTCGCAGACCGACCGGCGCGACGTGAACCTGCGCTGGCTCACGGCCTGCGTGCTCACGGGCATGGCCGGGACGGGCCTGATCGGCTCGGCGATCTGGATCTCCCTCCAGGGCGAGGCGAGCTTCGCGCAGCTGCCGCAGGCGGCCGCGATCGCCGCGCGGCCGCAGCCGAGCGACGGCGGTTCGAACGCCGCCCGCAAGGGCGACCGGCTGGTGCGCAACCCGATGGTGGCGCTCGCCAAGCAGAGCTTCCGCGCGCCCGTGACGATCCGGGCGGGCGAGCGCGAGATCATCAAGGTGCGGCCCTTCGTGCGGATCGCCACCGCGCTCTCGGCGACGGCCGGGCTCGCGGCGACCGACATCCCGGCCTTCGACCCGATGCGCTTCTTCAGCGAGCCCGGGGCCGAGCGCGCGCCCGAGCCACCGCCGACCGAGGCGCCCGATGCGGACGTCTCGGTGGTCAAGCGCGACCTCGCCGAGGCCGCCGTGGGCCCGGGCGCCCCTGCCCTCACCGAGGAGGACGTGGAGGCGCAGCTGGAGGAGGAGCGGCGCCTCGCGGCGGAGGCCGGGCGCCTCGCCGCCCTGCCGATCGCCCCGCAGCTGATGCTGTCGCGGGCCCTGCGCGGCTTCCCGGCCCTGCCGGCGCTCGACTCCGAGTTCGGCCGCGATTCGGGCCCGTTCAAGTCGATCGAGGTGCGGGTCCTGCGCGAGAACGTCACCGACCTCGCCAAGCTGGAACCGCGCGGCACGCCCCTGGTCGAGGAGCGCGACGTCACGATCCGGCGCGGCGAGACCCTGGAGAGCGTGCTGCGCGCGAACGCCGCCGCGGACGACCAGGTCCGGCCGATCGTCGCCGCCCTCGGGGGCTTCGCGCGCACGGCCTCGACCGGCGAGGGCCAGCAGATGCGGCTCCTGGTCGGCCCCGGCGCCAAGCCGGGCGATCCGCGCCAGATCAACCGGGTCATCCTCTACGGCGAGCGCGGCATCGAGGCGATCGCCGCGATGAACGACCGCGGCCAGTTCGTGTCGGTGACGCCCCCCGGCCAGGAGGGCGCCCCCGCCAAGGCGGTCCCCGCCCCCGGCGCGGACGAGGACGAGGAGGGCACCGGGGCGCGGCTCTACGCGAGCCTCTACGAGACCGCCGCCCGGCACGACCTGCCGCGCAGCATGGTCGAGGACCTCGTGCGCATCTTCGGCTACGACGTCGATTTCCAGCGCCGGGTCGGCAGCGGCGACAACCTCGAACTCGTCTACACCTACGACGAGGAGGGCGGCGGCTCGGCGGAGCGGCCGGACCTGCTCTATGCGGCGCTGACGGTCGGCGGCGAGGCCCGGCGGGTCTACCGCTTCCAGTCGCCGGACGACGGCACGGTCGAGTATTTCGACGACATGGGCCGCTCGCTCAAGAAGTTCCTGATCCGCAAGCCGGTGACGGACGGGAACATGACCTCGGGCTTCGGCTATCGCCGCCACCCGGTGCTGGGCTACGCCAAGCTCCACACCGGGGTCGACTGGTCGGTGCCGATCGGAACGCCGATCGTGGCGGCGGGCAACGGCACGGTGCTGAAGGCGGAGTGGGATTCGGGCTACGGGCGGCGGGTGGAATTGCAGCACGCCAACGGCTACGTCACCACCTACAACCACATGTCCCGGTTCGGGCGCGGCATCGCCGCGGGCGGCCGGGTGCGGCAGGGCCAGGTGATCGGCTATGTCGGCTCGACCGGCCTGTCGACGGGCGCGCACCTGCACTACGAGGTCATCATCAACGGGCACTTCGTCGACCCGATGAAGATCCGCGTGCCCCGCGGCCGCGAACTGGACGGACGGCTGCTCGCCGAGTTCCGCCGCCAGCGCGACCAGACCGACGGGCTGATCCAGAAGGCCTCCGGCGGCGCGCTCGCGCAGCGCGAGGCGATGCGCTGAGAGGTTGGACCTCTCGCGACGTCCGGCGCGGGCGTTTGACCGGGAGGCAAGGATCGCGAGAAGTTCGGGACCCTGCGCGCCGCTACCTTTCAGTATCGATCATGAGAACGCGTACAATGATGGCATCCGCCACGGGGTGGATGCCAGCGATGGCGCAGTGGGGTCGTTCCGATGGCGACATCATTCTACGAGCTCAGCGTGCCGACCTTCCTGCAGACCGTACGCGCCATTGCGGGCTTCCTCGACCGCGCGAGCAGGCACTGCAGCGAGACGGGCGCCGACCCGGATGAATTCGTGAGAGCCCGGCTCTCCGATGACATGGCACCCTTCCATTTCCAGATCGAGGCCGCTTGGCACCATGCCGTGTGGGGGCTGGAAGCCGCGAAGACGGGTGTATTCGCGCCGCCCGGCTTGGTCGGACCGGTTCCCTTCGTCGAGCTGCAAGCCATGATGGGCAAGGCGGAAGCGGCGCTGGAGGCGTACACCCCCGACGAGGTCAACAGCTGGGCGGGCCGCGAACTGGACCTTCAGATCGGTCCGCGGCGCTTGGCCTTCACGTCGGAGGCCCTGATCCTCTCGTTTTCGCTGCCCAACTTCTATTTCCACGCCGTCACCGCCTACGACATCCTGCGCGCGCGGGGCGTGCCGATCGGCAAGCGCGACTACGAGGGACAGCTGCGCACCCGCCCGGCATAGCGCAGGGCAAACGCGTCGAGTGTCCGCTCAAGGTGGAGGCTGCATGAGAACGTCGGCCCATACCGAACCCGCAGGCAAATCCTTTACGTTGCAGACATTCCAGTCCGCAACGCGACATGCTTGGAGAAGTTGTCGAGGATGGCCTGCCACCCACTGCGCTGCTGCGCGAGGGGGAACACGGCGTCGGGATCGAACGACACCGTCACCCGGGTGTGGTCCCCTTCCGGGGTGAATTCGACCACCGCTCGACGGTCGCCGAAGGCGAACTCGATCCGCTCGTTCTCGACGATCGTGGTGTAGGTCCCCTCGAAATCGAAGCCCATGCTGCCGTCCTTCGCCTCCATGCGCGACGAGAACTGTCCGCCCTCGCGAAGGTCGACGCTCGCGCTCGGGCAATGCCAGTCGGCGGAGGCGAAGTTCCACTCCCTGATCTGCTCGGGCGACGTGTAGGCCGTCCACACGATCGCGACGGGTGCGGGAGCGACCGTCCGTACCGTGATCCGTTCCTGAGCCATTGATGCACCGTCTCCAGCCAAGATCCAGGCCCTCCGGCCCGCACCTCAGCTCAGATCGGCCCTCGCGGCAACCGCTGATGCGAACGATCACCAGAAACAACCCCTGGTGCGGTTCCCGCATCCCCGCCAGGCCGCCGGTCCGGCCCCGCGACTCCGCGACCGGGCCGTCGCCGTGACGCGGCACGGAAGCGTGGGCCGCCTGCCAAGATCGCGGATGCTCCCGATGGATCGGACGCGGCCGTCGATCGGTCCGAGCGGATCGGTTCGGATACCGGAGAGGGCCTGCACGCCGGGCCGCGCCGCGGCTCCCGGTCCGGCTCCGTCGGTGCAGCCGAACCCGCCGGCTCGGCGGAGGCTCAGGCGATCGGCAGCGGCACCACCGGCTCGTCCTTGATCTGGTCGAGGGCGAGGGCCGTGCGCACGCTGCGCACGTTCGGCAGGGCGGTCAGGTCGGCGACGAGGCGCTGGAAGGCCGGCAGGTTGGCGGCCACGCATTTGAGCAGGAAGTCGGTCTCGCCCGAGAGGGTCCAGCATTCCCGCACGGCGGCCCAGTTGCGCATCTCGGCCGCGAAGGCCGCGATCTCCGCCTGGCCCTGGGCGGCGAGCTGCACCATCGCGAAGCAGACCACCTCGTAGCCGAGGAGCTTCGGATCGAGAAGCGCCCGGTAGCCGCGGATGATCCCGGATTCCTCCAGCGCGCGCACCCGGCGCAGGCAGGGCGGGGCCGAGAGCCCGACCCGGCGCGCCAGCGCCACGTTGGTGATGTTGCCGTCGGCCTGCAGCTCGCGGAGGATCGCCCAATCGATGGCGTCGAGGCGGACGGGCAAGGGGCTCGGCGATCCTGGCTGGGACGGAGAGAGTCTGGTCACTAGCGGGCGGGGCAGGCCGAGACAAGCCGGGGCCGCCCGGCACCGCTTGACTCCGGCGCCGGGCCGGGCCGATGCGGAGCGGGTGACCACGCTCCCGCCCGGCACGACGGCCTGGATCCTCACCGACGGCAAGGCCGGCGACCTCGCCCCCTGCCGCGGCCTCGCGCAGGCGCTCGGCCTCGTCGCCGAGGAGCGCCGCGTGGCGCCCCGCCCGCCCTTCTCCTGGCTCGCCCCCGCGGCCCGGCCGACCCGCGCGACCTCGCCCTCGCCCCGCCCTGGCCCGACCTCGCCATCGCGGCCGGGCGGCGCGCCGTCCCGGTCCTGCGGGCGCTGCGGCGCCGGGCGGGGGCCGCGACCTTCACGGTGTTCCTGCGCGACCCCCGCACCGGCCCGGGCGCCGCGGACCTGATCTGGGTGCCGGAGCACGACCGCCTGCGCGGCCGGAACGTGCTCGTCACGCTGGCCGGCCCCCATCCGGTCTCGGCCGCCCGCCTCGCGGCCGCCCGCGCGGCGCCCGACCCGCGGCTCCGCGCCCTCCCGGCCCCCGCGCGGCGATCCTGGTCGGCGGCGACGACCGGCGCGGGCGGGTCCGCCCGCAGGCCGCCGCGGCCTTCCTGTCGGGCCTGGAGCGCCTCGCCGGCGAGGCGAGCCTGATGATCACCCCCTCCCGGCGCACGCCGCCCGCCCTGCGCGCGGCCCTGCGGGACCTCGCGTCGCGACGCAGCGGCTTCTTCCATGACGGGAGCGGCGCCGATCCCTACCTCGCCCTGCTGGCGCTCGCCGACGCGATCGTGGTGACGGCCGACAGCGCCAACATGGTCGCGGAGGCCGCCGCCACCGGATCCCCGATCCTCCTCGGCGAGCTCACCGAGACCTACGCCCGCCATCGCCCGTTCTTCGCCGCACTCCGGCAGTACGGAGCTGTGCATCCGTTCGATGGCAGACTTGAAGGTTCTCGTTACGAACCCTTAGATTTCACCCCCGCGATCGCAGAGGCCGTCGCGGCCGCCTATCTGAGGCGGCGCGATCCGCAGACCCACCCGGGCGGCCCGTGAGGTCGTCCCGGGCCGGGAGGCCCGGAGATTCCGATGTCCACCACCCACGAGAAGCTCATCATCATCGGCTCGGGCCCGGCGGGATACACCGCCGCGATCTACGCCGCCCGCGCGATGGTCGAGCCGCTGCTGATCTCCGGCTTCCAGCCGGGCGGCCAGCTCATGATCACGACCGACGTGGAGAACTACCCGGGCTTCGCGCAGGCCGTCCAGGGCCCCTGGCTCATGGAGCAGATGCGCCTGCAGGCCGAGCATGTCGGCACCCGGATCGTGTCGGAGTACATCGCCAAGGTCGACCTGAAGCAGCGGCCCTTCCGCCTGGAGGCGGATTCCGGGGCCGTCTACACCTGCGACGCGCTCATCGTCGCGACCGGCGCCCAGGCGAAGTGGCTCGGCCTGCCCTCCGAGGCGAAGTTCCAGGGCTTCGGCGTCTCGGCCTGCGCCACCTGCGACGGGTTCTTCTTCCGCGGCAAGGAGGTTCTGGTCGTGGGGGGCGGCAACACCGCGGTCGAGGAGGCGCTCTACCTCGCCAACCTCGCCGCCAAGGTCACGGTCGTGCACCGCCGCGACGCGTTCCGGGCGGAGCGCATCCTGCAGGAGCGGCTCTTCCGGCACCCGAACGTCGAGGTGGTCTGGAACCACACGGTCGAGGAGATTTGCGGGCGCGAGAGCCCGGCCCCCTCGGTCACGCACGTGCGGCTGAGGGACGTCGCCACCGGGGCGGTCAGCGAGCGCAGGGCGGACGGCGTCTTCGTGGCGATCGGCCACCAGCCGGCGACCGCGCTCTTCGAGGGTCAGTTGCCCCTGCGCGCCGGGGGCTACCTCGCGGTGACGCCCGGCACGGCGGCGACCGAGATCCCGGGCGTGTTCGCGGCCGGGGACGTCACCGACGACGTCTACCGCCAGGCGATCACGGCGGCCGGGATGGGCTGCATGGCCGCCCTGGAGGCGGAGAAGTACCTCGCGAACCTGGCGATCGGCGAGACGCCGCGCCGGGCCGCGGCCGAGTAGGCGGGAGAGCGGGACCGGTCGCGACGGAGCGGGGTCCCGCCCCGCTCCGTCGCGGCCCCCAAACAATTCGCGTTCGCGAGAGCCGCCCGCCGCAACCCGCCGGCCGGGGACTCTGGCGCGGGGATGAACGGCCGTGGATTGGGACAAGATCAGGATCTTCCTGAACGTCGCGGAGGCGGGCAGCTTCACGAAGGCGGGTGACGACATCGGCCTCAGCCAGTCGGCGGTGAGCCGCCAGATCAGCGCGCTCGAGCGCGAGCTGAAGGCGCCGCTCTTCCACCGGCACGCCCGGGGCCTGATCCTGACCGAGCAGGGCGACCTGCTCTTCCGCGCCGCGCGCGACATGAAGATGCGGCTGGAGACGACCCGCGCCCGGCTCGTGGAGACGAGCGAGCGGCCCTCGGGCGACCTCAAGGTCACGACCACGGTCGGCCTCGGCACCGCGTGGCTGTCGCAGCGGGTCTCGGAATTCCTCGACCTGCACCCGGAGGTGCGGATCGAGCTCATCCTCACCAACGAGGAGCTCGACCTCGCCATGCGCGAGGCGGACGTGGCGATCCGCCTGCGCCGTCCGGCCCAGCCCGACCTGATCCAGCGCCGCCTGTTCACGGTGCACTACCACGTCTTCGCCTCGCTCGAATACATCAAGCGCTTCGGGGAGCCGAAGTCGATCGAGGACCTCGACAAGCACCGGATCGTCTCGTTCGGCGGCGACCAGCCCTCCTACCTGATGGCGACGCACTGGCTCTCGACCGCCGGCCGGGAAGGGCGCGAGCCGCGCAATGTGCACTTCACGGTCAACAACATCTCGGCCCTGCAGGTGGCGGTCGAGACCGGGGCCGGGATCGGGATCCTGCCCGACTACGCGGCGAACGGGAATCCGCTCCTGCAGCAGGTGCTGCGCGACATCGAGATGCCGAACCTGGAGAGCTACCTCGTCTACGCCGAGGAGATGCGCTCGGTCGCCCGCGTCCAGGCCTTCCGCGACTTCCTCGTCGCCAAGGCCCAGCGCTGGACCTATTGACCGCGCCGGGCGCGACGTCCGCCGCGGGCGCCGGGTGCGAGGGCTGAGGGCCGAGGGCGGCGCCCGGACTGCGCGGGAGGATCCCGCTCCTTCGTTTCGCCGTCGCACGGGGGCGACCTGATCAGGTCGCGACTCTGGGCCGCCTATGCGGCCGCACGGACGCGCCGCCATTCCCGTGTCAGACATTGTCCCTCCCGGCGCCTGTTCGGCAGCCCGTGTCGGAGCCGCCCCATGCTCGATCCCGTTCGCCCGTCCGACCCGCTCACCGTCGCCCCGTTCCCCGGAACGCCCCATCGGCTCGAGACCGCAACCCAGATCCTGGCCGGCCTCGCCCTCGTCGCCGTGCTGCACTTCCACCTGCTCGGGGCGCTGCTCGCGGGATTGCTCGTCCACGAACTCGTCCACCTGCTGGCGCCCCGGCGCAGCGACGCCCTCGTGCACCACCACACGGCCAAGGTCATCGTGGTGGCCCTGCTCGCCGGGGTGATCGTCGCGGCCGTGGGCGCGGCGATCCTCTGGCTGGTCGGGCTGCTGTCGGGCGGGTCCGATAACCTCTCGGTCCTGCTGCGCAAGATGGCCGAGGTGATCGAGACGGCGCGCTCGCGCCTGCCGCCCTGGCTGGTCGGCTTCCTGCCGGAGGAATCGACCGAGCTGAAGGCCGCGGCCGCGACTTGGCTGCGCGAGCATGCCGGGCAGGTGCGGGCGATCGGCCAGGACGTCTGGCGGGCGCTGTTCCACCTGGTCTTCGGCCTCGTGATCGGCGCCATGGTGGCGGTGAGCCGGGAGACCGGCCTCGACGAGCGCCCGCCCCTCCTCCACGCCCTGACGAACCGGGTGCGGCTGCTCGCCTCCGCCTTCCGCAGCGTGGTCTTCGCGCAGGTGCGGATCTCGGCCCTCAACACGGCGCTCACCGCGCTCTACCTGCTGGTCGCGGTGCCCTGGCTCGGGATCGCCCTCCCCTTCACCAAGACCATGGTGGTGATCACCTTCCTGGCCGGGCTGCTGCCGGTGGTCGGCAACCTGATCTCCAACACGGTGATCGTGCTGGTCAGCCTCAGCGTCTCGCCGGCGCTCGCCCTCGGCTCGCTCGGCTTCCTGGTGGCGATCCACAAGCTCGAATACGTCGTGAATGCCCGCGTGATGGGCGGGCAGATCCGCGCGCGGGCCTGGGAGCTGCTGGCCGCCATGCTGGTGATGGAATCGGTGTTCGGCCTGCCGGGCCTCGTCGCGGCCCCGATCTTCTACGCCTACCTGAAGAACGAACTCGCCCTGCGCGGCCTGATCTGAGCGCGCCGGGGCGCCGCGACTTTTCCCGCAGCGCGGCGTCCCGATCGGCCTCCTCCCGCGTTGTGCTCTCGCGCGGCCCGGGCCGCGGCAGGAGCGCGAGATGACGAAGCTGTTCATCGCCAGAATCGTCGAGGCCGACGCGGCGCGCCCGCTCGTCACCGTGCGGGCCGCGGGCGAGGGCGAGGCCCGCCTGTTCCTCGAAGCGGCCTATCCGGCCGCGCGGATCGCCGACCTCGCGGAGCCCGGCGAGTGGGTCAGCGACGCCGATACGGGTCGCGAGGCCGGCGACGTCCGCGAGCATCCGGGCGTCACCTGGCAGGCGCCGTCGAACCTCTAGGCGCGGCGGACGGCCATGACGGGCGCGCGGGCAGGCCGGCTGAGGCGGGCCGCCGGCTGGATCCTCGGCCTCGCCGCCCGGCCGGTGCGCCGGGCGCAGGGGCGCAGGGGCGTGGCGGTCGAGGTCTATCGCGGCTACGGCTCGGCACAGGAGATCTTCCTGATCGGCCGCGCCTTCCGGCAATCCGAGGCCGAGCGCGCGGCCGATCCGGACGACCTGCGCGCGCAGCTGCGCGACATCGGCCGCCGCATCCGGCGCCGGCGCCTGCCCGGCCTCGCCGTGGAGGCGCGGTTCGGCGGCAGCGCCGCCCGCACGGTGACGGACCGGGACGGCTATTTCCGCATCCATCTCTGCCCCCGCCCGCCCGGGCCGGGCGAGGGGGCGTGGCACCCGGTCTCGATCCGCCTCGCCAGCGATCCGCCGGTCGAGGCGCGGGGCGAGGTCTTCATCCCGCCGCCGCGCTGCCGCTTCGTGGTGATCAGCGACATCGACGACACGGTGATGCACACCGGCGTCGCCAACAAGCTGAAGATGCTCTGGCGCCTGTTCGTCGCCGACGCGACCCGCCGCGTCGCCTTCCCGGGCGTGGCGGCCCTGTACCGGGCGCTCCATGCCGGCGCGGGCGGGGCCGAGCAGAACCCGATGCTCTACGTCTCGCGCGCCCCCTGGGGCATCTACGACATGCTCTCGGAATTCTTCCGCCTGCACGACATCCCGGTCGGGCCGGTGCTGTTCCTGCGCGAATGGGGCCTGTCCTGGCGCCATCCCCTGCCCCGCCGGGCCGAGGACCACAAGGCCGAGCTGATCCGCCGCATGCTGGTGCTCTACCGCGACCTTCCCTTCGTGCTGATCGGCGACAGCGGCCAGCACGACCCGGAGGTCTATGCGGGGATCGTGCACGCGCATCCGGGCCGGGTGCTCGCAGTCTACATCCGCAACGTGTCGCGGGCGCCGGAGCGCGCGGCGGAGATCGCCCGGCTCGCGCGCGAGGTGGCGGCGGCCGGCAGCAGCCTCGTGCTCGCCGCCGACAGCCGCGCCATCGCGGCGCACGCGGCCGGCCTCGGCCTGATTGCGGCCCCGGCCGTCGAGGCGGTCGCCTCCGAGAAGGCGGCGGCCGAGGGCGCGACCCGGCCCCGCCGGCCGCGCCGCATCACCCGGCCCACCCCCGAGGCCACCGCCACGGCCGCGTCCGGCGAGGCCGTGGAGGCGGCCCTCGGCGGCACCTCGCCCGAGCCGCCGACCGTCATCGTCGAGCCGGCCGGGCGCGGAGAGGCCGGCGACGGGGCGCAGGGCCCGGCGGAGCGGTGAGGATCGGGCGAAAAGTCAGGGAGAGCGCGATGGAGCAGGCGACAGGCAGCGAGCGCCGGACCGAGCAGGCGGCCGAGCGCACGGCCGCCGCCGCGCAGGTCACCAAGGACAGCGCGGACCGCAGGACGGAGCTCGCGGCGGACCGGACCGTCTTCGCGGCCGAGCGGACCTACGCGGCTTGGATGCGCACCGGACTGGTGGCGCTGGCGAGCGGGATCGGGGCGCGCAAGCTGCTGGAGGGGGTGGTGCCGGGCTGGATGATCGTCGGCTTCGGCACCATTCTGGTCCTGTTCAGCGCCTTCTGCTTCGTGGCCGGCGTCTGGCGGCAGGTCTTCGTCGGGGCCCCGCCGCCCCGGCCGGACGTGCCGCGGCTGCCGCCCGCGATCCTCGTCGCGGTGAACGGCTTCCTGGCGCTCGTCGCCCTCGCGGCGCTGCTCGGCCTCTGGTTCGGCCGCGCGCTCGGCGCGTGAGCCCGCGGGAGAAGGCGTCAGACGACATCCGACGGATTGCGTCGCCATCTCCCATTTCGGCCATGCGGATGTCGGCTTCGCTCAAGCGCCGCGCGGGCTTGTCATCCGCTGTCCGGAGGTGATCGTCCGGACAGCGCATCACTCCGGCAGGGCGGCGTCGAGGGGCTCCTCCTCGCGCACCGGCACGGGCAGGCCGAGGTGTCGGAAGGCGTGCGGGGTGAGGAGGCGGCCGCGCGGGGTGCGCTGCACGAAGCCCTGCTGGAGCAGGTAGGGCTCGATGATCTCCTCGATGGCGTCGCGCGGCTCCGACAACGCCGCCGCGATCGTCTCCACCCCGACCGGACCGCCCCCGTAGGAGCGCGCGATCAGCCCCAGATACTTGCGGTCCATGGTGTCCAGACCCGCCGCGTCCACGTCCAGCAGACGCAGCGCCCGGTCGGCGATCGCCCGCGTCACCGTCCCGGCCTCCTCCACGATCGCGAAGTCCCGCACCCGCCGCAGCAGCCGCCCGGCGATCCGCGGCGTGCCCCGCGCCCGCCGGGCGATCTCGTTGGCCCCGTCCGCCGCCATGCCGATCCCCAGCACCCGCGCCCCCCGGGCCACGATCGCCTCCAGCTCGTCCACCGCGTAGAATTCCAGCCGGATCGGGATGCCGAAGCGGTCGCGCAGCGGCGTGGTCAGCAGACCCGCCCGGGTCGTGGCCGCCACCAGGGTGAAGCGCGGCAGCTCGATCTTGACCGAGCGCGCCGCCGGGCCCTCGCCGATGATCAGGTCGAGCTGGTAATCCTCCATGGCCGGGTAGAGGATCTCCTCCACCGCCGGGTTCAGCCGGTGGATCTCGTCGATGAACAGGACGTCGCGCTCCTCCAGGTTGGTGAGCTGCGCGGCCAGGTCCCCCGCCTTGGCGATCACCGGACCCGAGGTCGAGCGGAAATTCACCCCCAGCTCCCGGGCCACGATCTGGGCCAGCGTGGTCTTGCCCAGCCCCGGCGGGCCCACGAACAGCACGTGGTCCAGCGCCTGACCGGTGCGCCGCGCCGCCTCGATGAACACCCCCAGATTCGCCCGCGCCGCGCGCTGGCCCGTGAAATCCGACAGGCTCAGTGGACGGATCGACCCGTCCGGGACCTCGCCGGCCTCCGTGATCGGGGCGAGCCGGGAGCCCGCCACCCTGCGGGCCGCCGGGCCGCTCACGCCGCCACCGCCGCGGGGCCGCATCCGGCCGCCAGGAAGGGCCGGGTGAGGACGCGGCGCCCGGTCAGGTCGTGGACGCTGACGCGCCACTGCGACCAGTCCGCCCGCTCGCCGAGCGCGCCCATCACCGCCCGCGCGGTCTCGGCCGCGCGCGCCGTCAGCCGCGCGGGCGCGCGCACCTCGGCCCCGACCGTGTCGAGGACGCATTCGGCGCCGTTGGTGCAGTGGAAGCGGTAGCGGGCCATGATCCGTCCTCCCTGGCTCTGAGGCCTCGTCAACGATATGTTCACTATATGTTCTCGATCCGGGAGTGCAAGCGCCGGGGCGTCACGCCGCGGGCCGGACCGGTGTCGCGAGGGGGCGGAGCCGACGCGCCGCCCGCACCCTTGTCGAACGCCCGGCGCGATCACACCTGCTCCAGCCGTGGCCGTGTCCCTCCGCGGGACGGCCCTGGAGTCGAGACATGCGCCGCTCCGTCGGCCTCGCCCTGCTCTGCGCGGCCGCGCTCGCCGGTCCGGCGCGCGCCGAAACCCCCGAGACCCCGTCCTTCTGGGACCTGAAACCCGCGGAGCTGCGCGCGCTCGTCGCCGCCCCGCAGGTGATGGTCACCCGCACGGCGACGGGCTTCGACGCCTATTGCCGCTGCCCCGTGGTGCTGCGGCCGAACGAGATCCCGGAGGCGATGAAGAAGGCGATCATCGCCGTCGAGGATCGCCGCTTCCTGGAGCACGGGGGCGTCGACCTGATCGCCCTCGCCGCCGTGCTGCGCGGCGGCCTGAGCCGCGGCGGCAGCACCATCCCGATGCAGCTCCTCAAGAACCTCGTCTTCCACGACCTCCAGGGCCGGGACTTCCTCAGCAAGCTGGAGCGGAAAGGCTCCGAGGTCTGGCACGCCGGCACCTTCGACGGCGCCGTGGGCAAGCAGGAGCTGCTCGCGGCCTACCTCAACCAGATCGAGTTCGGCGGCCGCGAGATCGTCGGGCTCTACCGGGCGAGCCGCCACTATTTCGGCAAGGAGCCGCGCGACCTGACCCTGTTCGAGTGCGCGCTCCTCGCCGGCATGGTGCAGGCGCCCGCCCGCTTCAACCCGCTGAGGGAGGCGACCCGCGAGCGCGCCTACGCGCGGGCTCGCCTCGTCCTGCGCCTGATGGTCGAGCAGGGCAGGATCAGCGAGGCCGAGCGCCTGCGGGCCGAGCGGACCGGGGTGCGGCCCGGGTCGATGCCGGACTTCGCGATCCAGGCCCAGCCCTTCACCGAGTGGGTCGTGCAGAGCTTCGCGCCGCGCACCATGCAGGAGGGCGAGACGCTCCGGTTCTTCGTCACGCTCGATCCGCGCTTTCAGCAGGCGGCCGAGGCGCGGCTCGCCGAGATGGCGGGCAGCGGCGCGATCCCGCCCGCCTACGAGGCCGGGGCCGTGATGATGAGCCCCGACGGGCGGGTGCGCGCGATGATCGGCAGCCTCGATTGGGCGCGCCGCCCCTTCAACGCGGCCGTGAAGACGAGCGTTCAGCCCGGCTCGACCGCGAAGCTGCCGCTCCTCGTCGCGGCCTGCGAGGCGGGCCTGTCGCCGGAGAGCCGGGTGCTGGACCTGCCGCTGACCGACACGTGGCCGTCCAACGGGCATCTCGGCTACCGGGGCGAGACGACGCTGCTGGAGGCGGTCGCCTCCTCGCGCAACGCGGCGTCCGTGCGGCTCGCCCGGGAGATCGGGGTGCCGCGCGTGGCGGAGGCGAGCCGCCGGCTCGGCCTCGATCCGGGGCCGAACCCGGATGCGGGCTTCGTCCTCGGCTCCTACGCGACGAGCGTGATGGCCGTGACGGCGGCCTACGCGGCCATCGCGAACGGCGGCTACCGCGTCGCGCCGACCGGGGTACTCGCCGTGGTCGACGGGCGCGGCCAGGTGCGGGCGCGCTTCCTCGACCCGGCGCGCGCGCGGGCCGTCCCGGCGCGCTGCATCCCGCCGACCCGCCGCATCCTGCGCGAGGTCGTGCGCTCCGGGACCGGCCGCAACGCCGGGCTCGGCTCGCGGGAGGCCTACGGCAAGACCGGCACCTCCACGGGCAATGCCGATGCGTGGTTCGTCGGCTGGAGCGAGGGGCGGGTGCTGGGCGTCTGGATGGGACGGCGGCGGGACGCCGCCGGCGAGGTGCTGGCCGGCAAGGACGCGCCCGCCGCGTATTTCCGCCGCGTCGAGACGAGCGTGAGCGAGATCGTCGAGGCGCGCGCCGGCCGGGCGCGCGGGCCCGCGCGCGAGCCCCCGCCCGGCCGCGTCGCGGCGGGACCGCGCCGGGCGGCCGAGGCGCGCCTGTCGCCGCCGGCCCGGCCGGCGCCCGGCCCGCGCGCGCCCCTGCCGCTGCCGTGGGAGCCCTGGTGAG
Source organism: Methylobacterium sp. CB376 (assembly GCF_029714205.1). Classification (NCBI taxonomy): domain Bacteria; kingdom Pseudomonadati; phylum Pseudomonadota; class Alphaproteobacteria; order Hyphomicrobiales; family Methylobacteriaceae; genus Methylobacterium; species Methylobacterium sp. CB376. Next base: position 4,244,244 of record NZ_CP121648.1, on the reverse strand, counting down.
GCGCGATGCCGGTCGGCCTGATCGTCCCCCGCCGGCCCGATTCTGCGCCGCGGAGCGGGCCCGATCCCGATGACGTCCGGCATGTCGTGAAAACTTGAATGTATCCTGCGGAATTCGGCTCGTCGCGACGGTCACGCGAACCCGCAGACCCCGGACCAAGGTACGAGAGGTGGCAGCGCTGCCCAAGTGTGCAGGCGCTGTTCGGCCCCTTGTCGCCGGCATCGGCAGGCAACACACCTAGGAGAGCGTTCAGCCGGAGGAACTTCATGCCGAACCGGAGCTATATCGTGCGAAAGACACACGATGGCTGGAGCGTTCACGCGGCCAAGACGAATGAACCAGTCCGCCTGAATGGGCGAGAGCAGACCGGCATGTCGCGCGAGGCTGCGGCCGAGCTTGCGAACTCTCTTGAAATGCTCGCGGTCGTGCAGGAATTCCGCGACGAGCGCCCGGTCACCAACCCGTACACTCTCCATTGAGGGGCCGGCGCGCGAGCACCCGGCGGAGGATTCGGACCTCGCGGCCGGAGCGCCGGGCCCGGTGCCGGTCGGCGCCGGGCCGCACGCCCTCGGCCGGGCCGCGTGCTAGCCTTCCGGGTCTCGATCGACCCCGGAGGAGGGTGACATGCATCGTGAGCAGCCCACGCCGCGCCCGCGCCGGGACGAGCTTCGGGACGACGCGCTCGATCACGTGGCGGGCGGTGCCGGGTCGCAACAGGCTCCCGTCGGCGCGCGACCGACCGGCGCGGGCGCCGGCAGAGCGACGTTCACCCCCTTCACGATCACGAGGCTGAACGACAAGGCGACGCCGTAGCGGGCCAAAGAAATGCCGGCGCGGGCATGGCCCGGCCGGCAGTGGGACCGAAACGGGAGCCGGATGGCTCCGACGGTCCCAATGCGGGGTCGCGCCGGCGCGTTCGCGCGCGGGGGCGGAGATCCGTTCGCCAGCGTACCGAAGCGCTGCGGGCTGCCCGCGGCGCCCGGCGGCCCGGCGACGGCCGAGCCCGCCCGGAGCGGAGCCCCTGCGCGGCCGCGCGGCGCTCGAGCGAAGCCGACATCCGCATGGCCGAAATGGGAGATGGCGACGCAATCCGCCGGATGTCGCATCAGGGCTCGCGCGGGTGCTGCGCCTCGATCGCCGCGGCGAGATCCGCGTCGGCGACATCCTCCTCCCACCCGGCGGGCAGGCTCAGCCGGACCGAGTGCGCGCCGCCCGAGGGCGTGCACACCACCGCACGCCTCCCGTCATCGCGGCGCGTCGCGAGGGCGCGATCCGCGGTCTCGGCGCGATCCGCGGTCTCGGCGAGACCCGCATAGGCTTCGAGGCAGGTCCAGGCGGTGCCGTCGCCCGTGGTCACGCTCCGCTCACGCGTCATGGATTCGTCCCGGCGATGGCCGCCGGCGCCGCGAGGGAGGCGCGGGCCGAGCGGTGATGGATGAAGACGCCGCCCGCCCCCTCCCGGAGGTGGCGGTGGCGCGGCGCGTCGTCGACGAGGACGTCGCCCGCCCGGCAAGGGTGCCGCTTGTCGGCCGTCATGCAGGTGATGATCCGCGTGCCGGGGAAGTGCCGGGCCGCGCCCATCGCCGCTTCGGCGCCCGGGCCAGCGCGGCCCAGAACCGGGCGAGGCCGTGGCGGCGCTCGGACTCCCGCGGCGGGCAGCCGCGCACGCGGGTCGCCCCCGCGTCGACATCCGCCAGCACGCCGTCGCAGTCGAGGGAGAGGTGCATGGAACAGGGCAACGCCCTCGCGCGCTGGCGGATCCCGGGCCCGCCCCGTCCGCCCAGGCGAGAGGTTCATGCACCACGTCGTCCTCCTCGGTGATTCGGTCTTCGACAACGCCGCCTACGTGGGCGGCGGTCCGGACGTGGTGCGGCAGCTGCGCGCCGCCCTCGCGCCGGAGGGACGGGCGACGCTCTGCGCCCTGGACGGCGCGGTCCTGGCGGACGTCGCGCGGCAGCTCGCGGGGGTCCCGCCCGACGGGACGCACCTCGTGGTCAGCGCGGGCGGCAACGACGCCCTGCGGGCCTCCGCGCTGCTCGTCCGGCCGGCCGGCTCGGTCGCCGAGGCGGTCGGCGCCCTCGCCGACGCGCGCGACGGGTTCCGGGCCCAGTACCGCGCCATGCTGGACGCGGTCCTGGCCCGCGGCACGCCGACCTGCCTCTGCACGATCTACGATCCGCGCTACGCGGACCCCGCGTATCGCCGCGTGGCCTCGGCCGCGCTGGCCGTGCTCAACGACGTCGTCACCCGCGAGGCCTGGGCGCGGGATCTGCCGCTGATCGACCTGCGCGTCCTCTGCGACGAGGACGCGGATTTCGCCAATCCGATCGAGCCCTCGGTCCGCGGCGGCGAGAAGATCGCGGCCGCGATCGCCGCGCTGGTCCGGGGCGAGCCGGTGCGCCGCGCCCCGCGCCGGAGCGGCCCTGAGCGGGGAGATGCGAGCCGATGAGCGCGACCCTGGTCCAGATCCTCCTCCCCCTCTCCGACAACGAGGGACGCCCCTTTCCGGGCTCCGCCTATGCGGGCGTGCGGGACGAACTCGCCGGCACCTTCGGGGGCGTGACCGCCTACAGCCGCGGCCCGGCCGAGGGCGTCTGGCAGGACGGGAAGGGGCGGTCGCACGACGATATCGTGGTATTCGAGGTGATGTGCGACGACCTCGACCCGGCTTGGTGGGCGCGGTACCGGCGCGAGCTGGAGGCCCGGTTCCGCCAGGACAGCATCGTGGTGCGCGCCCAGGCGATCCGGCTGCTCTGATACGCTTCTCCGGACGATCACGTCCGGACAGCGTCTGCCAAGCCCGCGCGGCGCGTGAGCGAAGCCCCAATCCGCCATCCCGAAGGGATCGAGCGGATTGGGTATGCCAAGCCCGCGCGGCGCGTGAGCGACGCCGACATCCGCATGGCCGAAATCGGAGATGGCGACGCAATCCGTCGGATGTCGCATGAGAGACCAAGGACCTGTCGACGTCCGTCACGCCGACCCTGCCGGAACCCGAGCGATGGCCCGAGGCCACCGGCCTCTCTGGCCCGCATGACCGCGAAGGTCAGACCACGGCCGGGCGATGCCGGCAGCCGGGCGGAGCACGGTGTCCCGGCCTCGGCCCGGCACAAGACCCGAACACTCCCGAAGCCGGCCGCACGCGACCTCACTCGTGGCTCGGGCCGACCGTGTCGGCCGCGTGGGCGTCGCGGGTGCCGAGGGGCTTCGGCCGGCCGGTCGTGCTGTCGCGCACGGTCTGCCGCTCCATCTCGGCGTTCAGCTCGGCCCCGAGCAGCACGATCACGATGGAGAACCAGATCCAGGTCATGAAGCCGACGCCGGCCCCGAGCGACCCGTACATCCGGTTGTAGCTGTCGAAGCGCGCCACGTACCAGGAGAAGAGCGCCGAGGCGCAGACCCAGAGCAGCGCGGCGATGCCGCTGCCCCAGGTCACCCAGCGCCACTTGGCCTCGTGCCGGCTCGGGCCGTAGCGGTAGATCGCCGCGAGGCCGAGGCTGACCAGGACGAGGAGCGCCGGCCAGCGCAGCAGGCGCAGCGCCGCATCGCTGGCGTAGGATTGGAACCCGACCTGGTTGAGCACGACCGGCAGGGCCACCACCATGCCGGTCGCCACCAGCGCGAACAGGACGCCCGTGAGGGTGAACAGGAAGGTGGTGGCGTAGAAGTGCAGGAGCGGGCGCTTCTCCCGCTCCTTGTAGATGACGTTGAGCGCGTCGAAGAGGGCGCTCACCCCCGAATTGGCGCTCCAGAACGCGACGAGCAGGCTCACGCCCGAGGCGGCGCCCAGCGCGCCCGTGCTCTTGCCGGCCACCCGGCTGAGTTCGGCCGCGAGGAGGTCGAGGACGGCCTGCGGCAGCAGCCCGGTGAGCAGGCTCAGGTGCTTGTAGATGGCGCCCGGATCCGCGACGAGCCCGTAGAGCGACACGATCAGGGCGAGCCCCGGGAAGACGGCGAGCAGGGCGAAGAAGGCGACCCCGCCCGCGGTCGCGAGCACGCGGTCCTGCGGCACCGACCAGGCCACGCGCCAGAGGATGTCGCCCCAGCCGCGCGAGGGGATCTCCGAGGGCTGCGCGGCCGTGCGGCCGCGGCCGGGCTCCCGGGCCCGGGCGAGGGCCCGCTCGCGCTCGGCCGCGTCCGGCCGGCGCGTGCCCACCGAGCGCCAATCCTGCCCGCCCTCATCGTCCGTCGCCATCGGCGAAAGGCCCCGCCCGTCGAGAGAACCGGTTCGGCCCTGCGGAGTTCACCCAGGTCGGATCCGCCCGACGATCGTCCCGCCCCAGGCCGCCGCGATGCCGGACCCGTTCGACGTCTCCTTGAAGCACCTGAAGGGTTACCAGTTCCTGGTCGATTTCGGGACCGGGCTGCCGGACCTCCTGACCGACGAGCCCAACCCGATCGGGACGGGCGAGGGACCGAGCCCCGAGCAGATGCTCACCGCGGCCGTGGCGAACTGCCTGTGCGGGAGCCTCGTCTTCGCCCTCGGCAAGTACCGCCAGGAGGTGCGGGGCCTGGGGGCGACGGCGCGCTGCCGCGTCGCGCGCAACGCCGAGGGCCGCCTGCGGGTGGAGGCGATCGACGTCGAGATCGTCCTCGCCCTGGAGGCGGTCCAGGCCGACCGCCTCGACAAGGTCCTGTCGCAGTTCCGCAAGTTCTGCACCGTCTCGGAGAGCGTGGAGGCCGGGGTGCCGGTCCGCGTCACGCTGCGCGACGGGGCGGGCGGGCGCCTCGCCTGGCCCGCCGGCGATCCGCCCGCGGAGGCGGGCCGTTCCACGCCGTGAGGGAGTGCCGTGATGCAAGACACCGACCGCGAGCGCGCCGCCGAGCCCGAGGCGCTCACGCGCCTGTTCCTGGCGCGCGCGAATGCCGGCGACGTCGAGGGACTCGTCGCGCTCTATGCCCCGGAGGCCGTCCTGGCGGTCGGCGAGGTGGTGGCGCGCGGGCACGAGGAGATCCGCCGCTTCTACGAGGGTCTGCTGCGCAAGCGCTCCCACTTCCCCCCGGTCGAGACCCTGCCGGTCATCCGCACCGGGCCGGTCGCCCTGACGATGGCCCGCTCGGGCCGCGGCTCCCTCTCGGTCGAGGTCGCCCGCCAGGGAGAGGACGGGGCCTGGCTCTGGGTCATCGACCAGTTGAAGGTCGAGGCGGGCCCTCGCCAGGAATGAGCCGCGGCGCGGGGGCCGCGGCCCCCGCCCCGGTCAGTAGGACGGCACCCGGCCGTCGGGCGTGTAGCGGTCGACCGCCTGCGGGAGGTCGCGCGACAGGCGCTCGAGGAGTTCCTCCCGCGGCAGGCCGGTGCGCTGCGCCAGCACCTGCAGCACGTCGGGGCCGATCGCCTGTTCGAGCTGCTGGGGGCTGATCGGCTGGTTGGGGCCGTGACCCACCCAGGATTGCGCCACCGGACCCTGCCCGGCCTGCTGGAAGCGCTCCAGCATCTCGCCGAGGCCGCTGTGCAGGAAGCCGCCCGGGCCGCCCCCACCGCCGCCCGCGCCGAGGCCGCCGAGGAAGCCGCCGAGGCCTCCCCCTGCCCGGCCGGGGCGGGGGCCGGCGCGGTCTGGGCCCCTCCGCCGAACATCTCGGCGAGCTTGTCCCGGTTCTGGTAGCCTGCCAGCGCGAGGAGGCCCAGAAGGGCCGTCATGGACGGATAGCCGTCGCTCATGTCTGCCTCTCCATCTCGGTGGCGCCGGCACGATCCGGCGCAGGGGCCTCTCGCTCAGTAATTGTAGTCGCGGCGGGGCGGGCGGCCCGGGCCGTAGCCGCCGGGTGCGACGCGGGCGCCGTAATCGACCTCGCGGCGGGCGTTGCGGGAGGCAATGTAGCGGCCGCCGAGGCAGCCCGCCACCGCACCGACGACGCCCCGGTTGGCGAGGTAGTGCCCGGCCACGCCGCCGATGATGGCGCCCTTGATGCAGCCCTTGGCCTCGGCCGCGCCGATGCCGAGGGCGCTGACCACGATCGCCGCCGCTGCCGTTCCCGCGAATCTCATTCCGCTCTCCTGTCCGTGAGAGCTGGGGAACGGCCCGCGCGGCCCTCCGTTCCGCCCGCCACGCCGTCGCGCAGCGCGTGGAGGAAGCGGGCGATGTCGGCCTCGTCGGCCCAGACGTGCGGGCTCAGGCGCAGGCGGCCGAGCCGGGCGCTGGCGAAGACCTGCCGCTCCCGCAGGAACGCGACGAGGCGCTCGGCCTCGTCGCCGGGAAGGTGGATGCCGAGGATGTGCGGGGCGCGCAGGGCGCGCGGCGGCACCGGCAGGCCGAGCGCGGCGCATCCCTCCGCCAGGAGGTCCGTGAGGGCGCGCAGGCGCGCCGCGACCCCGGCCACGCCCCAGCCGGCGATCAGCCCCATGCCGGCGGCGGCCATCGGCAGGGCGACGGGATCGTCGCGCTCGCCCCTGTCGTAGCGCCGCGCCCCCGCGGCCGCTTGCGGCCGGTTGCCGCTGTTCTCCTCGAGCGGCACGCCGTCCTGCCGATGCGCCGCCGCGTACAGGAAGGCGAGGCTGTAGGGTCCCAGCGCCCACTTGTAGGTCGGGAAGGCCAGGAAGTCGGGTCGCAGCCGGGCGACGTCGATCGGGACGGCGCCGGCCGCCTGGGTGGCGTCGACGACCAGGGCGGCGCCCGCCTCCCGCAGGGCGGGCGCGAGCCGGTCGAGGTCGATGAGCGCGCCGTCCGCCCAGTGCAGCGGCGTCAGCGTCGCGACGCCGACCGGCGGCGCGCCGGGGCGCGCGATCGCGCGCGCGAGCGCCGCCGTCCAGTCGCCGTCCTCGGGCCGCGCCACCTCCTCGACGACGAGGCCGCGCGCCTGCGCCAGCCGGTCCCAGGCGTAGCGGTGCGAGGGGAACTCGTCGGCCACCCGCAGGACCCGGCTGCCCGGCGGGGGCGAGAGGTTGCGGGCCGCCGTGGCCATGGCGTGGCTGACCGATCCGACGATGGCGACGTCCGCGGGGCCCGCGCCGATCAGGGCGGCGGCGGCCGCCCGGGCCTCCTCCGCCCAGCCCGCCGCCCGCTCACGGGGATGGGCCCAGGGTCTGACTTTGGTGAGCATGCCGGCCTCGCCGGCCTCGCGGACCGGCCGCGGGATCGGGGACCACGCCGCGGCGTCGAGGTAGCTCACCGCATCGGGGATCTCGAACAGGGGGCGCTGGCAGGGGAGCGGCTCGGTCATGGGCGTCCGGGATCTCCTCGGTGCGTCGCGGTCGCCCGCGCCTCGGCGCTCGGCCCGCGCCGACGCCCTCACCCCTGCATCAGGGCGGCGGCGAATTCGCGATCGGCCTCCTCGACCTGCTGCGCCAGCAGCCGCAGATAGCTCGCCGTCGCCACCGATCCGTGGCGGTCGACGTAGGTCTGGAACGCCACTTCGCTCATGGTCTCGAGGGCGACGGCCTCGTCGCAGCCCTTGCTCACGAGGTGCTCCAGCGCGAAAGCCCACGCTTGCTGGGCGCGCTCACGCTGCTCGACGATGCCCATGCCGCCTCACAGGGATGAGAATGCTCGGACCGCATGATGTCGGGCAGGCATGGTTAACAGGTCGTTAACGTCTCGCCCGCGCCCCGGCACGGCGGCGGGGCGGCGTGACGCCACCCCGTGGCAGCCCCCGGCGGCCGCCTCCAGCCCGGAACCGGCATTCGACGCAAAGCGAGACGACCGGCGAGACGACCGGCGAGACGACCGGCGAGACGACCGGCGAGAGACGAGACCCATCACGCGCCCTCGCGCGACGGCGGGCAATCCCGCTGATCTCTCCGCTTCCCCAGGCGGAATGCGGACCCGGCCCGGACCGCAGGCCTGAGCTCGGACGGCGCGTCGCACAGGCACTGCCCTCCGACGGGCCGGCCCGTCGGCACGGGCGTCGGGTTCTGCCTGATCGACCGAGCGAAGCTCCCCTCGTGCCGTTCTTCACGGCGTCCCGCCGGAACCCGGAATCTCGGATCCGGCGACAATTTTAGATGTCGCCCCAACGGCAAGATGAAAAATTCAGCGCAAGCTCGGCATCGGAGCCACGCGAGCCGCACGCCGATGACACGCTCAGGGACAGCCGAGAGAGCCCTCAGGGTCATTCACCGGGAGGGCGAACTGCTCCGTCACGGGCTCGCGGCGATCTGGACGGCATGTCTGGGCTACGCGGCGCTGCGGGCCGCGCGGCACCTCCTCGGCTGACGGGCGGCCGGTCGGGGAAGGCTTCGGATCGGCGCGCCCTCGGGCCGTTTCGGGAGAGCGGCGAGGCGAGCGACGGCGGCGGGCGCCGGTCACGCGCCCTGCACCCAGGCCAGGCACCGCTCCCACGGACAGCTTATGCGGGTAGCGCCAAACCCTCGCGGGCGAACACCCTCTGCACGGCGGGGCGCGCGGCCATCCGCCGGGCATGGGCGGTCCAGTGCGGGAACAGCCGCGCCATCTCGTAGCCGAGCGCCGGGCCGCGGCCCCAGATCCAGAACACCAGCAGGTAGGGGTCGGCCACGCTGTAGCGCTCGCCCAGGGCCCAGCCGCCGCGCGACAGCCCGACCTCGATCATGGTCCAGAGGTCGAAGCAGGCTTCCCGGCCCCTGGCCTGCACCTCGGCGATCGCCGCCTCCTCGCCGGCGTAGCGCTCCGCCCGCCGGACATGCGCGTAGGCGACGTGCACCGTCGAGGCGAGCCAGGCGAGCCACTCCGCGCAGGCCGCCTCCCCGCGCGGGTCCTCCGGCCAGAGACCCGCCTCGGGGAAGCGCCGGGCGATGTAGCGGAGCACGGCCGGGTTCTCGGTCAGCACCCAGGCCCCCTCGGCCAGCGCCGGCACCCGGCCCTTCTGGTTGATCGCCAGGTAGGAGGCCTGCCGCTGCTCGCCCGCCGCGAGGTTCACCCGCACCGGCTCGAAGGGCGCCCCGGTCTCCTCCAGCGCGACGTGCGGCGCCAGCGAGCAGGCACCCGGGGAATAATAGAGGCGCAGCGTCTCGGTCATCGCATCCTCCTCGGGGCGCGGTCAGAACGGGCTCACGGGAAAGAACCGCAGGTAGAGTTCCGCGTATTTCCCCTCGTCCCACAGGCGCTGCAGCGCGTCGTCGAGGGCGCGGGCGAGCACCTCGTCCTCCTTGCGGGTGACGAGGCCGATCCCCTCGCCGAAGTAACGGTTCTCCAGGTAGTCGCCCCCCGCGAAGGCGCAGCATCCGGCGGCGTCGACGCCGCCCAGCCAGAGGGCCAGCGCCACCCCGTCCGCGAAGAGGTAGTCGATCTCCCCGCGCTTCAGCGCCGCCTGCGCCGTGCCGAGGTCGGGAAAGCCGCGCGGGGTCGTGCGGAAGAACGCCTTCAGGTAGGCCTCGTGCGCGGTCCCCGCGACCACGCCGACGCTGCGGGTCGCGAGCGCCTTCGCGTCGGGCGCCGGCAGGCCCTTGTCGGCGCGGACGACGAAGCGGGCGGGCCAGCGGAAATAGGGCCGCGTGGCGAGGAAATTCGCGCGCAGGGCCGGAGTCAGCGGGATCGCGGCCGCCACCACGTCGCCCTCCTTGGCCGCGAGCGCGTCGAGCAGCGTGTCGAAGCGGCGCGCCTGCACCGTGCAGGTGAGGTTGAGCTTCTCGCAGGCCGCCCGGGCGAGTTCGACCGAGAAGCCGGTCGGGTTCCCGTCCGGTCCGGCGAAGTGCAGCGGCGGGTACTCGTCGTCCGTGATGAAGCGGACGGCGCGGCTCGTCTGCGGCGGCTCGGGCCGCTCCAGGCGCGCGCGGGGATTCCAGAAATTCGGGATCGTGACCGGCTCGGCCGCCCGGCCCGCGCCGCACCAGAGGGCGAGCGCCAGGACGGGCGCCAAGACGGGCGCCAAGACGGGCGCCAAGTTGGGTGCCGAGACGAGCCGCGTCCATCGCTTCCCTTGCGTCATGTCTCTCCCGGCCGTAAACCATCCACCAAGCGTGCGCGGGGCTGCCGGTTCGCTGCCGGCCAGGGGCTCCGTCCCACGCCGCTCGTGTAGCACGATCGATCGCCGCCGGGAGCCCGGGTGCCCTTCGCAGTGCCGGCCGCAGCGCATGCCGACGTCAGGCCCGAACTCTCCTTCCTCCGGGCCGAGGGCGTGCCGCTGGACGTCCTGACCCTGGCCGGGTGGATCGCCCGCTGCAGCGGAACCGACGGCGCCACGGCGCTGATCCGCAGCGGCCTGATGAGCGAGGAGGCCTATTACCGCGCCCTCGCGCGCGCCCTCGGCGCGCCCTACCTCGCGGGGGCGATCGCCCTCGGCCCGGGAGCCCGCTACCCGGAGAGCATCCTGGCGGGCGTGGCGCCGCTCCCGCCGGGCGGGGGTCCGGCCCTGGTGCGCGCCCCGCGCGGGGCCGAGATCGGGCACCTGCTCGCGGGCGGCGCCCGGGCCGGATCGGGGATCGCGATCACCGCGCCGGGCCAGCTGCGGGCGGCGGTGCTCGAAGCCTGCGCGCCGCAGGCGGCGCGCCAGGCCAGCGAGGCCCTGCAGCGCGCCGCGCCCGACTGGGCCTACCGGCCGGGCCCGAGCCCCGGGCAGTGCCTCGCCGCCTGCCTCGCGCTCGCGGCCGTGCCGCTCCTGTGGGACGCGCCGGGCAGCGTGCAGGGGGCCGCGGCGGCCGCCGTCAGCCTCCTGTTCCTCGGCATGACGGTCTTCCGCCTCGCCGCCCTGCTCGTGCCGCCCTGCCCGCTGCCGGACCTGCCGCGGGCCGAGGATGCCGACCTGCCGGTCTACACGGTGCTGGTCGCCCTCTCCCGGGAGGCCGCGATCGTGCCGGACCTGATCGCGGCCCTGGCGCGGCTCGACTACCCGGCCACCAAGCTCGACGCGAAGATCGTGATCGAGGCGGACGACGCGGAGACGGCCGGGGCGCTCGCCGCCCGCGCCCTGCCGCCCTGGATCGAAGTCATCGTCGCCCCGCCGGGCGAGCCGCGCACGAAGCCGCGGGCGCTCAACGTCGCCCTGCCCCTCGCCCGCGGGACCTACCTCGCCGTCTACGACGCGGAGGACGAGCCGCACCCCCTGCAGCTGCGCGCGGCGGCCGCGCTCTTCGCGCGGACGTCCCCGCGGACGGCCTGCCTGCAGGGCCGGCTCGTGGTCGACAACGCGGAGCAGTCCTGGCTCACCCGCTGCTTCGCGCTCGAATACGCGGCCCTGTTCGACGTGCTCGTGCCGGCCCTGGCGGCGTGGCGGCTGCCGATCGCGCTCGGGGGCACCACCACGCATTTCCGGACCGAGGCGCTGCGGGCCGTGCATGGCTGGGACGCCTGGAACGTCACCGAGGACGCGGATCTCGGCCTGCGCCTGAGCGCGGCCGGCTACCGCGTCGGCGACCTGCCGCTCCCGACCGGGGAGGAGATGCCGAGCCGCCCGGGGCGCTGGCTGCGGCAGCGGACCCGCTGGATGAAGGGGTTCGTGCAGACCACGATCACCCATGCCCGCCGGCCCGTCGCGACGGCCCGCGCGCTGGGCGTGCTCGGGACGCTGGCCGCGCTCGCCCTGGTGCCCGGCGCCGTCGTCTCGGCCCTGGTCTACCCGGCCGCGCTCCTCGTGGCGGGCTGGCGCCTCCTGGTGCAGCCCGCCGAGCCGGATCCGAGCTTCTGGACCAACATGGTCACGGCGCTCGGGATCGAGCTGTTCGGCGCCGGCTTCGCGGCGATCGCCCTGCCCGCCCTGCTCGGCTGCCTGCGCCGCGGCCGGCCGGACCTGATCCCCTGGATCGCCGCGCTGCCGGCCTACTACGTCCTCGTCAGCCTCGGGGCGTGGCTCGGCCTCGCCGAGTTCTTCGTCGCGCCGTTCCGCTGGAACAAGACCGAGCACGGCCTCGCCCGCGCGGCCCGCCGGAGGCGCCGGGCCTCGACCGCCTCAGAGCTGGCGGGCGAACTCCGCCGCGGCATCCGCCGCCGGCCGCATCAGGTTGAGTGACCCGACGAAGTTGTTGCGCGCGTCCATGATGTAGACGAGCGCCGTGTGCTCCATCGTGTAGTCGCCGTCCTTGAGCGGCACCTTGCGGCTGTAGACCCGGTAGGATTTCAGCGTGCCGGCGACGGCCTCGGGCGTGCCGGTGAGGCCGACGATGCGCGGGTCGAAACTCGCGAGGTACGCCTTGAGGGCTTCGGGCGTGTCGCGCTCGGGATCGACCGTGATGAACAGCGCCTTGGCGTCGCGGCCCTTCGGCCCGAGCGCCGCGAGCACGTCCGAGATCTGCTGCAGGGTCGTCGGGCAGACGTCGGGGCAATGGGTGAAGCCGAAGAAGACGAGGTGCGCCCGCCCCGCCACGTCCTTGTCGGTGACGGGGCGGCCGTCCTGGTCCACGAGCGCGAAGGGGCCGCCGACGCCGCTCGCCGGGACGGTCGGGCGGCCGAGCATCGCCGAGGCGGCGAGGCCGAGCGCCGCGAGGCCGAGCACGAAGGCGACGAGCGGGATCGCCGCGCGGCGCATGGCGGGGGAGAGGGGCATGGCGGGTCCTCGCGCGAAGGAATAACGCCGCCACACCACGGCGGGGCGGCCGCCGCAACGGGGCACGCCGTCGCCCCGCCGCCCGCGCAGCCCAGCCCTGCATCGCGCGGGGTCCGGTTGCGCCGCGCCCTCGCCTCTCCTATCGGTCCGGCCCTGCGCCCGCGCGCCCGACGAGACGACCCCGATGGCCGACAAACTCTCCTTGCCGAAGGACAAGATCCGCGTCCTTCTCCTCGAAGGCATCAACGACAGCGCCGTGTCGCTGCTGAACGCCGCCGGCTACACCAACGTCACCCGCCTCGCGAAGGCGCTCGACCCGGCGGACCTGCGCGAGGCGCTCAGGGGCACGCATCTCCTCGGCATCCGCTCGCGCACGCAGCTCGACGAGGGCGCCTTCGAGGCCGCCGACCGGCTGATCGCGGTGGGCTGCTTCTCGGTCGGCACCAACCAGGTCGACCTGCAGGCGGCGCGCCGGCGCGGCATCCCGGTCTTCAACGCGCCGTTCTCGAACACCCGCTCGGTGGCCGAACTCGTCATCGGCGAGATCGTGATGCTGCTGCGCCGCATCGTGCCGCGCTCGGTCTCGGCCCATGCGGGCGGCTGGGACAAGTCGGCGGCGAATTCCTTCGAGGTGCGCGGCAAGACGCTCGGCATCGTCGGCTACGGCAATATCGGCTCGCAGCTCTCGAACCTCGCCGAGGCGATGGGCATGCGGGTGATCTTCTACGACCTCACCGACCGCCTGCGCCACGGCAACACCGAGCCGGTCGAGACCCTCGACGACCTGCTCGGCCAGAGCGACGTCGTCTCGCTGCACGTGCCCGAGACGCCCGCCACCCACACCATGATCGGCGAGGCGCAGATCCGGGCGATGAAGCCCGGCGCCTACCTGATCAACAACAGCCGCGGCACCGTGGTCGACCTCGACGCGCTCGCGGGCGCGCTGCGCGACGGCCACCTGCGCGGCGCGGCGGTCGACGTCTTCCCGGTCGAGCCGAAATCGAACCAGGAGCGCTTCGTCTCGCCGCTCCAGGGCCTTGAGAACGTGATCCTGACGCCGCATGTCGGCGGCTCGACCGAGGAGGCGCAGGAGCGGATCGGCGCCGAGGTGGCGCGCAAGCTCGTCGACTACTCGGATATCGGCTCGACGTTCGGCGCGGTGAATTTTCCGCAGGTTCAGCTCGCCGCGAGGCCGCTCGGCACGCGCTACATCCACGTCCAGCGCAACATCCCGGGCATGCTGCGGCGCCTGAACGACGTCTTCGCGCGCCAGGGCATCAACATCGCGGCGCAATTCTACCAGACCGACGGCGAGGTCGGGTACGTGGTGATCGAGACCGACGCGGTGGAGGGCGACGCCGAGGCGCTGCTGGAGGAGATCCGGCAGCTCGAGGGCACGATCCGGGCGCGGCTCCTCTACGAGCGCCGCTGAGGCGCGCGGCGGCCGGAACCGGCGGGAGGGCGGCGGCTTGATCGCTCGCCCGTCCCGGAGGCCCGACCATGCCGATCCGCGCCCTTCTCGCCCTCAGCCTGACCCTCGCCGCCGGCGCGGCGGCCGCGGAAGGCGCGACCCCGACCTCCTCCTCGCCGGAGCAGTGGCAGCGGGAATGCGCCTCGCGCGCCGACGCGCTGAAGCTCGGCGGCGGCGAGCGCGACACCTACCTGCGCGAATGCGTCGGCGGCGAGCGCCTGGACAGCCAGCCCTCGCCCGAGAAGTCGGCCAAGCCGTCGCGCTGAGGCCCGGGGCGGCTTCTCGGGGGACCGGGATGGTCCGGCGATCGCGTCTCGCCAGCCCCCGGCAGCCGTCACCAGCCCGGGACGGGGCGAGCCGGGACCTGCGGCGCGGGCGCGCTCGGCCAGGAGAGGCCGCCGCTGAAATGCCAGCCCTTGCCGTCGTGCGTCGCCACGACGGGGGGCAGCGGCGCCGTGGGCCGGATCGGGAACGGGGCGCCGCCGCTGACCTCGTCCAGGCTCTCGTCGCCGAGTTCCCGGTCCCGCGCCTCGCCCGCGAGCTCCGTGGCGAGGGTTGCCGTGAAGACGCTCATCCTTCTCTCCCGCTCGTTCCGGCGCGGCGCCGCTTCGATGGGGAGACCATCGCGCCCCGGAGCCCGAGCCGCCGTGCGGTCCGGCACGGGATCGACAGTGCGCGATCGGATTGCCCGATTCGGCCGGTGCACGCGAACCAGTCCCGGCCCGGGCCGAAGCTTGGCCGACACGAAGCTTGGCCGACACGAAGCTTGGCCGACACGAAGCTTGGCGGGTGAGCCGGGCGGCCACGCCCGGCGGCCGCCCGGGGCCCGCGTCATGCGCTGTCCGGACGATCACGTCCGGACAGCGTCTGCCAAGCCCGCGCGGCGCCTGAGCGAAGCCCCAATCCGCCATCCCGAAGGGATCGAGCGGATTGGGTATGCCAAGCCCGCGCGGCGCGTGAGCGAAGCCGCCATCCGCATTGCCGAAATGGGAGACGGCGACGCAATCCGTCGGATGTCGGATCAGTCCTTGAGATCCTTCTCGATGTCGGCGAGCAGGGTGAGGTGCTCGCGGATCTGGGTCCGGGCGAGCTTGGCCACCGCGAGGTTCTCGCGGTCCTTGCCGCCGGCGAGGTAGGCTTCCTGGATCCTGAGCAGGGCCTGGTGGCCCTCGATCTGGCCGCGGATGTACTCGAGGTCGAAGGCCTCGCCGGCCTTGGCCTGTTCCAGCTTCTCCAGCTTCGCCTTGCCGCCGGCGTCGATCTGGCCTGTCACCTCGGGTTCCGCCGGGGCCTTCACCTGGCCGCTCGCCGGCGTGCCCTGGTCGCGCATCGCCTTGAGGACGTCGGCGATCGTCTCCTGCTCGGCGACCTCGAAGCGGGCGAATTCCTTGACGTCGTCGTCCTTCGCCTTGGTGAGGGCGAGGCGGCTCGCCGCGAGGGCGAGGGAGCCGGCGGCGAGCGTGTCGGCGATGTGCTTGGCCTCCGCCTCGCCGATGCGGGCGCCCGCATTCCCGGTGGCCTGGGACGCGGAACTGGGCGCGTTCTGCGCGAGGGCCGTGCCGATCAGCGACGGGACGGCGACGAGGGTGGCGAGGGTCGTGAGCGCGAGACGACGGTCCATGGGGCCTCTCGAACGGTTGCGGGCGCGCCTGAGCGCCGGGACCGGCACTCGCGCCCGGCCCAACCGCGCGTCCGGGGCCCCGGTTTCAGCGTCGCCGTCCAGGTCGGGTGCGACCGGAGCGCGCGACGGCCGCTCACCACGGGCGCGGGCCGGCCCCCGCGGCGGCGACCGAGACGCGCCCCGGCCCCTCCCCGAGGCCCGCCGCGTCGAGGCTGCCGCGCAGGAAAGGCGGGCCCTCGGGCTCGCCCCCGGCGAGGGCGGGGGCAGGGCGACGGGGCCGGGCGGCAGCGGCGGCGGCAGGGTGTCGAGGCGGCGGAGGCCCGGCCCGTTCAGGCCCAGCAGCCCCGCGGCCGCGGCGAGCTGCAGCGTCAGCGCGTCGCGCTCCGTGACCACCGCCGCCGCGGCGACTTCGGCGTCGGCGAGCTCCGCCCGCAGGTTGAGCTCGTCCAGGACGGTGCGGAACCCCGCCCGGCGCTCGACCGAGAAGCTCCGCACCGTCTCGCGCAGGCGCCGGACCCGCTCCAGGAGCCGCTCGGCCTGCTCGCCGATCGCCCGGCGCCGGGCGTGCAGGGTGCGGGCCGCCGTGAGCGTCGTCAGCTCAAGGTCCTGGGATTCGTAGGCGCGCTGCAGCGCGAGGGCCGAGGCCTCCTCGATGCGCGGATAGGCGCCGGGCTCGTAGAGCGGCAGCTTGGCGACGAGGCGCGTCGTGGTGTCGTTGATCTGGTCGAGCGCCTGGCTGTAGTTGAGCACTGCCGAGCGGGAGAATTGCAGGTTGACCTGGGGCAGCAGCTCGGCCCGCGCGGCCCTGGCCTGGGCGCGGGCCGCGCCGGCATCGAGGCGGGAGGCCGCGAGGTTGGGATTGGCCCGCTGCACCAGCGCCGCATAGGCGTCGGCGCTCGCCGGAAGGTTCGCGGGCAGGCGCGGCTGCGCCATCCGCTCGGGCTCCATGCCGGTGAGGCGGCGGAATTCGAGCCGCGAGGCGGCGAGGTCTGCCCGGGCCCGGTCGCGCTGCGCCTGCGCCGCGTCCTCGCGCGAGCGCGCGAGCGCCACATCGGTCTGGGTCGCGTCGCGGACCTCGAACTGCCGCTCGGCCTGCTGGCGGATGCGGGCGACGGCGGCGACCTGCGCGTCCCGGTAGGCGAGGCTCCGCGCGTCGCGCAGCACCGCGAGGTAGGCGACGCCGGTGTCGAGCAGCACCTGCTGGCGCTTGCCCTGGCTGACGAAGCGCCCGGCCTCCGCCAGGCCCGTCGTCGATTCGAGCGTGTGCCAGCGCTTGAACCCGTCGAAGAGCGGCAGGTCGAGCTTGAGGCCGAGCTGCGTCGGCGCGCTGCGGGGCGTCGAATCGATGCCGATCTGCGTCGGCGCCGCGTTGGGCGAGTAGCTGTACTTGCTGTCGAGGGGCCTGTCGGCCGAGAAGCTGATGCTCGGCATGAAGGCGTCGAGGGCGCCGCGCCGGCGCGCCTCGGCCCCCTCCTGGCGCGCGCGGTCCGCCTTCAGGGCCGGGCTCTGGTCGAGGGCCGCTGCCCCGGCGGCGTCGAGGCTCTGGGCCGCGCCCGGTCCCGCCGACCCGCCGGCGAGCGCCGCGGCGAGGGCGAGGACGGCGCATCGCTCGAACGGGATGGGGCGTCGCGACATCCGGCCTTCCGCAGCAGAGGGCCGACGCGCGGACAATCCCCGGAACGGGATGACCGAGGGTCGGCGCCCAAGACCTTGCGCAAATCATGCTTAAGACCGTCTTAAACCCCAGATTCCGGGGCGGGCCGGGCAGAGGACGCGGCCCCGCGGCGGGCTCAGGCGAGGACGAGCAGGAGCGACAACTCGGCGGTGAGCACCGGACGCGCGCGGCCCTGCGCCTCCAGGGTGGCGCGCAGGCGCAGGGCCGCGCGGCCGTCCGGCAGCGCGGCGACCCGCGCGAGTTCGTAGCTGCCCCGCAGCAGGCTCCCGGCCGGGACCGGCGCGAGGAGCCGCACCTGATCCGCCCCCATATTGACCACCGCGCGCACGGCCGGGTGCGGGGGCAGGGCCTTGGCGGCGAGGGCGCCGGCGAGCGCCAGGGTGAGGTAGCCGTGCGCCACCGTCCCGCCGAACGGGCCCTCCGCGGCGGCCCGGACGGGGTCGACGTGGATGAACTGGTGATCGTCGGTGGCCGCCGCGAAGGCGTCGATGCGGCCCTGGTCGATGGCGGTCCAGGGGGAGACCGCGACGATCGTGCCGATGCGCGCCCGCAGGGCGTCGACGAGCGAGGCGGCGTCCCCCGGCCCGGCGGGCGGCTCACGCGGCGCGGAAGACGAGGCTGGCATTGAGTCCCCCGAAGGCGAAGGAGTTCGAGAGCGCCGCCGGGATCGGCATCGGGCGGGCCGCGCGCGGGATCGCGTCGAAGGCGAGGTCCGGGTCCGGCTCGGTCAGGGTCTTGGTCGGCGGCGCCACGCCGCGCCCCATCGCCAGCACCGTCGCCACCGCCTCGATCGCGCCCGCCGCCCCTAGCGCGTGGCCGGTCGCGCCCTTCGTGGAGGAGGTCGGCGGGATGCGGTCGCGGCCGAACACCGCCCGCATCGCCTCGATCTCGGTGCGGTCGTTGCTGCGGGTGCCGGTGCCGTGGGCGTTGACGTAGGCGACGTCCGCGGGCGCGAGCCCCGCATCCGCCAGGGCCTCCCGCATCGCCTGCGCCATGCCGGCGGCGCTCGGCGCGACGATGTCGCCCGCATCGGCATTCGCCGCGAAGCCCGCGAGGACGGCCCGCGGCCGCGCGCCCCGCGCGCGCGCGTGGGCCTCGCGCTCCAGCACCAGGATCCCGGCGCTCTCCGCCAGGACCAGGCCGTCCCGGTCGCGGGCGAAGGGGCGGCAGCCGGTGCGGCTCAGGATCTTCATCGCCTCCCAGGCCCGCAGGGTGCCGTAGGAGAGCGGCGCCTCGGTGCCGCCCGCCACCACCACGTCCGCGAGGCCGGCGCGCAGCAGCAGGAGCCCCATGCCGAGGGCGTGGCTGGCCGAGGCGCAGGCGCTCGCGGTGACGAAGCACGGCCCCCTGAGGCCGAAGGCCAGGGAGACCCAGCTCGCCGAGGAGCTCGTCATGGCGCGCACCACCGAGAACGGGTGCGGGCGCTTGCCGTCCACGAAGACGCGCCGGTACTGCTCGTCGAGGCTCATCAGCCCCCGCCGCCGTTGCCGAGGACGACCGCCACCCGCCCGCGATCGACCGCGCCCTCGCCGAGGCCGGCATCCGCGAGGGCCGAGCGGGTCGCCGCCACCGCCAGGAGGGCGGCCCGGTCGCAGGCGCCCGGGTTGGGGACCGGGAGGTCCGCGAAGTCGATCGCGGCGTCGATCTGTCCGACCGGGATGTCGCCCTCGGGATATTCGCGCGCCGGCGTGAAGCAGCTCCCGGGCGAGACCAGGCTCGCCCAGAAGCTCTCGGGGTCGAGGCCGCCGGGCGCGGCCACCCCGAGCCCCGACACGACGACCCGGGTCACGCCGCCTTCTCCTTCGAGGCCAGCGCGCCGCGGATCAGCGCGATCACGTCCCCGAAGGTCATCTCGCCGATCGGCCGCTCGTTGGCGTTGAAGCTGACCTCGACGCCGAAGCGGTCCTCCACCTCGAAGACGAGTTCGACGAGATCGAAGGAATCGATCTGCGCCTCCTCCATCGTGGTGGTCAGGGACCAATCGGCCCCCTCGTTGCGGGCCTGCTTGCGGACGATCTCGAGCAGGATGCGCTCGATATCTCCGGTGGAGTATGCCGAAGCGGAAGGAATGGTCTGCATGGCCGGTCTCTCAGATGTCGTGACCGGCATTCTCAATGAGGCGGCGCCTTGGGCAAGTTCATTAACGCGAAAGTAACGGGTTTCGCGCCCAATGGTAAACGACGGACAGGAAATGACGGCTCCGACGAGCGGAGTCGGTAGTTTTCCGCGCTTGAATGCTGTCAGGTGACGTGGTGGAAACGGGCGGCGGTCGACAGAGACCGTGCGGCGGGGCGGCGCCCCGTCTCCCCTGACAGGAGAGATCATCATGACGAAGCTCGACCTCGCGGCCCTGAAGGCGATCTCCGGCGGCACCTGCGCCCCGGCCCCGTGCCCCCCGCCGGCGAACGACTGCAAGAAGGATTGCGGCAACAGCAAGTGCTCGTGATCTGAGCGCGCCCCACCCCGCCTCAGGGCGGGGTACCTCGTCCGATTCCGACCGGAGACATCACCGTGAAGACGCTCGACCTCGCCGCCCTGAAGACGATTTCCGGCGGCTGCGACACCCCCGCCCCGTGCCCCCCGCCGAAGAACGACTGCAAGAAGGATTGCGGCAACAGCAAGTGCTCGTGATCTGAGCGCAGCCGACGGCCGGCCCTGCCCGTCGCGGCGGCCGGCAGATCCCGCCTCCGGCCCCGCCGGCGCGGGTCCGCGCCCTTCCGAGACGGACCGCAGGACAGGCCCCCATCGCGATGACGCCCACCCGCACCGAGCTGTTCGCGGCCCGCCTGCCGCTGCGCGCGCGGCGCCGCGCGGTGCGGGCGAGCTGGCGCCTCGCCGTGCTGCGGGGCCGGGCCGGGACGCTCGGGATCGCGGAGGCGCTGGCCCGCACCCTGCGGGTTCCGGCCCGCGAGGCGCGCCGCCTCGACCGGGAGGCGGTCTTCGCCGACCGCATGACCAGCCTCGAATGGCTCGCAATCCTCTCACGGTCGCGCGAGGCCCTGGTGGCCGACGCCGCCCACGTCACCATCCTGGAGCGCGGGATGCTCGAGCGCGTGGCGGCGGGCGCCCGGCCGGTCATCCTGGCGCCGCTGCACATGGGCAGCTTCGCCCTGCCCTTCGCGCGCCTCGTGCACGACGTCTTCCCGGGGCGGCGCATGCTGATCCTGCGCGCGCGAGGATCGCGAGAACGAGACCCGGGTGATGCGCCGCATCTCGGAGATCGGCACCGACATGCGCTTCCTCAACGTGCGCGACAAGCAGGACTACATCGACGCCGTGCGCTTCGCCCGGGCCGGGGCGGTGATCGTGTCCTTCGTGGACCTGCCGGCGAGCTACGGCGGCCCGGTCGACACGACGCTGTTCGGCCGGCCGGCGCGCCTCGCCATGGGGCTCGACGCGCTCGCCCGGCTGACCGAGGCGACGGTGGTGCCGCTGGCGGTGCGCTCCCGCCTCGACGGGGACGTGGTGGCGCCGGGCCGGCCCTTCGAGGTGGCCGAGTCCGGGCCGGAGGCCAAGGCCCGCGTCACCGACCTCGTGCGCCGCCACATCGAGGCATCGGTGCTGGCGGCGCCCGAGCAGTGGTTCATGTGGCAGCGGCTCGGCGAGTTCCTGGCCGCGCCCGAGGCGGCGCAGGAGAGAGCCGCGTGAGTGCCGCCCCCCTGCCCGCCGCGGCGCCGGAGGAGGAGGAGCCGGCCGAGGCCGCCCCGCCCCCGCGGCCCGCCGCGCCGCTGCTCGCCGAGACGATCGACCTGCGGCAGAACCGGACCACGCTGTTCGCCACGCTCCTCGTCGGCGCCACGGTCTGCGCCACCCTCGGCGGCCTCTGGTTCGGGCGCTTCGCCCAGACCGAGAGCGTGCGCGGCGTGGTCGCGGCGACCGGCGGCTTCGTGCGCCTCGACGCGCCGCGCGCCGGCGTGGTCAGCCGCCTCGCCGTGACGCAGGGCGACCGGGTCGCGGCCGGCAGCCCGGTCTACGCCCTGCGCCTCGGCGCCGCGACCGCGGGCGGGGAATCGGTGGCGGAGGCCGAGATCCGCAACCTGCTCCAGACGCGCCGGACCCAGGAGGCCGAGGCGGCGGCCGCGGAGGCCTTCATCGCCCAGGCGACGCGCCAGCAGAAGGCGATCGAATCGGATCAGTCCCGCTTCTACGCCGGCCTCGACGCCCAGTCCCGCCAGGTCGCCGCCGCCGCCGACAAGAGCCGCGCCATCGTGCGCCGGGTCTCCGCCTACGTGAAGGAGGGCTACGCCACCCGCGACGTCCTCGAGGCGCGCGAGCGGACGACCTACGATTACGAGCGGCAGCTCGCCGAGATCGAGCTCCGGCGCCTCGAATACCAGCGCCAGGACACGGAGCGCCGCCGCGCCTACGAGACCCTGGTGGCCACCAAGCAGAGCCAGAAGGCCGCCGCCCGCAGCCAGATCGAGAGCATCGACAGCCGGATCGCCGCCCTGCGGACCGAATCGGCCCTGGAGATCCAGGCTCCCAGCGCCGGGACGGTGCTCGCCCTCGGGGCGAAGGTCGGCGATTCGGTCAGGTCCGGGCAGCTCGTCGCCGCGATCGGCGACCCGGCCGCCGCGCCCCTGATCGTGGTCGAGGCGCCCTCCCGCGCGGTCGGCCTCGCCAAGGTCGGGCAGCGGGTGATCCTGAAATACGACGCCTTCCCGTACAAGACCTTCGGCATCCATCACGGCACCATCACGTACATCTCGGAGGCGGCCGTGCGGGCGCCGGTCACCGAGGGGCTGCCGCCCGAGGCCGGGCTCGATCCGCGGCCGGTGCCGATGCAATCCGCCTACCGGATCGAGATCCGCCCCGACCGGGCGGATGTCGACGCCTACGGCGAGAAGGTGCCGCTGAAGATCGGCGCGACCCTGTCGGTCGACATCGTCGTCGAGCGGCGGCGCCTGATCGACTGGGCCACCGATCCGATCCGTGCCTTGAGGGGGCGCTGATGAGCCGTCGCGTCGGGGAGCGGATCCGCCGGGTCCGCACCGTGCTCCAGGCCGAGACCATGGAGTGCGGGCTGGCCTGCCTCGCCATGGTGGCGAATGCCCACCGGCACGACATCGACCTGCCCTACCTGCGCTCGCTGTTCCCGGTCTCGCGCCGCGGCATGAGCTTCGCGGAGATCGTCGAGGTGGCCGGCCAGATCGGCCTCGACGCGCAGGGCCTGGGCATCGCCCAGGTCGACGAGCTCGGCAAGCTCGCCTGCCCGGCGATACTCCACTGGGACGGCAACCACTTCGTGGTGCTGGAGAAGGTCGCCCGCGGGCAGTTCCACATCCACGACCCGGCCTTCGGCCCGCGGATCTACGCCCGGGAGGACGTGGAGCGCCACTTCGCGGGCGTCGCCCTCGAATTCTCCCGCCGGGTCGATTTCCGGGCGATCCGCGCGGCCCGCGCCTCGACCTTCTGGGCGGTGTTCCGCTCCTGCCGGGGCGTCGAGCACACGGTCGCGATGGTCGCCGTGATGTCCTTCGCGACGACGCTGTTCGCCCTGGCGACGCCCATCTTCCTGCAGGCCGCCGTCGACACGGTGATCCCGCAATTCGACCTCGACCTCCTGAACGCGGTCGCCGTCGGGCTGATCCTGTTCTCGGGCTTCGAGGCGGCCTCGCGCTGGCTGCGCGACGTGGTGACCCTGCGCACCGCCACCCTGTTCGAGGTGCACTTCACCCGCAACGTCGTCGGCCACGCCCTGCGCCTGCCGCTAGGCTTCTTCGAGGCCCGGCATCCCGGCGACCTCATCACCCGCCTGTCCTCGATCGACCAGATCAAGACCTTCCTGATCAGCGGGTTCGTGTCGTCCCTGGCCGACGGCATCATGTCGGTGCTGCTGATCGCCATGATGTACTATTACTCGCCGTCGATGGCCGCGGCCTCGCTGGCGACCCTGGTGATGGCGGTGGCGATCCGCTTCGCCACCTATCCGCGCATCGCCCGCACCACGACCGAGACCCTGGAGGCGCGCTCCGAGGAGCAGATGCGCCTCCTCGACGGCCTCAAGCAGATCGCCGCCCTGAAGGCCGGCAACACCACCGAGTTCTTCGCGCTGAAGTGGCTCGACAGCTTCTCGCGCTTCGCCAATGCCAGCTACCGCTCGCGCCGCTACGCGATCGACGCCGATTTCGCCCTGCACCTCGTCTTCATGCTCGGCACGGTCGCGACGCTCTACATGGGCGTCACCGACGTCATGAAGAGCACCCTGTCGGTGGGCGTGCTCTACGCGTTCTTCTCGCTGAGGACGTCGTTCTTCACCACCATGAACACCCTGATCATGAGCCTCCTGCAGATCTCGGTGATGCGGGTGCATTACGAGCGCCTCGACGACATCCTGTACGAGGCGCCCGAGCAGGCGAGCGAGCGCAGCAGCATCGACCGGGCGATCCGGCGCGGCGTGGCGCTGGAGGGCGTGCGGATCCAGTACGGGCGGGGCGAGAAGCCGCTCATCGACGGGATCGACCTCACCCTCGACGTCGCCGCGGCCGAGTCGGTCGCGATCCTCGGCCCCTCGGGCTGCGGCAAGTCCTCGCTGCTGCGGGTGCTCGCCAGCCTCGCGGAGCCCGCCCAGGGGCAGGTGCTGGTGGATGGCCGGCCCC
Organism: Methylobacterium sp. CB376; assembly: GCF_029714205.1. NCBI lineage: Bacteria > Pseudomonadati > Pseudomonadota > Alphaproteobacteria > Hyphomicrobiales > Methylobacteriaceae > Methylobacterium > Methylobacterium sp. CB376. Next base: position 4,220,488 of record NZ_CP121648.1, on the reverse strand, counting down.
TGGCGCAATTCGGCCTGCACGAGTACCGGGCGAATATCGGCTGCGTCTTCGCGGACGACCGGCTCTTCGCCGGCACGGTGGCGGAGAACCTCGCGATGTACTCCCCCGACATCACGCGGCTGCAGATGGAGGCGGCCCTCTCGGTGGTGGGGCTGCGCGACGAGGTCGAGGCGCTGCCGCAGGGCTACGCCACCTTCGTCTCCGACGAGAGCAACCTGCTCTCGACGGGCCAGCGGCGGCGCCTGATCCTGGCCCGCGCCCTCTGCCGCCGTCCGCGCCTGCTGCTGCTCGACGAGGTCACGGCCAATCTCGACCCGGTCTCGGAGGCGAAGCTGGTCCAGGCCCTGGTCCGCGTGCCCGCCGCCAAGGTCTTCGTGACCCACAGCCCGCACCTCCTGCCCTTCGTCGGCCGGGTGCTCAAGGTCGAGGGCGGCCGGCTGGTGGAGATGGAGGGCCCCTCCGCCCGGGTCGCCTGATCGCAACGGTCACGTCTCATGACCGTGGGTTCCGTTCTCGAATCTTCGTCGGGCCATCGGCTCGTGCCGAACACGCGAGAGGGGTGTCCGGCGCCGCCGGAGCTTTGCCAAAGAGGGCTTCGCAGCGCCGTGGCGGCGGCCGAAGCCCATCCGGACAAGACGATCGCGCTCCGGTTCGGATGCGCGGAGAGGTGGCGAAGCGGATCGCCACCGCTATCATCGGGGTCGCCGGCGAGGCCGCGGCCGTCGACGGCGAGGCGTCGAGCAGGAAGCCATCACGCGCGCGATCCGCTCGCCTTCTCGGTTGCGAAATATCCCAAGGCGATCAGCCCAAAGGCGATGCCGGCAGCAGATGCTCCGTTCCACCCGTAGCGGGCAAACACCCAGCTCCCTAGAGCGGAACCAAACGCGCCACCGAAGAAGAAGGTTGTCATGTAGACACCATTCAACCGCGCACGAAACTCGGGCGCCAACGCAAAAATCACACGTTGTCCGAGGACGAGATTGGCCGACACTGCAAAATCCAAGATGATGCCGGCCAGCACGAAGAGCGCGAGCGATAGGTTGGAGCCCAACACGGCGATATGCGTCATGGCGAAGACGGCGACCGCCATCATCATGGCAGCAGCCGTTGCAGATCTGATCCATCCACGGTCCGCGATCCGGCCGGCGATCGGTGCGGCGACGGCTCCGGCGACGCCGGCCAAGGCGAAGAGAGCGATACCCCGTTGGCTGAAGCCAAACGCCGGCCCCATCAACAGAAGCGGTGTTATCGTCCAAAAGAGACTGAACGCACCGAACATGCAGGCGTGATAGAGTGCCCTCCGTCGCAACGCCGGCGTCGTCCGGACGAGATGGGCCATCGAAGCGAGCATTTTGCCATAGCTCATCTTAGCCGTGACTGGCCGGAGAGGCAACGCAGAGCGGAGTATGAGCGTAAGGCCAATCATGATTGCGCACGAAAAGAAAAAGACGACCCTCCAGGACGAAAAGTTTGTGATCAGACTCGCCAAGGGTCGAGCCAGCATGATGCCCATCATCAAACCGCTCATCACGTTACCGACCACGCGGCCACGCGTGGCCTCTGGCGACAGATGTGCGGCGTAGGGGACGAGAATCTGCACCGTGACCGAGCCCAAACCCACCATCAGGGCAGCGGCGAGAAAGGGCGCGGCCGAGCTGGCGATTCCGGAGATGAGGAGCCCGAATGCGCCGATGACCAGGATGGAAATGGCAAGCCGGCGATTCTCGAAAAGATCACCAAGAGGCACCACGAGCAACAGCCCGGCACCATAGCCAATCTGCGTCAAGGTAACGATGAGGCCGCCAGCTTCTTTCGGCAAATTCAATTCAGAACTGATTGGGCCAATAAGGGGCTGTGCGTAATAAATATTCGCGGCGATCAGGCCGCATGCGCAGGCCAGGAGAGTCATGAGCCGCTTCGACATTCCTGGATCCTGCGTGCGAAGCGATGCTGGATGCCTCGCGGTTGCACCCACGGTATTTTGGATCATTTTGTTCCCTAATTGCGCTCGGAAAATCGCAATGCCGGGGGAGCGCACCGCCTCCCGACACGCTGAAAGGCAACCTCGTGTCGTTGCGTTTACGTTCTAGGCAGAGAGTCCCGCTAGACTGTCGGGGGGATGATTGGCGCCCCTCTCCGGAACTTCGTCACCGATGTGGGCTGCGTCGCACGAGAGCAGCGCCCGATCAGGTTGCAATCGGACGCTGCCCTCGGTCATTGATTGTGCCGCCTTGTCCGCGACGAGCCGGCATCGACTTCGTCGCACCATGCTCTAATCGAGCAGCCGCATGGCTACTCCCACGAGGGCCATCATCGCTTCACGCTCGCGTCCGGTCTTACCCAAGACACGCATGCCTTGAACCATCGCGAGCAGAGCTCTCGCCGTGGTCGCCGCATCCAGGTCCTTGCGGATCGAGCCATCGCTCTGGCCGGCTCGTATCATCACCGTCAGCCTTTCCTCGTTCCGCCTCAGAGCGTCGGCCACCTTGGCGGCCACGACCGGATCTGTACTGCCGAGTTCGACCGTGCCGACGATCACCAAACAACCGCCACGTCCTTCCGAGGTGTGCGAGGATTCCGCATAGAAATCCAAAACGCGGCGCAGCTTGTCCCGACCACTTTCCGAGCAACCCGCAATTTCCGATAGCCTCGTGCCACGCAGCTTTAAATACCTGTCGAGAGCCGCGCAAAATAGTTCGTGCTTACTATGGAAGGCCTTATATATGCTTCCAGCGGATAAATTCAGCGCACCCGAAAGATCGGCAATAGAGACGCCATTATAACCGTGCTCACGGAAATACGAGATAGCCCGATCAAGGGCGACATCGATGTCGAATTCCCTGGGCCGCCCCCTCGCCCGCGTCAGGCCGTGCGGCATCGCGTTTGCGGTGCTCATGGTGCTCATTTAGGATATGATTTAACCCAAATCAAGCCTGTGATCTCCTGCGGCGGCGGCTTGCCGCCAGGCGACGGCCCGAAGGACCGAACCGGCCACCGCCGGTGGAGGCGCGGGCGATGCCGGGAGCGCGCTGCCCGAGGCGGGCGGGGCCGCGGAACGGGCTCGGCCCGCCGCCGTTGTCGGCCCGGACCCGACTCACTTCAGGCGGCAGGACGATGGCGCGGACGCGGCGGATCGCTCAGGACGATCAGAGGTCGACCGTCAGGCTGATGCTCGACGCGGTCCGGGAGGCCGGCGATCTCGCGGTCGCGCAATACGCGCTCCTGGCGCACGAACTCGACGGCATCCGCCGCACGGTGATGCGGCTCGGCTCCTCCTTCGGCGGCGGGCTGATCTTCCTGTGCTGCGGGAGCTTCCTGCTGCTCGTGGCCGCCGTGAAGCTCCTGGCCTGGCTGACCGGGTCGGAGGTGCTCGGCGCCCTCATCGTCGCGGCCCCGTTCATCGCCGCGGCGATCGGGCTGGGGCACTGGGGGGCCCGCAAGATGCTGTCGGTCGGCCGGCCCAGCGAGGGGGCCTGACCCGTCGAAGGCTGCCGTCATGCTTCCGTTGCATGGCTCCCTTCTGGCATATGGCATACCAGCGCTTTTTGTGCGGTGCCATATTGTGTGCGTCGCACAACGCCACTCGGGAGTGCCACCGATGATCGCCTTCGCCCTGCTCGGTCTCGTCGCCGCCGTCGCCGTGAACGCCTCGCTGGTGCGCGTCGCCGCCGACCGCCTGACCCCGACCCCCGCCTCGGCGCCGCTCTTCGCGAGCAACCAGAACGACGTGATCGCCGCCAAGCTCGCCGCCTGAGCCTCTCGGGCCGGGCCGGCGGGCCTTCGGAGGGGCGCCGCGCCGGCGCCTCACCCCGACAGCGAGCGCGGTTCCCGCCCCGCGTCGGGCCCCACCGGGAACCCGGCCACGGCCTCCGCGATCAGGGCCTCGGCGCCCCGACCGACCGCGTCGCCCACCATCACGATCGCCGGACCCGCGATCCCGCTCGCCGCGATCGCCTCCGCCAAGCTGGTCGCGCTGCCCCGCAGCACCGCCTGGTCCGGCCGCGTCGCGTTGAAGACCGCCAGCGCCGGCGTGTCGGGGCGCAACCCTTCAGCGATGGCCCGGGCCAGCAGCGCGCCCAGCGTGCGCTTGGGCATGTAGATCACGGTCGTGACCGAGGAATCGCCGAGCGCCGCCCAGTTCAGGTCGTCCGGCAGCGCGCCGCGGCGGTCGTGGCCGGTCACGTATTGCAGGCGCCGCGCCGCGTCGCGGTGCGTGAGCGAGAGGCAGAGCGAGGCCGCCGCGCCCTGCGCCGCCGTCACACCCGGCACCACCGAGACCGGCACCCCCGCCGCCCGGCAGGCGTCGATCTCCTCCCCGGCCCGGCCGAAGACGAGCGGATCGCCGGATTTCAGCCGCACCACCCGCTTGCCCGAGCGCGCGAGGCTCACCATCAGGGCGTTGATGTCGTCCTGTCGGCAGGACGGGCCGTGCCCGGTCTTGCCGACCAGCATGGTGCGGGCCTCCCGCCGCGCGTAGTCGAGGATCTCCGGCGCCACGAGGTCGTCGTACAGGATCACGTCGGCGCTGCGCAGGGCCCGCAGGGCCTTGAGCGTCAGGAGCTCCGCGTCCCCGGGCCCCGCCCCCACCAGCACGACGGCGCCGCCGCGCGGGCCCGCATCGGCCTCTCTCGTCAGCTCGTCGAGATCGGCCCGGGTGGGCGCCCGGTCGGGCTCCGCGAAGGCGCGGTCGGCGAAGCGTTCCCAGAAGGCGCGCCGCTCCGCGAAGGCGTGGTAGCGCGCGCTCACCGCCGCCCGCCAGTCGCGCGCCGCCGCCACCCAGGCCTTGAAGCCGGAGGGCAGCATCGCCTCGATCCGCGCCCGCACGGTCTGGCCGAAGACCGGGGCCGCCCCCTCGGTCGAGATGCCGACCACGAGCGGCGAGCGGTTGACGATCGCCCCGAAGGACACGTCGCAGAGATGCGGCCGATCGACGGCGTTGACGATCGCGCCGGCCTGCCGCGCCGCCGCGACGAAGCAGGCGCACGCGCCCTCGTCCTCCTGGGCGGCGATCGCCAGGGCGGCCCCCGCGAGGTCGGCCGGGCTCCAGTCGCGGGCGTGCAGCACGATGCGGCCGGCCACCGCCTCGGCGGGCGCGGCGCGCATCTCCTCGGTCGGGTCGGGGGCGTAGACGTCCACCTGGGCGCCCGCCGCGGCGAGCAGCTTCGCCTTCCAGGCGGCGCCGCCGCCGGCGCCGGCCAGGACCGCCCGCTTGCCCTGCAGCGTCACGAAGACCGGCAGCACCGCGAGCGGTTCGAGGCCGGGGGAGCGCGTCTCGCGCGGGGTTCGGGGGGAACTCATCGTCCTCAAGTACGGAACTCTCTCGCTCGGGACGATGCGCTCAGGCCGGGCTCGGCGCAAGTTCGGCCGCCAGCAGCTTGCGGATCTCAGGGATGCACGAGCCGCAATTGGTGCCGGCCCGGCAGGCCGCGCCGACCGCCTCGACGGCGTGGGCGCCGCCCCTGATCGCCCCGACGATGACGTCGCGCCCGACATTGTGGCAGGCGCAGACCAGGGGACCGGCGCCGCCGCTCTGCGCCCGTCCCGAGATCAGGGCGCGGCGCGCCGCCGGTTCGAGCAGTTCCTGCGTGCGGAAGAAGGCCTTCGCGGCCTCGAAGGAGGGCCGCTCGGCCGCCGGCGCGAGGGCGAGCGCCCCGACGAGGCGCCCCTCGACGAAGGCGGCCGCCCGGTAGACGCCGCAGCCCGGATCCGCGTAGGCGCTGAAGGACGCGTCCGGGAACAGGCGCCGCATCAGGGCGGCCGCCTCGTCCGGCCCGTCCTCGGTCGCCACGATCAGCCCGACGCCGCCCTCGATGGTGGCGCGCGCCCACCACCAGCCCTCCGGCGCCGCCACCGGCTCCCGGGTGATCAGGAAGCCGCGCGAGCGCATCGGCACCGGCGCGATCGCGGCCGGGGTGGCCTTGAGCTCCGGCTGGCCCGAGACCGGATCGACCGCCCCCTGCACCAGGGCGCCGACGCGGCCCGCCGAGGAGGTCGCCGCGCTCCAGTGCATCGGGGCGAAGAGCACGCCCTCCTGCGCGCCGGGCGTCAGCATCACCTCCAGCACCGCGCTGCCGTGGGCCGTGGTGACGCGGGCGAGGTCCCCGTCCGAGAGGCCGATCCGGGCCGCGTCCCGCGGGTGGATCTCGCAGAAGGGCACGGCGCGGTGGGCCGAGAGCTTCGGGCTCCTCCCCGTGCGGGTCAGCGTGTGCCAGTGGTCGCGCACCCGCCCGGTATTGAGCCGGAACGGGAAGGCCTCGCTCGTCGGGTGGGCCAGGGCGGGCGCCTGCACGGCGACGAAGCGGGCGCGCCGGTCGCGGGTGAAGAAGCGCCCATCCCCGAACAGCCGGGCCTGCCCGCCCTTCGCCCGGCGGGGCAGCGGCCACTGCACCGGCCGGGCCGCCTCGTAGGCGGCGTCCGGGATCTCGGCGAGGCCGGAGAGGTCGAAGTCGCGGCTGCCCGCATTCTCGAAGCCGGACAGGGCGGCGTGCTCGCGGAAGACCGCCGCCACGTTCGGCCAGGCGAAGGCCTGGAGGTGGCCGAGGCGCTGCCCGACCTGCGCCAGCATCCACCAATCGGCCCGCGCCTCGCCGGGCGCCGGCAGGAAGCGGCGCTGGCGGGAGATGCGCCGCTCGGAATTGGTCACCGTGCCGTCCTTCTCGCCCCAGGCGAGGGCCGGCAGCACGATCGCGTCCCGGCGCAGCGCGAGCGTGTCCGTGGTCGCGACGGCCTCGGCGATCACCAGCGTGTCGAGGCCGCGCAGGGCGGCGCGGACGCGGTCGGCCCGCGGCATCGAGACGGCCGGGTTCGTCCCCATCACCCAGAGGGCCTTGATCCTGCCCCGCTCGATCGCCTCGAACAGGGAGACGGCCTTCAGCCCCTCGCCGGTGACGATCCGCGGCGCGCCCCAGAAGCGGCGCACCAGGTCGACCTCCTCGGGCGCGAAGTGCATGTGGGCCGCCAGCATGTTGGCGAGCCCGCCGACCTCCCGCCCGCCCATGGCGTTGGGCTGGCCGGTGAGCGAGAACGGCCCCGTGCCGGGCCGGCCGATCCGCCCGGTGGCGAGGTGGCAATTGATGATCGCGTTGGCCTTGTCGGTGCCCTGGGAGGATTGGTTCACCCCCTGCGAGAAGGCCGTCACGGCGCGGGGCGTGGTCCGGAACAGGTCGAAGAAGGTCGCGACCTCGGCCCCGGTCAGGCCCGTGGCGGCGGCGGTCGCGGCCGCGTCGGGGGCGATGAGGCGGGCCCGCTCCAGGGCGGCCTCGAAGCCGGCCGTGTGCGCGGCGATGAAGCGGGAATCGAGGCCGCCGGTCTCGGCGAGGTGGATCAGGAGCCCGGAGAACAGGGCCGCGTCGGTGCCGGGCCTCAGGCCCAGGAAGAGGTCGGCCTCCTCGCCGGTCTGGGTGCGGCGCGGATCGACCGCCACGATCCTGGTCCCGCGCCGCGCCCGCGCGTCGAGCATGCGGCGGAACAGGACCGGGTGGCACCACGCGGCGTTCGAGCCGACGAGGACGATGAGGTCGGCCTCGTCGAGATCCTCGTAGCAGCCCGGCACCGTGTCGGACCCGAAGGCGCGCCGGTGCGCCGCCACCGAGGAGGACATGCACAGCCGCGAATTGGTGTCGACGTGCGGGGTGCCGATGAAGCCCTTCGCGAGCTTGTTGGCGACGTAGTAATCCTCGGTCAGGAGCTGGCCGGAGAGGTAGAAGGCGATCGCATCCGGGCCGTGCTCGGCGGCCGCGCGCCGGAAGCGCGCCGCCACCTCGTCGAGGGCGCGGTCCCAGGTCACGCGTGCGCCCGCGACCGTCGGGTGGAGCACCCGCTCGTCGAGGGAGAGGGTCTCCCCCAGGGCCGAGCCCTTGGAGCAGAGGCGACCGAAATTCGCCGGGTGCTCGGGATCGCCCTCGACGCGGGCGCCCCCCTGCCCGTCCGGCCGCGCGAGCACCCCGCAGCCGACGCCGCAATAGGGGCAGGTCGTGCGCACCGGCTCCGGCAGCCGCGAGAGGTCGGGCAAGAGGTCGGGCAAGAGGTCGGGCAAGAGGTCGGGCAAGAGGTCGGGGACGTGGAGGTTCATCAAGGACGCTTCCGCGGATTGGAGGGCGCTGCGCTCAGTACACGTCGGCCTGGTAGCGGCCGGCCTTCTTGAGGGCGGCGAGGTAGGCCACCGCGTCGTCGGGGCTGCGGCCGCCCTCCTTGGCGGCGATGTCGATGAGCGCGCGCTCGACGTCCTTGGCCATGCGCTTGGCATCGCCGCAGACGTAGAAGTGGGCGCCCTCCTCCAGCCAGCGCCAGACCTCGCGGCCGTTCTCGCGCATGCGGTCCTGGACGTAGGTCTTCTCGCCGCCGTCGCGCGACCAGGCGAGGGAGAGGCGCGTGAGGATGCCGGCCTCCTTCAGGCCGTTGAGCTCGTCCCGGTAGAAGAAGTCCGAGGCCTGCCGCTGGTGGCCGAAGAACAGCCAGTTGCGGCCCGGCGCCTTGACGGCGGCGCGCTCGCGCAGGAAGGCCCTGAAGGGCGCGATGCCGGTGCCGGGCCCGACCATGATGATCGGCGTCCCGGGATCGTCCGGCAGGCCGAACCCGTGCGCCTTCTGTAGGTAGACCTTCACCTTGGCGGCCTCGGCGAGGCGCTCGCCCAGATGGGTCGAGGCGACGCCCAGGCGCAGCCGCGAGCGGTGGCTGTAGCGCACCGCGTCGACGGTGAGCGAGACGCGGCCCGGATCGGCCTTGGGGCTCGACGAGATCGAGTAGAGGCGCGGCTGCAACGGGTCGAGGGCTTCGAGGAAGACCTCGGCGTCCGGCCGCGCGCCCGGGAACTTGTGCAGGGCCGCGAGCACGTCGAGATGGGCGAGGTCGCCGTCCGGATCCTCCCCGGCGGCGAGGGCCTGCGCCTTGCGGCGCGCCGGGCCCGAGGTGAGGAGCGAGAGGAGCTGGAACAGCCCGTCCGGCGCCGCGCCGAGCGCGTAGTGGCCGAGCAGGTGGTCGCGCAGCGTCGCCTCGCCGAAGCGGGTGGCGACGACCCGCTCGGGCCGGGCGCCGAGTTCGGCGATGACCGTGTCGACCAGGGCCGGGGCGTTGGCCGGGAACAGCCCGAGGGAATCGCCGACCGCGTAATCGATGCCGGTGCCGGCGAGGTCGATCTCGATGTGCCAGGTCTCCTTCTCGCCGCCGGGCGCGTTGAGGCGGCGCCGGGAGAGGAAGACCGCCTCGGCCGGGTTCTCGCGGCAATAGCCGGAGGGGCCGGTCGCCGCCCCGGCCGCCGGGGCGGCCTCTGCGGCTATTGCCGCCGCGGCGGGCGCCGCCGGGGCCGCGCCGGCAACCTCCGCCTCCAGCTTCTTCAGCATCCGGAGGGTCTCCTTGCCCCCGGGCTGGCAGAGGTTCAGGCGCTCCTCCTTCCTGAGGAAGATGGCGTTGGCGTAGTCGGCGCAGGTGTAGCCGCACTGGCCGCAATCCTGCTGGGCCATGGCGGCCATCAGCTTCTGCGCCGCGGAGCGCTCCGTGGCCATGGCCATGCGGTCGCCGAGGGGGATCGACGGGTCGTGCCAGGGCGCGTCGCCGTTGTCGGCGAGCGCCGGGCCGGCGGCCGGGACCTCGCCGGGCGCGAGCGCGGTCGCGCCCTCCAGCGCCGGGCCGAGGAGCGCCGCGAAATAGCCGGAGAGCCACGCCCGCTGGTCGGCGGTGAAGGGCGCGCTCTCGGGAATCAGGACGAGGGGGGGCGTGACGTGCTGGGTCATGGCGGTCACCGGGGAGAATGCGGGGCGGACGCGGTCGCGCGGGCGGGCCCCGCGCCGGCGGCTCCGAGGGCGGCGCTCATTCGGCCGCCTCCAGCATCCGGGCCTCGGCGAGGCCCTTCAGGGCCTCCGGCCCGCGCCGGGCGGTGAAGGCCTGGAAACTCTCCTGCGGGCCGGTGCGGTGGGCGAGGTAGTCGCGCAGCAGCGCCTCCACCCGGCCCGGGCACTCCTCGGCCCGCACCGCCTTCCAGATCTCGGTCCCGATCCTGGCCGCCTCGCCGAAGCCGCCGCCGACCACGATGTCGTAGCCCTCGACGGTGTCGCCCTCCTCGCTCACCACCACCTTGGCGCCGATCAGGCCGATATCGCCGATGTAGTGCTGGGCGCAGGAATGGTGGCAGCCGGTCAGGTGCAGGTTCACCGGCACGTCGAGGTCCCTCACCCGGGCCTCGACGTGGTCGGCGATCATCAGGGCGTGGCCCTTCGTGTCCGAGGCCGCGAACTTGCAGCCGCGATTGCCCGTGCAGGCGACGAGGCCGGCCCGGATGCTCGACGCCTTGGTGGTCAGGCCGAGCGCCGCGACCCGGGCCTCGACCTCCGCCACGCGGGCGTCCGGCACGCCCGAGATCAGGAAATTCTGCCAGACGGTGAGGCGGATCAGGCCGTCGCCGCATTCCCGGGCGATCTGCGCGAGGGCGCGCATCTGGTCGGTCGTCATCTTGCCGACCGGCAGCACGACGCCGATCCAGTTCAGGCCCGCCTGCTTCTGGGGATGCACGCCGACATGGGCGAAGCGGTCGAAGCCGCCCCGGGGCCTGATATGGGCCGGATCGACCCGGTCGAGCCTGCGCCCGAGCTTGTCCTCGACGGCGGCGAGGTAGGCGTCGAAGCCCCAGGCGTCGAGGACGTATTTCAGCCGGGCCTTGTTGCGGTTGGTGCGGTCGCCGTTCTCGATGAAGACGCGCAGGATCGCGTCCGCGACCCGGTTGCACGCGCTCGGGCGCAGCACCACGCCGGTGTCGCGGGCGATGTCGCGGTGGCCGGTGATGCCGCCGAGCACGAGGCGCATCCAGAGGCCCGGCGCGACCGCGGCGCCCTCCGCCACCTCGACCGCCTGGAAGCCGATGTCGTTCGTCTCCTCCAGCACCGGCAGCACGCCGCCGCCGTCGAACGCCACGTTGAACTTGCGCGGCAGGCCGTACAGGGAGCGGTCGTTCAGGATCCAGTTGTGCCAGGACCTGGCGAGGGGGCGGGTGTCGAGGAGTTCCTGGGCGTCGATGCCGGCGGTCGGCGAGCCGGTGACGTTGCGGATGTTGTCGGCGCCGGCCCCCCGGGCGGTCAGGCCGAGATCCACGAGCCCGTCGAGGAAGGGCTGGCCGTGCTCGGGGGCGATCTCGCGCACCTGCAGGTTCGCCCGCGTGGTGACGTGGGCGTAGCCGCCGCCATGGGCATCCGCGAGGTCGGCGATGCCGGCGAACTGCCAGTGCTGCAGGATCCCGTTCGGGATGCGCAGGCGGCACATGTAGGAGTTCTGGGCCGGCGCGACCCAGAACAGGCCGTGGTAGCGCCAGCGGAAATTGTCCTCGGGCTTGGGCGCCTTGCCGGTTTCGGCCTCGGCGATCAGGCGGTTGTGCCCGTCGAAGGGGTTCTCGGCGCGCTTCCACTTCTCCTGGTCGGCGAGCTTGCCGCCGGCCTTCACGACCCGGTCCTGGGCCTTGATGTGGATGGCGTCGGGCCCGGTCGGCTCGGCGGCCGGCGGGGCCGCCGCGCCGCCGAGGCCGATCCCGCCGGTCAGGCGGACGGCCTGGATCCCGTTCGCGAATCCTTCGAGGTAACGCTTCTGCTCGGCGTCGAAGTCGTCGGCCATTGCGCGCTCCTTCACGCTGCGAGGGGTTGGGGAGCCGGGCGACCGAAGATCAGGTCGTCCCGGTCGGCGCGGGCGAGGCGCTCGCCCGAGCGGATCAGGGCCTTGCACCAGCCCTGCTCGGCGACGTCGCCGACGAAGACCGCGCCGAGGAGGCGGTTCTCGGCGATGACGAGCTTGCGGTAGAGCCCCGCCGCCGGATCGCTCCAGGTCACGGCCTCGGCGCCCTCCGGCACGTCCACGAGCCCGGCCGAGAAGACCGGCAGGCCGGAGACCTTCAGGCTGGTGGAGAGGGCGGTGCCCGCGTAGGCGGCCGCCTCGCCGCAGAGGTGGCGGGCCAGCACCTCGGCCTGCTCGTAGGCCGGCTCGACGAGGCCGTAGGTCATGCCCCGGTGCTCGGCGCACTCGCCGAGGGCGAAGACGGACGGGTCGGAGGTGGTCATCCGGTCGTCGACCCGGATGCCGCGCCCGACCGCGAGGCCCGAGGCGGCGGCGAGCGACGTGGAGGGCCGCACCCCGACCGACAGGACGACGAGGTCGGCCGGGATCGTCGCGCCGTCGGCGAGGCGCAGGGCCTCGACGCGCCCCTCGCCCTCGACCGCGGCGGTGTCGGCCCCGAGCCGCACCCGCACCCCGCGCGCCTCGATGGCCCGTCTCACGAGGTCGGCGGCGGCGTGGTCGAGCTGGCGCTCCATCAGGCGGTCCATCACGTGGAGGAGCGTCGTCTCGGCGCCGAGCCGGGCGAGGCCGACCGCCGCTTCGAGCCCGAGCAGGCCGCCGCCGATCACCACCGCGCGGGCGCCGGGCGCGGCGGCGCGCCGGATCGCCGCCACGTCCGCGAGGTCGCGGAAGGTGACGATGCCGGGGAGGTCCATCCCGGGCCTCGGCAGGCGGATCGGCACCGAGCCGACCGCGAGGACGAGCCGGTCGTAGGGGAGGACGAGCCCCTCCCCGACCCGGACGGTGCGGGACTCCCGGTCGATGGCGGTGGCGGGCGCGCCGGTGACCAGGGTGATGCCGTGATCGGCGTACCAGTCGAGGCCGCGGAAGGTGCAGGCGGCCTCGTCGACCTCGCCGCCGAGCAGCGAGGAGAGCAGCACGCGGTTGTAGGCCGCCACCGGCTCGGCGCCGACGACCGTCACCGCGTAGCGGCCGCCCTGGCGCTCGGTCAGCCGCTCCAGGAAGCGGAGCGAGGCCATGCCGTTGCCGACCACGACGAGGCGTTCCTGCATCGTCCCGGCCTCAGGCGGCGAGGGCCGGCTTGGCGTGCCGGGCGTAGAGGAATTCCAGCACCTCCGCGCGGGCATGCGTGTAGGTCGGGTCCTCGACGAGGTCGAGGCGCCGGCGCGGCCGGGCGAGCGGCACGGCCAGGACCTCGCCGATCGTGGCGGAGGGGCCGTTCGTCATCATCACGATGCGGTCGGAGAGGAGCACCGCCTCGTCCACGTCGTGGGTGATCATGATGACGGTGTTGCGCAGGCGCAGGTGGATCTCCATGAGCTGGTCCTGGAGATGGGCCCGGGTCAGGGCGTCGAGGGCGCCGAAGGGCTCGTCCATCAGCAGCACCTTCGGCTCCATGGCGAGCGCCCGGGCGATGCCGACGCGCTGCTTCATGCCGCCGGAGATCTCGTGCGGGCGCTTCTCGGCCGCGTGCGTCATGTTCACGAGGGCGAGGTTGTGCGCGACCCAGTCGCGCCGCTCCGCCCGGCCCTTCCTGGCGCGCAGCACCTTGTCGACCGCGAGGGCCACGTTCTCCCGCACGGTGAGCCAGGGCAGGAGCGAGTGGTTCTGGAACACCACGGCCCGCTCGGGACCGGGGCTGTTGACCTCGCGGTCGTCGAGCAGGACGCCGCCCGTCGAGGCGCGCAGCAGGCCCGCCACGATGTTGAGCACCGTCGACTTGCCGCAGCCCGAATGGCCGATCAGCGAGACGAACTCGCCCTTGGCGATCGAGAGGTTGACGTCGCGCAGCACTTCCGTGGTGCGCCCGGCCCGCGTGAAGCTGATGCCGACATTCGAGAGGACGAGGTGGCTCATGGCGCGGGGCTCCTCAGGCGCTGGCGGTGCCGCGGGTGACGAGTTGCCCGATCCCGGCGACCACGCGGTCGAGGACGAAGCCGATCACGCCGACATAGACGAGGGCGACGATGATCTCGCTGATATGCGAGGAGTTCCACGCGTCCCAGATGAAGAAGCCGATGCCGACGCCGCCGATCAGCATCTCGGCCGCCACGATCGCCAGCCACGACAGGCCGACCCCGATGCGAAGACCGGTGAAGATGTAGGGCGCCGCCGAGGGCAGCATGATCTTGCCGAAGAACTCGAAGGCGTTGAGCCGGAGCACCGACGCGACGTTGCGGTAATCCTGCGGGATGTTGCGGATTCCGACCGCCGTGTTGATGATGATCGGCCAGATCGAGGTGATGAAGATCACGAAGATGGCCGAGGGCTGGCCATCCCGGAAGGCCGCGAGCGAGAGCGGCAGCCAGGCGAGGGGCGGGATGGTGCGCAGCACCTGGAAGATCGGGTCGAGGCCGCGCATGGCCCATTCGGACTGGCCGACCAGCGTGCCGAGCAGCACGCCCGCCACGGAGGCGAGCGCGAAGCCGAGCGCCACGCGCTGCAGGCTCGCCACGATGTGCCAGAACAGCCCCTTGTCGGTGCCGCCATTGTCGAAGAACGGGTCGGAGATGATCGGCCAGGCCTCGCTCATCACCCGCGACGGGGCGGGCAGGCCGGCGCCGGGCCGGTCGCAGAGCACCTGCCAGACGAGCAGGAACAGGCCGAGCACCACGAGGGGCGGCACGATGCGGGCCGCGAGGGCCCTCAGGCCCGCCGCCGTGACGAGGGGGCCGCGCGACGCCTCCCCCTTCCGCCGCGCGGCGGCGAGGCCGCCGATGGAGGTTCCGAGGGCCATCACGCCACCTTCTTGATGCTGAGGCTGGACAGGTAGGCGGCCGGATCGGCCGGATCGAAGACCTTGCCGTCGAAGAAGGTCTCCCTGCCCCGCGAGGTCGAGGCCGGGATCGCGCTCACGCCGAGCGCCTTGGCCGCCTCGCGCCACAGGTCCTCGCGGTTGACCTTGGCGATCAGGGCCCTGGTGTCGGTCTGGGGCTCGAACTTGCCCCAGCGGATGTCCTCGGTGAGGAACCAGAGGTCGTGGGACTGGAACGGATAGGAGGCGTGGTCGCGGAAGAACTTCATCACGAAGGGGCTGTCCTTCACGACCCGGCCGTCGCCGTAATCGATGGTGCCCTTCATGCGCCCGGCGACGTCGCCGACCGGGATGTTGATCCACTGGCGCTTGGCCACGATGGCGGCGAACTCGTCCCGGTTCTCGGGCCGGTCGCACCATTGCTGCGCCTCGATCACCGCCATCAGCAGGGCGCGGGTGGCGTTCGGGTATTTCTGGACCCAGTCCGCCCGCATGGCGAAGGCCTTCTCGGGATGGTCCTTCCAGAGCTCGCCGGTGGTGAGCGCCGTGTAGCCGAGCCCCTGCTGGACGAGCTGGGCGTTCCACGGCTCGCCGACGCAGAAGCAATCCATCGTGCCGACCTTCATGTTCGCCACCATCTGGGGCGGCGGCACCACGATGGTCTCGATGTCGCGGTCCGGATCGATCCCGCCGGCCGCCAGCCAGTAGCGGATCCAGAGGTCGTGGGTGCCGCCCGGGAAGGTCATGGCGGCCTTCACGGACTTGCCGGCGGCCTTCTTCTTGTCGGTCGCGACCCGGAAGACCTTGGAATCGAGCGCCACCTTGGCGTCGAGGTACTCCTTGGCCACCGAGATGCACTGCCCGTTGAGGTTGAGCCGGGCGAGGATGTGCATCGGCACCGGGACGTTGTTCTGGGTCACCCGGCCGGCGCTGATCAGGTAGGGCATCGGCGTCAGGATGTGGGCGCCGTCGATGCCGTTGCCCTCGGAGCCGAGGACGAGGTTGTCGCGGGTGGTGCCCCAGGAGGCCTGCTTGAGCACCTCCACCTCGGGCATGCCGTGCTTGGCGAAGAAGCCCTTCTCCTTGGCGACGAAGAGCGGGCCCGCGTCGGTCAGCGCGATGAAGCCGAGCTTGGCGCCCTTCACCTCGGGCCCCGTCCCCTGCGCGAAGGCCCCGCCCGGCAGCGCGGCCCTGGCGGCGGCGGTGAGCGAGAGGGCGGCGGCCGCCCCCTTCAGAAGGCCGCGACGCGTCGTGTGGTCACCCCTGCCGATCGACACCGTGTCCCGCTCCTGTCGTCCTTGCGGGCGGCGCCCGCGTTGCCGAAACGAAAAAAACCGCTGCCCAAGCTCGTCCGGGCCCCGGCAGGCGGGGCTCCAGCGGAGAGTCGGGTCAGCGGCCTTGCTGACGGTGAGATCCCGTCGGCGCTGACGGGCTCGATCTTTTCAAAGCAGATCCCGTGCCAACTCTCGTCGACCCGCCCAAGTCATTGATCTGGATCGATTCCAGCCGATCCGGCACGGGACCGGCCACCGGGCGCCGCCCCGTGCTGCGCTGCACAAATCCTCAGCGCCCTGTCTGCCAAACAGGCAGGCCGCCGGCCTGCCTGCGCGCTGAGCAGAACGGCGTCGGGCAAGATGGCGTCGGGCGAGAAGGCGTGGGGCGAGAAGGCGTGGGGCAAGAAGGCGTGCGGCAAGACCGCGTGCGGCAAGTCTGCCGCGCCTCTCGCTCTCGCGTCCTTGACCGCCCCCGGACCGGCGACCGCCTCGGCGAATGATGCTCAGGCGGCCAGCAGGTCGGGCCTGGGCAGGGCCGCCGCCTGGGCGCGGGCGGCGGGCGGCGCGGCGAACTGGCCGCAGGCCTCCATCTCGGCGAGGATCCAGTCGATCGCCCCCATGTCGAAGGCCAGGACCTCCTCCCCGAGGGTCAGGTAGTCGGGCGCGGCGCGCGGGGCGGCGCCCCGGGGCGCGAGCTGCAGCGACCCGGCGAGCCCGCGCAGGATCAGGTCGGGGTCGAGGCCGAGGTGGCGCGGCGCCGCGAGCATGCGGGCGAGGTCGGGCCGGTTGCCCGGCTCCCCGCACCAGCGCGCCGCCGCCCGCAGGGCGCGCAGCAGCGGCGGCGCCCGCTCCTCCAGCTCGGCCGGCAGCGCCAGCACCTTCTCGGGGCAATCCGGCGCGAGATCGACGCCGAGGGCGGCGATGCGCCCGACCCCGGCCTCCACCGCGACGCTGTTCCAGGGCGCGCCGACGCAGAAGCCGTCGATCAGGCCCCGGCGCAGGGACTCGACGGTCCGCGGCGGCGGCACGGCGACGAGCCGGACCTGGTCGAGGCGGCAGCCGCCGAGGGCGAGCAGCCGGCGCAGCTGGTAGGTGTGGCTGGAGAAGGGATGCACGGTCCCCAAGGTGAGCGGCCGCCCCGCCGCGGCCCGCGCTCCGGCCAGGGCGGCGAGGGCGCGGGCCACCTCGGGCAGGGCCTCGCCGTCCGGGCGCATCGCCTCCCAGAGGGGAAGCGACAGGGTGACGGCGTTGCCGTTGCGGCCGAGCGCCGCCGGGGCGATCAGGCTCGCGGGCGGGCCGCTGAGGCCGAGATGGCTCGCGAGGGCGAGGGGCGCCAGGATGTGGGCGCCGTCGAGGAGGCCGAGGGCGAGCTTGTCGCGCAGGGTCGCCCAGGAGGGCTCGGCCACGAGCTCGACGCGCAGGCCTTCCCGGGCGGCGAAGCCGCCTTCAGCCATCGCGATGACGGTGGCGGCGTCCGTGAGCGGGACGTATCCGAGCTGGAACCTCATCCGAGCAGGTCCGCGGCGGTGACGATGGCGCGGGCGATGTCCACGATCTTGCGCTTCTCGTTCATGGCCTTGCGGCGCAGCTGCTTGTAGGCCTCGTCCTCCGACAGGCCCTTGGCGCTCATCAGGATGCCCTTGGCGCGGTCGATGAGCTTGCGGTCGGCGAGTTCGTTGCGGGCCTCGGCCAGTTCGCGCTGGAGCCGCGCGAAGGCGTTGAAGCGCAGGATCGCCACCTCGATGATCGGCTTGATCCGGTCCGCCTTGAGCCCGTCCACGATGTAGGCCGAGATGCCCGCATCCACCGCGGCCTGCATCATGGCGGTGTCGCTGCGGTCGACGAACATCGCGACCGGCTTCTCGACCAGGCGGGAGACGCCGAAGAGCTGCTCCAGGAGGTCGCGGCTCGGGCTCTCGAGGTGGATGACGACCACGTCGGGCGCCAGGGCCGAGAGCCTGTCGAGGAGGTCGACCGTGTCGGGAATCACGACGACGCGGGCGCCGTCGAGGTTGCGCAGGCCCTCCTCCAGCACGGCCGCGCGCGCCCGGCTCGGGTCGACGACCGCGATGGTCAGGCTCTGGTCGGGGGAGGTCAGCGGGGCATTGGTCACAGGGTCGGGCATGCCGGGCGCAAGAGGCAAATGTCGGGCCGGGGCGGTCGGGATCGGACGGAAGTCGGATCGTGCTTCGGCGGCTCGGCCGCGCCGGACCCGTCCCCGCGGGCCGCGCTCGCACCGCGCGGCGGGGGCGGAAACCCCGCATCGGCCGGGGGAGCGGCCCGGGGCTCGCAAGACCTCGCCGGCGCGACCCTGCGAAACCTCGCCGCAATGAAAAGGCCGCGGTTCGGCCGCAAAACCGCGGCTCACTGCGCGGGTGAGCGAACGGAGGATCGGCCCCATGAGCGAGTTCGACGGCCGGCGCGAGGCTGCGCCGGGATCGGTGGACGGAGGGCGGACGCTCGGCTACCTCCCCCTCCTCCCGACCCTGTGCGTGGCCGCCTGCCTCGCCGCGGGGTCGCTCTACTGGCGCGACGCGCCGCCCAGACCGCCCGCCGGCCAGGCCGCCGCCGCGGCGCCGCGCCCCGTCCCGGACCCGTTCCGCACCGCCGAGGCGGGCGGCGAGGCGCTGACGCGCCACCCGCTCCCCCTCGAATTCGCGCGGCAATTCCCCCTCGCGGTGTCGAGCGCCCTCGCCGCCGAGGCACGGGCGCCCGCCGAACCGGCCGCGGCCGGCCCTCTCTGCGAGGCGCTGCCGGCGGCCGCCCCGGAGAAGCCCCTGCCGCTGAGCGCGCGCCCCGCCCCGAGGCGGCCGGCGAGCCCCCGCCACGCTTTGCAGGCCGCGCAGGCCCGGCCGTCCCGCCCGGCCGCTCTCCAGGCCGCGGAGGCCGGGCCGGAGGAGACGCCGCCCACCGAGCGCGCCTCCTTCGCGGGGCTCGCCCTGCCGCGCGTCGTCGAGACCGGCCGCGTGATGGTGCGCCACGTCTCGGCCCTCGGCGCCGGCGTCGTGCAGGCGGGCAGCGCCATGCTGGACCTGATCGACCGGCATCCCTGACCCGGCGCCGCGGCTGGACCGGCGAACCCGTTCCGCTATCTCCCGGGACGGGAGAGTGCCGCAGGGTCGAGCATGGCATCGCGGATCGAGGATTACGCCCTGGTGGGCGACGGGCGCAGCGCGGCCCTGATCGGCCGCGACGGCAGCATCGACTGGCTGTGCTGGCCTCGCTTCGACGCGCCCGCCTGCTTCGCCGCCCTCCTCGGCACGGCCGAGCACGGCCATTGGCGCATCGCCCCGGCCGGCCCGGCGACCCGCGTCACCCGCTGCTACAGGCCTGGCACCCTGGTGCTGGAGACCACGCACGAGACCGAGGCCGGCACGATCCGCGTCACCGACTACATGCCGAGCGACGACGGGCTCCACCTCGTGCGCCTCGTCGAGGGGGTGAGCGGGTCGGTCCCGGTCCGCATGGAATTCGTGGTGCGCTTCGATTACGGCTCGGCGGTGCCCTGGGTCTCGCGCAACGAGCACGACGACCTGCGGGCGATCGTCGGCCCGCACAAGGTCGTGCTGCGCACGAAGGCGCCCCTGCGGGGCGTCGGGCGCAGCACCGTCTCGGACTTCACCCTCGCGCAGGGGGAGTGCCTGTCCTTCGTGCTGAGCTACGCCCCCTCCGCCGAGGACGACCCCGCCCCGATCGAGCCGCGCAAGGTCCTGCGCCGCACCACCGACGCCTGGCGCTCCTGGTCGAGCCGCTGCCAGGGCGGCACGCCCTGGGACGACATCCTGCTGCGCTCGCTCCTCACTCTCAAGGCGCTGATCTACGCGCCCACGGGCGGGATCGTGGCGGCGCCGACCACCTCCCTGCCGGAGGCGCTCGGCGGGGTGCGCAACTGGGATTACCGGTACTGCTGGCTGCGGGATTCGACCTTCACGCTCCTCGCCCTGGTGGATGCGGGCTACCTCGACGAGGCGCGGGCGTGGCGCGACTGGCTCCTGCGCGCGGTCGCGGGCAGCCCGGAACAGGCCCGCATCCTCTACGGCATCGCCGGGGAGCGGCTCTTGCCCGAGATCGAGATCGACTGGCTGCCGGGCTACGAGGGCTCGCGGCCGGTGCGCATCGGCAACGCCGCCTCGCAGCAATTCCAGCTCGACGTCTACGGCGAGATCTTCGACGCGCTCTACCAGGCCGAGGAGCGCGGCATGGAGGGGGACGATAACGGCGTGCGGGTCGGCCTCGCCCTCCTGGCCCACCTGGAGAAGGTCTGGACCGAGCCGGACGAGGGCATCTGGGAGGTTCGGGGCGGGCGGCGCCACTTCGTGCACTCGAAGGTGATGGCCTGGGTGGCCTTCGACCGGGCAGTGCGGTTCTACGAGCGGCTGAACGGGGACGGCGCCGGGGATGCCACCGTGGCGCGCTGGCGCGACGTGCGCGCGCGCATCCACGCGCAGGTCTGCGAGAGGGGCTTCGACCCGGAGCTCAACAGCTTCGTGCAATCCTACGGCTCCAAGCGCCTCGACGCGAGCCTGCTCCTGATCGCCCATGTGGGCTTCCTGCCCCACCACGACCCGCGGGTGGTCGGCACCGTCGAGGCGATCGGCCGCGACCTGATGCGCGACGGCTTCATCCTGCGCTACGACACCGAGAACCAGACCACGGACGGCCTCCCGGCCGGCGAGGGTGCCTTCCTGCCCTGCAGCTTCTGGTACGCGGACAACCTGATCCGCCTCGGGCGCTGCGCGGAGGCCCGGGCGATGATCGAGCGGCTCCTCGCCGCCTGCAACGACGTGGGGCTGCTCGCCGAGGAGTACGACCCGGTCGCCAAGCGCCAAGTCGGCAACTTCCCGCAGGCCTTCAGCCACGTCGCCCTGGTCAACACACTTCTGAACTTCAGTCGCGCGGTCGGACCCGCTATGGAGCGCAGCGACGACGAGGGGCGCGGCGCTGCCGGCGCGACCGCCCGCACCTGAACCCGACGAGGTCCGAGATGAGT
This sequence comes from Methylobacterium sp. CB376, assembly GCF_029714205.1. NCBI lineage: Bacteria > Pseudomonadati > Pseudomonadota > Alphaproteobacteria > Hyphomicrobiales > Methylobacteriaceae > Methylobacterium > Methylobacterium sp. CB376. The sequence continues at coordinate 4,199,700 of NZ_CP121648.1, read as the reverse complement.
GCAGCCGAGACCGCCGCGAAGGCCGGTATCAGCGCGATCGACCAGCGCAGCATCGACACGATCCGCACGCTGACGATGGATGCCGTGCAGAAGGCGAATTCCGGCCATGCCGGCGCCCCGATGGCGCTCGCGCCCGTCGCCTTCACGCTCTGGAACCGCTACCTGCGCTACGATCCGGCGCACCCGACCTGGCCGAACCGCGACCGCTTCGTGCTCTCGGTCGGCCACGCCTCGATGCTGCTCTACAGCCTGCTCCACCTCGCGGGCGTCGCGCAGAAGGACGGCGCCGACGAGCCCGCCGTGAGCCTCGACGACATCAAGCGCTTCCGCCAGCTCGACAGCCGCACGCCCGGCCACCCGGAGTACCACTTCACCACCGGCGTCGAGGTCACCACCGGGCCGCTCGGCCAGGGGGTGGCGAACTCGGTCGGCATGGCGATGGGGGCCCGCTTCCTCAACGAGCGCTTCCCGTTCGGCGAGCGGGCGGTGTTCGACTTCAACGTCTACGCCCTTTGCAGCGACGGCGACCTGATGGAGGGCGTCGCGTCCGAGGCCGCCTCGATCGCCGGCCACCTGCGCCTCGCCAACCTGTGCTGGATCTACGATTCCAACACGGTCACGATCGAGGGCCACACCGACCTCGCCTTCAGCGAGGAGGTGGCGACCCGCTTCCTGGCCTATGGCTGGCAGGTGCTGCGCGTCGCCGACGCGAACGACGTGCCCGCGCTCGCCGGCGCGATCGAGACCTTCCTGCAATCGCAGGACCGGCCGACCCTGATCATCGTCAACTCGGTCATCGGCTACGGCGCGCCGACCAAGCAGGGCACCTCCAAGGCGCATTCGGACGCGCTCGGGGTGGAGGAGATCCGGGGCGCCAAGCGCTTCCTCGGCTGGCCGGAGGATGCCGAGTTCCTGGTGCCGGACGGCGTCTACGAGAATTTCCGCCAGGGGATCGGCGCCCGCGGCGCGGCGCTCTTTTCCGAGTGGCAGGAGCTGATGGAGGAGGTGCGCGCCTCCGACGCGGACCTCGCCGGCGCGGTCTCCTCCTTCCTGTCGGGCGAGCTGCCGGCGGGCTGGGACGCGGCGATCCCGCACTTCCCGGCCGACGCCAAGGGCCTCGCCACCCGCGAATCCTCCGGCAAGGTGCTGAACGCCATCGCCGCCAAGGTGCCGTGGCTGCTCGGGGGCTCGGCCGACCTCGCCCCCTCGAACAAGACCAGGATCGAGGGCGAGGAGGCGCTCGGGCCGTTCACGCCCGGCGGGCGCAACATCCATTTCGGGGTGCGCGAGCACGCCATGGGGTCGATCGTGAACGGGCTCGGCCTCGTGGGCCTGCGCGCCTACGGGGCGACCTTCCTGGTCTTCTCCGACTACATGCGGCCGCCGATCCGCCTCGCGGCGCTGATGGAGCTGCCGGTCTTCCACGTCTTCACGCACGATTCGATCGGCGTCGGCGAGGACGGCCCGACCCACCAGCCGGTGGAGCACCTCCTGTCCCTGCGGTCGATCCCCGGCCTGATCACGCTGCGGCCGGCGGACGCCAACGAGGTGGCGGAGGCCTACCGGGTGATCATGGGCCTCAGGCACCAGCCGGCCGTGCTGGCGCTGAGCCGCCAGCCGCTGCCGACCTTCGACCGCGCCACCTGCGCGCCCGCCTCGGGGCTCGCCAGGGGCGCCTACGTGCTGGCCGGCGGCGAGGGCACGCCCGAGCTGATCCTGATCGGCACGGGCAGCGAGGTGCAGCTCTGCCTGGGCGCCTACGAGACCCTGCGGGGCGAGGGCGTGCGGGCGCGGGTGGTGTCGATGCCGTCCTGGGAGCTGTTCGAGCAGCAGGACGCCGCCTATCGGGAGAGCGTGCTGCCGCCCGCCGTGACGGCGCGCGTGGTGGTGGAGCAGGGCTCGGTGATCGGCTGGGACCGCTACGCGGGCAGCGCCGGCACGATCCTCGGCATGCACACCTTCGGCTCCTCGGCGCCGATCAAGGACCTGCAGACCAAGTTCGGCTTCACCTCCGCCAAGGTGCTGGAGGCGGCCCGGGCGCAGCTCGCGCGCGCGAAGGGGCTCGCGCGCGCGAAGGGGTGAGCGCCGGCGCCGCGTCGGCTCAGGCGCCCTCGACGCCCCAGACTCGGCACCTGTTGCAGGACTTTGCGACTGGTCACGGTGTTCCGCCCGCGCGCCACCGCGCAGGATCTGGCCTGCTCGAAGGCCCGGCTCGCGCCGGGCCCCTCCAGCACCAGGACGCCGCCTCCTCCATCATCCACCGGCGAGCAGAACTCACACCGGCTCGACCCCGCACCATTCCGCCACGAACAGGGCCATGGCGATGGTGATGCGCTTGAGCGAGGCGAGGCTCACCCGCTCGTCGAAGCCGTGGATGTTCTCGCTGATCGGGCCGTAGCAGAGCGCCGGCACGCGGTCGTAGAGGGCGTGCACGCGGGTGTCGAGGTAGCCGGCCGTCATGAAGCTGCGCAGGGCGCGCCCCGTCGCCGCCTCGTGGGCCCAGGCGAGCACGGCCTCCGCCTCCGAGCCCTCGGCGAGCTCGTAGCCCTCCGCGAAGAAGCCGTTGAAGGTCACGCGCGGGGGCGCGTTCGACAGGAACGGGTCGGCCAGGGCGAAGGCGTGCACCGCCGCCTCGATCTCGCGGGCCGCCTCCTCGGCGCCCACGCCCGGATAGATCGCGATGCGGCAGTCGATCCGGCACCAGGCCGGCACCGAGGAGGCCCAGTCGCCGCCCTCTATCCGGCCGACATTGAGGTTGATCGGGTGCGCCTCCCCCTCGAAGTGGCGGCGGCCGGCCTTGCGGGCGTTCCAGCTCTCCTCCAGCCGCCGCAGCGCCCCGATCACCCGGTAGGCGGCGTCGATCGCGTTGGCGCCCGTCCCCATCTCGCGCACGTGGACCGGGCGGCCCCGCACCTCGACCTGGAACCAGAGCACGCCCGTATTGGCGCGCACCAGCATCTCCTCCTCGGGCTCGGGAATCAGCACCGCCTCGGCGCGGTAGCCGCGCAGGTGGGTCATCAGGGCCCCGTTGCCGGTCGATTCCTCCTCCACGACCGATTGCAGCGTCACGGTGGCGGCGGGCTGCAGGCCGATCCGGGTGAGCGCGTCGAGCACGAACAGGTTGGCGGCGTGGCCCGCCTTCATGTCGGCGCCGCCGCGGCCGTAGAGCCAATCCCCCTCGATCACCGGCTCGAAGGGCGGGTGGGTCCACAGGTCGATCGGGCCGGGCGGCACCACGTCCACGTGGGCCTGCAGGATCAGGGAGCGCCCGGTCTCCGCCCGCGGCCGGTGGATGCCGACGACGATCGGCGCCTCCGAGTGGTCGGGCGCGAATTTCGAGCCGCCCGGATGGTCCTCGATCGCCGCCCGGTCCATGGCGAAGCGGTCCATGGCGAGGCCGCGCGCCCGGAAGGCGCGGAACACGAAATCCTGGATCGCCTGCTCCTGGCCGCGGGTCGAGGGGAAGCGCACCAGCGCCTGGGTGTGGGCGATCTGGTCGGGGAAACCCGCCTCGACCGAGGCGATGATCCGGTCGCGCAGGGCGGGGTCGAGCGGCATGTCCTCTCCGGGGCAGGATGCGTCGCGCCCATACGGGCCGAGTTCGCGCCCGCTGGCAAGCCGCCCGGACCGGACTCGATCCCGCAAAATCCCATCGACGGTGCGTCGATCTCGGCGCCGCACCGCGACGAGACCGGACCAGACCCGCCAGGATCTGGGCGACCCGAAGTCCAGCCCGAGGCAAGGACGACGGGTCATGCGACATCCGGTTGATGGCTTCGCCATCTCCGATGTCGGCCATGCGGATGTCGGCTTCGCTCAGGCGCCGCGCGGGCTTGTCATACGTCATCCGGTTGATGGCTTCGCCATCTCCGATTTCGGCCATGCGGATGTCGGCCTCGCTCAGGCGCCGCGCAGGCGCGTGATCCGGGATCCGCTGCGATCACGCGGATCCCGGATCAGGGCTCTGGCGGGCGCTCCCGGCTGGCGCGGGCGACCTCCTCGCCGCGGGCGCGGTCCCGCCGCAGCAGCCGGAGCTGCCACAGGCCGAGGCCGAGCACGATCCCGAACGGCAGCGCGATGTCGAGGAGGGCGACCAGCATCCCGCTCACGACGGCGCGGCGTCGCCGAGGCTCTCGCGCTCGCGCAGCACCTCGATGAGGTCGAGGAGGCGCACCGCCTTGTGGCCGAGATCCCACCACGCCGGGTCCCGGGGCGGCGGCGCGAAGGGATGCGCCGCGACCGCCTCGACCAGGAAGGCCGCCTCGGGGAGGGCCGGGCCGCAGGCGGCCCGCCGCGACGGCGTCGCGGCGGCGCGGGCGAGGAGCCGCCCCTTGCGGGCGCCGGCCACACGGGCGCGGCTGGTGACGGAATCGTGCCCGTTGCGTTCGACGGCGCGGCCGATCTCGGCGTAGATCAGCCGCGCCGCCCGCACGGCCGGGCGGCAGGGCGCGGGCAGGAGGGCGATGCCCGCCTCCGAGCGGGCGTAGAGGAGGTCGGCGGCGCGCAGGAGCCGGGTCAGCACCGCGGCCAGCGCCGGGCTCGGGGCCGGCCGGGCCAGGAAGGCGTCCGGGTCGAGGCCGGCCTCGCGCAGCCACGCCTCCGGCAGGTAGAGCCGCCCGGCGCGGGCATCCTCGCCCACGTCGCGGGCGATGTTGGTGAATTGCATGGCGATGCCGAGGTCGCAGGCCCGCGCCAGCGCCTCGGGCGAGCGCTCGCCCATCACCAGGGTCATCATGGCGCCGACCGCCCCCGCGACCCGGGACGCGTAGGCGACGAGGTCGGAGAGGTCCCGGTAGCGCCGGCCCGCCGCGTCCCAGGCGAGCCCGTCGAGGAGCGCGGCCGGCAGCGCCGGCGGGATGCCGTGCCGGTCCAGCACCTCGGCGAGGGCCCGGTCGGCCGGATCGTCGAAGGGCCGGCCCGCGCAGGCGGCGGCGAGGCGCAGGCGCAGGCGCTCGACCGCGTCCGCCCGCGCCCGCGGCCCGTCGACGGCGTCGTCCGAGAGGCGGCAGAAGGCGTAGAGCCCGTAGGCGTCCCGGCGCACGGCCCGCGGCAGCAGCCAGGAGGCGGCGTAGAAGCTGCGCGAGCCGCCGCGGATGGCGGCCCGGCAGGCGGCGTGGTCGGCGGGGCCGGCGCGCGGCCGGTCAGGCGAAGACAGAGGCATCCGGCACCACCCGGTCGAGGATCCTGGAGGAGGAGAGCACGCCCGGCAGCCCCGCCCCCGGATGGGTGCCGGCGCCGACGAGGTAGAGGTGGCGCACCCGGTCGCTGCGGTTGTGCGGCCGGAAATAGGCGCTCTGGCTGAGGATCGGCTCCAGGCCGAAGGCCGAGCCGCGATAGGCGCGGAAATCGTCGCGGAACTCCCGCGGCGTGGTCACCCGGGAGGTGACCACGGCCTCCGACAGGCCCGGCAGCAGGGTCGCTTCGAGGTGGCGGGCGATGCGCTGCCGATAAGGTTCGGCGAGGGCCGCCCAGTCCTGGCCGCCGTCGAGGTTCGGCACCGGGCTGAGCACGTAGAAGGCGTCGCAGCCCGGCGGGGCCAGGCCCGGATCGGTGGCGGTCGGCCGGTGCAGGTAGAGGCTGAAATCCTCGGCCAGCACCTTGCGGCGGAAGATGTCGGCGAGGAGGTCCCGGTAGCGCGGCCCGAGCAGGATCGTGTGGTGGGGCACGTCCGGATAGGTGCGCCGCGTGCCGAAGTACCAGACGAACAGGCCCATCGAGGAAGAGGCGCGGGCGAGCCGCCGCTCGCGCCAGCCGCGGGCCTCCGGGGGCAGGAGGTCGAGGGCGGTGACGACCGAATCGGCGTTCGACACCACGATGTCGGCCGGCAGGCGGGTGCCGTCGGCGAGGTCGACCCCGGTCGCGGCGCCGCCCTCGACGCGGATGCGCGTCACCTCGGCGTGGCAGCGCAGGCGCCCGCCCTGCCCCTCGATCAGCCGCACCAGCCCCTCGACGAGGCGGCCGGTCCCGCCCATCGCCCAATGCACCCCCCAGCGCCGCTCGAGGGCGGCGATCAGGCAGTAGATCGCGCTCGCCCGGAAGGGGGAGCCGCCGATCAGCAGCGGGTGGAAGCTGAAGACGGTGCGCAGGCGCTCGTCGCGGAAGTAGCGCGAGACGAGGCCGTGGACGCTGCGGTGCCCGCCGAGCCGCAGGAGGTCGGGCGCGACCCGCAGCATGGTCCCGGCCTCGCCGAAGGGGACGTGGCCGAGCTGCTCGAAGCCGACCCGGCAGATCTCCTCCGAGGCCGCCATGAAGCGCCCGTAGGCCTCGACCTCGCCGGGGGCGATGCGGGCCACCTGCGCGCGCATCGCGGCCTCGTCGCCGCTCACGTCGACGCTGGCGCCGTCGTGGAAGCGGATGCGGTAGAAGGGCCGCATCGGCACCAGGGTGACGTCCTCGTCGAGGCGCCGGCCGCACAGCGCCCAGAGCTCCTCGAACAGGAAGGGCGCGGTGACGATGGTCGGCCCGGCATCGAAGGTGAAGCCGTCCTGCCGATGCACGCGGGCGCGCCCGCCCGGCTGGCCGAGCCGCTCCAGGACGGTGACCCGGTAGCCCCGGGCGCCGAGGCGCACGGCCGCCGCGAGCCCGCCGAAGCCGCTGCCGATCACCACTGCATGGGGCTTGCGCGGCCGCGCGGTGTGTCGCGGCGGCGCGACATCGAGTGTCAACATAAGTTGACAGTAGCACGGTCGGGGCCGGTGGCAAGGGCGGGATCGGGCGCCGGGCGCCGGACCCGGTGGAACGCTGCCGAGGGCGCCCCGCGTCACGCCTCGACGCCCTCGCGCCGGGCCGCCTCCTCGATCGATCCGGCCACCAGCTCGGGCCGCTCCTCGTGCATCAGGTGGCCGAGGCCGCGCAGCAGCTCCACCCGCGGCCGGCCGCCCAGGCGCTCGGCCACCCCGAAGGACACGTCGGGAGCGATCGTGCGGTCCTGTGCGCCGGCGAGGAGCAGGAGCGGCACCGCGAGGCGCGGCAATTCGCGGTCGAGGCCGACGAGGTCCCAATTGGCCATCATGCCGAGCGCGCCCGCCACGTGGCCCGGCATCTGGAACAGGCGCCGGTAGAGGTCGAGCCCCTCGCGGTCCAGGGTCGAGCCGGTGCCCTCGATCAGCCGCGCGACGGCCTTGCGGTCGGCCGACCACGCGAAGACCCGCGGCACCACCGGGTTGAGGAACAGCATCCGGGCCATGGTGGGGAAGACGAGGCCCGCCATGCCCGGGAAGGGCTTGAGCGCGGCGTTGAGCCCGACGAGGAGGCGGGGCGCCAGCGCGCCGTCGAGGCAGAGCCGCACCAGGATGGCCGCCCCGGCCGAGTGGCCCACCGCCACCTGCGGCGCGATCCCGAGGCCGCGGACGAGCTCCGCCACGGCGCGCGCCATCCGGGGCAGCGAGGGCATCGGCAGGGGATCGCTGAAGCCGTGCCCCGGCAGGTCCGGCGCCACCACGCGGAAGCGCCGCGCCAGGAGCGGCAGCAGCCCGCGCCAGGAATGGGTGGCCGCCCCGGTGCCGTGGAGCAGCAGCAGGCACGGCCCCGTCCCGGCCTCCTGCACGTGCCAGGTCAGCCCGCCGGCGGCGACGAAGCGGCTCGCCTCGCGGTTGGGCCAGTCGCGGCCCTCGCGGGCGAAGGCCGGCCTGTCGCTGGTCATGGGCATCCGGGTCAGCCTCGCGGCGCGGTCCCGCGCGGCGCGGCCCCGCGCGGCGGCGCCTCGCGGCGCACGGCCTCGCTCAGCAACGCGGCATCGGCCCGCGGCATCGGCAGGTAGCGCGCCGCCATGGCCTCGGCGAGGCGGCGGGCGCCGTCCTGCGGCTGCGCGGCCGTGTCGATGACGAGGGCGCGGGTGCCGCCCGCCGCCAGGGCCCGCCCGGCAGCGAGCGCGTCCGCCGCGGCCTGCGCCCGGCCCGGCGCGCCGCCGCGCCCGATATTCGCGCGGCCGTCCGTGAGCAGCAGCACCACCGGGATGCGCCCGCCCCGCCGCTCCGCAGCGGCGAGGAGCGCGGCCGCCTCGATCCCGGCCGCGAGCGGCGTGCCGCCGCCCCCGGGCAGGGCGGCGAGCGCCCGCTTCGCCCGCACCAGGGCGCGGGTCGGAGGCAGGAGCAGCTCCGCCCCCCGACCGCGGAAGGCCACCAGGGCGACCCGATCGCGCCGCACGTAGCACTCGGCCAGCAGCAATTCGACCGCGCCCTTGGCCTCGGCGAGGCGCTCCAGGGCCGCCGAGCCCGAGGCGTCGACCGCGAAGATCGTGGTGGTCCCGGCCCGGTGCACGAAGCGCCGGACGCGGATGTCCTCCGGCGCGAGGCGCAGGCGCTCCGCCTCCGCGCCCCGCCGCAGGCGCTGCCAGGGCGCGGCGGCGCGCAGCGTCTCGGAGAGGGCGAGGGGCCCGCGGCGCGGATCGCCCGGGCGGGCGCCGACCGGCCGGCCGCTTCGGGCCTGGCGCGCCTCGCCACCGGCCCGGCCGGGCGCCGCGCCCGGCGCGCCCGCGTCGGTCAGCCGGGCGAGGAGGCCCGCCGGCAGGGCGGCCGCCACCGCGGCGAGCAGGCGATCCTCCGCCGCCTCGCCGCCGCCCGGGTCCGACGCGCCCTCGGCCTCCTCGGGCGGCGCCTCCGGCGGGGGCGGCTCGGCCTCGGCCTCGGCCGGCCAGCGCGTCGCGCGCGGCGCGAGGACGAGGGCGGCCGCGGCGGCGAGGTCGGGCTCGGCCAGGGCCGAACGCCCCTCCCGCCCGGCATTCTGGCGCGCCGCGCGCAGGGCCTGGATCGGCGCTCGCAGGGAGGCGATGCCGAGCTGCGCCGCGAGGGCGCAGAGGCGCTCGGCCGCGCGCGCCTCGACGGGGGCCGCGGCGGTCTCCCCGGACACGGGCGCGCTGTCCGGCGGGGCGGGCTCGGAGACGTCCCGCAGGGTGAGCCCGTCGAGGTCGAGGTGGAAGGCGGCGCGCTCCAGCAGGGCGGAGGGCACCGCCTCGTCCTCCCCGTCGCCCTCGTCGAGGAGGACGAGGCCGCAGGCGGCGGGAAGCCGGGCCGCGACCCCGTCGCGCGCGAGATCGACCGCGCCGGTCTCCAGCACCCGGGCGAGCCGGGCCGCAATCCCCGCGTCGAGCCGCTCGGCCATCGGCACGACCACCACCCCGCCGTGGCTGCGGGCGAGCAGGCCGGGTTCGACGACCGGGCGCCCGGCCCGCAGGGTCGCGGCGAGGTCGAGGCCGCCGAGGAGGGCGTCGTCGGCGATGCCGGCCGGCAGCCGCGTCACCGGGCGGCCGGCGGGCAGGAGGGCGCGCAGCCGCGCGAGCCACGCCTCCCGCACCGGTCCCGGCCGCGCGCGCAGCCGCACGCCGCCGAGCCCGGCCGGGTCGCGCGCGAACAGGGCCGCCGCCAGGCAGGCCCGGGCCCAGGTCTCGGCGGCGGCGCTCACCCGAGAACCTCGGCGACGGCGCGGGCGACCCGCGCCTCCGCCCCGGCCTCGTCGAGGGGGTTGCGCCGCAGCCGGTGCCCGAGGGCGGCGGGCGCGACCTCGCGCAGGTGGGCGAGCCCGACCGCCTCGTCGCCGTCGAGGCTGGCGAGGGCGCGGGCGGTGCGCATCAGCGTGAGCTCGCCGCGCAACCCGTCGGTCCCGAGGGCGAGGCAGAGCCGGGCGGCCGCTTCGAGCACCTCGTCGGGCACGGCCACGCGCGGCAGGCGGGCGCGGGCGGCGAGGATCGCGCCGGCGAGGCGCTCCTCCTCGCCGGCCCACTCGGCCGCGAACCCCGCCGGGTCGCGCTCGTAGGCGTCGCGGCGGCGCACGATGGCGACGCGGGCGGCGAGGTCGGCCGGCGTCGTCACCGCGACGGCGAGGCCGAACCGGTCGAGGAGCTGCGGGCGCAGCTCCCCCTCCTCCGGGTTGCCGCTGCCGACGAGGACGAAGCGCGCCGGGTGGCGCAGGCTCAAGCCCTCGCGCTCGACCGTGTTGACGCCCGAGGCCGCCACGTCGAGCAGGAGGTCGACGAGGTGATCCTCGAGCAGGTTGACCTCGTCGATGTACAGGAAGCCGCGATTGGCGCGGGCGAGCAGCCCCGGCTCGAAGGCCTTCTCGCCGCGCGTGAGCGCCTTGCCGATGTCGAGGGCGCCGACGACCCGGTCCTCGGTGGCGCCGAGCGGCAGGTCGACCACCGGCACCGGCACGCTCTGCACCGGAAGTCCCTGGGGCGCCCGGGCTCGGCAGGCGGGGCAGAGGAAGGCCTCGTCGGCGGGGTCGCAGGCGTAGGGGCAGCCCGCGACGGCGCGCATCGGCGGCAGCAGGGCGGCGAGCGCCCGCACGGCGGTGGACTTGCCGGTGCCGCGGTCGCCGAAGACCAGCACGCCGCCGACCGAGGGATCGACGGCCCCGATCAGCAGGGCGCGCCGCATCGCCTCCTGGCCGACGATGGCCGTGAACGGATAGGGCGGGCGGGGCGCGGGCGCCGCGGCCGCCGGGGCCGGCGACGCTGCGGGGCCCGGCTTCAGGGCCCGCCGGGACAGGGCCGATTGGGTGAGCGCCACGACGTTTCCCCTCGCCTGGAGGACCGCCGCCGGGATCCGGGCGGGCGGTCCTGTCCGATTTGAGCCGCCGGCTCCGCGCGCGGCGGAGCCGCCCCCGTCACGCCGCCCTGGCGAGCCCGATCCGCGCCCAGATCGCCCCGAGCGCCGCCGCGAGATGCTCGATGTCGGCGTCGCTGTGCAGGGGCGAGGGCGTGATGCGCAGGCGCTCCGTCCCCCGCGGCACGGTCGGGTAGTTGATCGGCTGGACGTAGATCGCGAACTCGTCGAGGAGCGTGTCGCTGATCTGCTTGCACAGCACCGGATCGCCCACCATCACCGGCACGATGTGGCTCTCGTTGGCCATGACCGGGATGCCGAGGGCGCCGAGCCGCCGCCGCACCGCCGCGACCCGGTCCTGGTGGCGCGCCCGCTCGGCCCCGCTCGCCTTGAGGTGGCGGATGCTGGCCGCCGCCCCGGCCGCCACCGCGGGCGGCAGCGAGGTGGTGAAGATGAAGCCCGAGGCGAAGCTGCGCACGAAGTCGCAGAGCGCCGCGGAGGCCGCGATGTAGCCGCCGCTGACCGCGAAGGCCTTGCCGAGGGTGCCCTCGATCACGGTGAGGCGGTCCATCAGCCCCTCGCGCTCGGCGATGCCGCCGCCGCGCGGGCCGTAGAGGCCGACCGCGTGCACCTCGTCCAGGTAGGTCATGGCGCCGTGGGCCTCGGCCACGTCGCAGAGTTCCGCGATCGGGGCGACGTCGCCGTCCATCGAGTAGACCGACTCGAAGGCCACGAGCTTGGGCAGGGCCGGGTTCACCAGCCGGAGCTTGTGGTCGAGATCCGCGGGGTCGTTGTGCCGGAAGATGTGGCGCTCGGCCCGGCTCGCCCGCAGCCCCTCGATCATCGAGGCGTGGTTGCCCTCGTCCGAGAACACCACGCAGCCGGGCAGACGCGAGGCCAGGGTGCCGAGGGCGGCCCAGTTCGAGACGTAGCCCGAGGTGAAGAGCAGGGCCGCCTCCTTGCGGTGCAGGTCGGCGAGCTCGCGCTCCAGCAGCACGTGGTAGTGGTTCGTGCCCGAGATGTTGCGGGTGCCGCCCGCGCCGGCCCCGCAGCGGTCGATCGCCTCGTGCATGGCGGCCGCGACGGCCGGGTGCTGGCCCATGCCGAGGTAGTCGTTGGAGCACCAGACCGTGACCTCGCGGGTGCCGTGGGCTCCGTGCTGCGTGGCGTAGGGGAAGCGCCCGGCCTGCCGTTCGAGATCGGTGAAGACCCGGTAGCGTCCCTCGCGGTGAAGGCCCTGGAGCTGTGCGGCGAAGAACGACTCGTAGTCCATGGTGCGTCCCCTCTGTCGTGATGGGCGGGCCGTCGCGGGCCCGCGGGTCAGGCGATGTCGCCGGCCGGGCGGGGGCCGGTGTCGGGATCGGGTGGGCGGCGGGCCGGCAGGCCCCAGGCCCAGAGGGCGGCGGAGGGCAGCGGCAGCATCAGGAAGCCGTGCTCCAGGATGGCGAGGGCCATTAGGGTCGCCAGCATGGTGTGGCCGCTGCGCTTGAAGGCCGAGGCGCTCTCGGTGACGGCGGGGTGCAGCAGCACCAGGAGGAAGCCCGTCGCCAGCAGCATGGCGACCGGGAAGAGCGCGTTCATCGGCGCGCGGCGGAAGAAGCTGCCGAGGTAGCGCAGGTGCTCGGGCAGGAACTCGGCGTGCAGGTTGCGCACGCCGAGGAAGAGGTTGAGCCGGGCGCTGAGGTTCATCCCCCAGAGCACCAGGTAGGTCCAGAGGGCGATCCGGTTCGGCGCGCCCGCGGTCAGCCAGGCGATCGCGGCGGCGCCCGCCACGATCGCGGCCTCGTGCCAGAGGTTGGTCGCCGCCGCGGCCCCGAACCGGGCGAGCCCCCGGATCGAGGGCGGGCCGGGCGTGCGCCGCGGCCCCGCGACGTAGCCCATGTAGAAGGCCATCTCCTGCCAGCCCCAGACCACCAGGGCGGCAGAGAAGGCCCCGTAGGCCGAGGCCTCGCTCTCGGCCCCCGCGGTGGCCGCGATGCCCCAGAGGGCGAGGAGGAGCGCGAGGCTCATCGCCCCGAAACTCCAGGCATGAGTGTGCCGGGGGCGGTGGTTCAACCAGAGGATCGCTCCGGTGAGGAACCACCACATCAGCACGGCGAAGAGGATCGGCGAGGCGTAGGCGGACATGCGTCTACCAGGCGGGGCTGAGGCGGATCTGCTCGGGCATCGGGTTGGGCTTGGAGGGCAGCAGCAGCAGCCGTCCGAAGGTGAGGGCGGCCCGGGCCGCGTGACCGGCCCGGCGCAGGCGCCCGGCGAGGCCCCCCTGCGCCTTGGCGGCCTCGATGCCGCGGGCGCAGGCGAGCAGCCGGTCGAGCCCCGCCTTGAAGGCCGGGTTGTCGAGGTCGAGGGTCAGCGGGAAGACCTGCCGCGAGATCTCGGAGGTGACCCGGAACACGGCGAAGTCGTAATCGGTCGGATCGACCCCGAGCGCCCCGTGGAAGGCCGGCCGGCAATGGTCGCGCACGTACATCGTGGCGAACACGGCGAGCACGAAGAACTTGATCCAGTAGGCGTTGAGGCCCGAGAGCAGCTTCGGGTTGGCGCGCATGAGCAGCGCGAAGGCCTCTCCGTGGCGGAACTCGTCGTTGCACCACTTCTCGAACCACTTGAAGATCGGGTGGAAGCGGTTCTCGGGATGGCGCTCGAGGTGCCGGAAGATCGTGATGTAGCGGGCGTAGCCGATCTTCTCGGAGAGGTAGGTCGCGTAGAAGATGAATTTCGGCCGGAAATAGGTGTATTTCTTGGCCCGGGTGAGGAAGCCGAGGTCGACCCCGACGCCGAAATCCTTCAGCGTGTCGTTGATGAAGCCGGCGTGGCGGGCCTCGTCGCGGCTCATGAAGGCGAAGAGCTCGCGGATGTCCTTGTTCTTGGCGCGCTTGCGCATCTCGGCGTAGAGCACGCAGCCCGAGAACTCGGCCGTGATCGAGGAGACCAGGAAATCGAGGAATTCCTTGCGCAGCTCCGGATCGAGGCCGGACAGGTCGAGGTCGAACTCGGTGTTGCGCACGAAGTGGCGCCGGTTCGGGTCGGCGCGCATCTCGGCGATGAGCACGTCCCACTCGGCGCGGACCGGCTCGACGTCGGTGCGGTCGAGCTCCGCGAAGTCGGTGGTGTAGAAGCGCGGGCTCAGGAACGTCGTCGCCTGGGCGGCGCGGGTGCTCTCGTTCTGGGCCGGGAGAGCCGTCGCGGTCATAGCGTCGTCCTTTCCGTGAAGCTGACTTCGTAGAGTTCCGTGAGTTCGAAATGGCCCGCGAGGCGGGTCCAGGCGCGCTCGAGCGCGCTCGCCCGCAGCACGGTGGCCCGCCGCCGCACGGTGAGGCGGGTGCCGTAGGGCACCGAGGTCGGCGCGTCGTGCACCGTGACCTCGTCGCCGGGCTCGATGGCGAGCCCGCCCTCCAGGGTGACGTGCGCGTGGAGGGATTCGGGCGTCTGCTCGATCTCCACCGTGCAGGGCACCTCGATGCGGCGCTTGGTCGTCAACCACGGGATCATGTTGCGCCCCTCCCCTGTTCGAGCAGCCGCGCGAAGGCGGCCGCGTTGGTGGCCCCGAAGGCTTCGAGGTTGATGCGCCGGCCCGACGCGAGGTCGTCGAGCGAGAGCGTGCCGTTGTCCCAGCGGGTGAGCCGGAAGGGCGGGTCGCGGGAGAGCCCCTCCCGCAGCCGCGCCTGGGCCATCACCCGCAGGGTCGCGCGCAGAAACCCGTCCTCGCCGGGCTGCACCGTGGCGACGAGGTGGCCGTCCCGCGCATCCGCGAGGGCGACGGCGCCGCCGGCGCGGTCCTCGATCCGCAGGTCGAGCACCTGGACGGGCCGCGCCGGCGGCATGCGGGTGGTGCCGACATCGCCGAAGCGGCCGAGCGCGACGGCGCCGATCGTGAAGCCGACGAGCAGGATCGCCCGGCGGACCTGGATGCGCGGGACCTGGATGGTGTGATGGGCCATGGCCGCCTCCTCAGGGGCCCGCCGCGGCCAAGCGGCCGGGCGCCGAGGTGCGGGCGGCCTGCGCCGGCTGCCAGGCCGGCGCGGCCTGCCCGTGCGCGGCGGCGAGGGCCGCCCCGAGGCGCGCGGCGACCTCGTCCGCCCCGGGCAGGGCCCGCAGCATCGGCTCCGGGGCGGCGAGCCGCCAGGGCCGCACGTGCGGCCACAGGTGGAGATAGGCGAGGCGCGTGCCCGCCTTCAGCCGCAGCGGCAGGTCGCCGGTCCCGTCCGCGAAGCGGCGCAGGGCGGCCGCCTCGATCTCCCGCAGCGGCAGGTTGACGGTCATCGGCAAGGCGATGCCGATGCGCAGGATCAGGCGCCGGTCGGTCAGGCTGTAGGTCGTGGTGGCGCGCGCCGCGAGGGCGAGGCCGCCGAGGATCGCCAGGGCCGCCGCCCCGGCGCCGAGGACCGGCAGGGCCGAGGCGGGGCTGCCCGAGGCCAGCGCCTGCCAGCCGGCGAGCAGCCCGAAATAGGCCGCCACGAGGTCGGCGTGGAAGGCGCGGCGGGCGAGGCCGAGGAGGGCCGGGCGGCCCTGCCAGAGCAGGCGCTCGCCGGGCGGCAGGGGCGCGGGCAGGCCGCCCGGGATCGCCTCCGCGCTCGCAACGGGGGTGCTCGCAGCAGGGGCACTCGCAGCAGGGGCGCTCACAGCAGAGGCACTCACAGCAGAGGCTCCTGGCGTCCGAGGGTCGCGTAGAGGGTGCCGGCGCCGTAGAAGGCCATGATGCGGTCCTCCTCCCGGATGGTGACGCTGTCGACCTCGCGCCGCGGCGGCACGTCGGCGAATTGCCGGGCGAGCAGCGCCTCCACCACGACGGTGCCCTTGGCGCCCTGCACGTCCGCGAAGACGACCGGGAGCAGCACCGAGCGCCCCGGCGCCTCCGCGAGGTCGACCTCGTAGTAGCGGGGCAGCGACTCGCCGCGGTCGACCCAGATGTCCTTGACGGTGCCGGCCACGGCCCGGTCGGCCCCGACCACCCGCATGCCGCGGGGGTCGTAGTCGCGCGCGGCCACGGTGAACTCGGTGGCGACGCGCATCGGCACGATGCGATGGTGGCCCTCCCAGGTCTGGTCGGGCGTGTCGGTGCGCTGCGCGTAGGAGCCCGGGCCGACGCCGTCGCCGAGGACCCCGTCCGTCGCGTTGGTCGGCTCCAGGGGCGCGCCGGGCCAGATCTCGCGCTTGACCGCCGCGAGCGGGCCGCTCGGCCCCTCCTCCGGCCGGGGCACCAGGATGGTCTTGCCGTCCGCGAGCACGAAGGCCTTGGGGGTGGGCAGGAACAGCCAGTCCCAGCCCATCAGCCCGCCCCGCGTCTCGGATTCGAGGGGATAGCCCTCGCGGCGATCCTCCCGGCGCAGGTAGAAGACGAGGCCGGCGAAGAACAGCCAGAACGCGTAGAGCACGACTTGCGCGACGTCGATGTAACCGGTGATGGCACCCTTGGGCATCGTGGCCTCCCTCAAGACAGGGCCGGGCGGACGGGACGGGACGCGGGGAGCGGCGCTCCGGCGCGCGGACGCGCGGGCGCGCGGGTGAGCGGCCCGATGGCGACGAGCGTCGCGAACAGGAAGGCGATCTCGACGTGGTAGACGACGAGGTAGCCGGTGGAGGCGTCGGTCAGGGCCTCGCCGAGGCGCCCGGCCACGGCGAGCGCCGAGCCGGCGTCGCGCAGGAGCCCGCTCGCCGCGATGGCGAGGCCCGCGGCGCTCGCCTGCACGGCGCCCCAGGCCCCGAGCGCGAGGCCGGCCTCGTCGGGCGCGGCCCCCGCCATCGAGGCGGTGAGGGTGCCGTGGGCGAAGAGGCCGCCGCCGACCCCGATCAGCGCCACGCCGAGCCCGAACAGCGCGCCCGAGCCGAGCGGGGCGGCGAAGATCACCGCCGAGAAGGCCGCGATGCCGACGACGGCGCCCGCCGCCGCGACCCGGAACGGGTCGCCGCCGCGGTTGAGCCAGCGCGCCGCGGTGACGAGGCCGGCCCCGCCCCCGACCGCCAGCACCGCGGTGAGCGCGGTGGTGGCGGCGACCGGCAGGCGCAGGATCTCGCCGCCGTAGGGTTCGAGCAGGATGTCCTGCATGCTGAAGCCGACCGTGCCGAGACCGGTGGCGAGGAGGCGGCGGCGGGCGCGCGGCTGCGTCGCGTAGGCCGCCCAGGCCGCACGGAAGCCCTGGGACGGGCCGCCCGTGCGCGAGGGGTCGCGCGCCTCCTGCTTCCACAGGGCGATGCCGTTGAGGATCAGGGTCGCGAGGGCGGCCCCCTGCACGACCTGGATCAGCCGGATCGCCGAGAAATGCGCGAGGGCGATCCCGAACACCACGGCGCTCGCCATCATGCCGGCGAGCAGCATGGCGCAGAGCAGCGCCACCACCTTCGGCCGCGCCTCGGCGGGGGCGAGGTCGGTGGCGAGCGCGAGGCCGACCGTCTGGGTGGTGTGCAGCCCGGCCCCGACGAGCACGAAGGCGAGCGCCGCCGCGCCCTGCCCGACCGCCACCGGCCCCGTCGTGTCCCCCGACAGGATCAGGAGCGCGAAGGGCATGATCGAGAGGCCGCCGAATTGCAGCAGCGTGCCGAACCAGAGGTAGGGCACCCGCCGCCAGCCGAGCACCGAGCGGTGGCGGTCCGAGCGGAAGCCGACCACGGCCCGGAACGGGGCGGCCAGCAGCGGCAGGGACAGCATCACGGCGACGATCCAGGCCGGCACGGCGAGTTCGACGATCATCACCCGGTTGAGGGTGCCGATGAGCAGCACCGCGGCCATCCCGACCGTCACCTGGAACAGGGACAGGCGCAGCAGCCGCCCGAGCGGCAGCTCCGCCGTGGCCGCATCCGCGAAGGGGAGCAGGCGGGGCCCGGCCTTCGCCAGCACCCGCAGGAGGGAGCCGGTCGCCCTCATGGCCGCGCGAGCTCCAGGGCGTTCGAGAGGTAGAAGCCGCTGGTGATCCGCCGGGAGCGGCGGACCGCGAAGGCGTCGAGGGCGGCCTCGCGGGCGATGCGGCGGCGCAGCGCCGCCTCGCTCACCGGGACGATCGCGGGGGCGCGGTCGCCGCGGGGAAACAGGCGCCCGGCCGCGTGCATCAGCGTGAGCAGCGCGGTGCGGGGCGCGACCGTGACCAGGAGCGAGGCCTCGGTGCGGCGGGCGAGCACCGCGAGGGCGCGCAGGATGTCGGCGGCCGGGTAGTGGATCAGCGAATCCATCGCCACGACGTGGTCGAAGCGGCCGAGCCCGTCGTCCAGCATGTCGCCGACCCGGAAGTCGAGGCGGCCCGGCAGGGCGAGGCCGGCGGTGCGCTCGCGGGCGAGCCCGATCAGGGTCGGCGAGACGTCGACCGCGACCACGGCGGCGCCGCGCCGCGCCGCCTCGACGGCGAGCGCGCCGGTGCCGCAGCCGGCGTCGAGCAGGCGGCACCCGGAGAGGTCCCGCGGCAGCCAGGAGAGCAGCTCGGCCCGCATGGCGTCGCGGCCGGCCCGCACGGTGGCGCGGATGCGGCTCACCGGCGCGTCGGAGGTGAGCCGCGCCCAGGCGTCGACCGCGGTGCGGTCGAAGTAGGTTTCGAGCTGCGAGCGGCGGGCGGCGTAGCTGGGGCTGGTCACGGCGTCGTTCCTCCGCGCGTTGGCGATGCCGCACCGCGCCCGTCCCGGAAGCGGGCGGGACGGTCTCCCCGGATCTGCGATGCCGCGATGCCCATCGCCCGCCCCCTCAATCGAAGCCGAGGAACTCGAACAGGTCGCGGTCGCGCATCGGCTCAGCCTCCAGGGGCTCGACGCCGGCCCAGAGCGCCTCCGCCAGGGCGAGGTACTCGGCCAGCACGGCGTCGAGCTCCGGCGAGGATTCCATCTCGAACAGGGTCGCCTTGCGCAGGCGCGAGCGGCGCACCACGTCGAGGTCCTGGAAATGCGCGAGGCGCCGCAGGCCCACCGCGGCGTTGAAGCGGTCGATCTCGTCCGTCGCCGCCGAGCGGTTGGCGATCACCCCGCCGAGCCGCACCCCGTAATTCTTGGCCTTGGCGTGGATCGCCGCGACGATGCGGTTCATCGCGAAGATCGAGTCGAAGTCGTTCGCGGTGACGATGAGCGCCCGGTCCGCGTGCTGGAGCGGCGAGGCGAAGCCGCCGCAGACCACGTCGCCCAGCACGTCGAAGACGACGACGTCGGTCTCCTCCAGGAGGTGGTGCTCCTTGAGCAGCTTCACGGTCTGGCCGACGACGTAGCCGCCGCAGCCGGTGCCGGCGGGCGGTCCCCCGGCCTCGACGCACATCACGCCGTTGTAGCCCTCGACCACGAAATCCTCGACGCGCAGTTCCTCGGCGTGGAACTTCACCGCCTCCAGGGCATCGATCACCGTCGGGGCGAGGCGCTTCGTCAGCGTGAAGGTCGAATCGTGCTTGGGATCGCAGCCGATCTGCAGCACCCGCTTCCCGAGCTTCGAGAAGGCGACCGAGAGGTTCGAGGAGGTGGTGCTCTTGCCGATCCCGCCCTTGCCGTAGACGGCGAAGACCTTGGCGGTGTCGATGCGCAGGTCCGGGTCGAGGGCGACCTGGAGGCTGCCTTCCTCCCGCCGCTCGGCCGGGCGCGTCGCCACGGGATTTCGGATCGCGATGTTCATGCGGCGGCCTCCGCGGTGATGCCTTCGAGCCGGTCCTCCAGGGCCTCCTCGGCCCGGTCGAGGGCGGCCCGCGTCTCGGGGTCGGGTGTCCAGAAGCCGCGCCGATGCGCCTCGATCAGGCGGTGGGCGACCTTGGCGGAGGCGGCGGGGTTGAGCGCCGCCATGCGCTCGCGCATGGCCTCGTCGAGCACGTAGGTCTCGGTGAGGCGCTGGTAGATCCAGGGCGCGACCTGGTCGGTGGTCGCCGACCAGCCCACCGTGTTGGTGAGGTGCTGGTCGATCTGGCGCACGCCCTCGTAGCCGTGGCCGAGCATGCCCTCGACCCATTTCGGGTTGAGCATGCGGGTGCGGGTTTCGAGCGCGACCTGCTCGGACAGGGAGCGGACCTTGCCCTCGCCCCGCGTCTGGTCGGAGATGTAGACCGGCACCGCCGCGCCGCGGGCCTTGCTCACCGCGCGGGCCATGCCGCCGAGCCCGTCGAAGTAGTGGTCGACGCTGGTGACGCCGACCTCGACGGAATCGAGGTTCTGGTAGGCGACCTCGACCGTGCCGAGCACCGCCTGCATCAGCGCCCGCTGCGGCGCGGGCCTGCCGTCGCGGCCATACGCGAAGCTCTTGCGGCGCGAGAAGGTCTCGCAGAGCTCGGTGTCGTCCTCCCAGCGCCCGCTATCGACGAGGAAGTTGACGTTGGCCCCGTAGGCGCCCTCGGCATTGCTGAACACCCGCAGGGCCGCCGTCTCCAGGTCGATCCCCTGGGCCGCCTGGTGGGCCAGCGCGTGCTTGCGCACGTAGTTCATCGCCTCGGGCTCGTCGGCCGAGGCCGCCAGGAAGGCCGCCTCGGCGAGGAGCCGGGTCTGCAGCGGCAGCAGGTCGCGGAAGATGCCGGAGAGCGTCGCCACCACGTCGATGCGCGGGCGGCCGAGTTCCGCGAGCGGGATCAGCGTCGCGCCGCAGAGCCGGCCGTAGCCGTCGAAGCGCGGCGCCGCCCCCATCAGCGCGAGGGCCTGCGCGATCGGGCCGCCCTCGGTCTTCAGGTTGTCGCTGCCCCAGAGCACGATCGCGATGCTCTCCGGCAGCCGGCCCCCGTCCGCCGCGTGGCGGGCGAGCAGCCGCTCGACCTGGGCGCGGCCGTCGGCGAGCGCGAAGGCGCTCGGGATCCGGTAGGGGTCGAAGCCGTGCAGGTTGCGCCCGGTCGGCAGGATCGCGGGCGTGCGCAGCACGTCGCCCCCGGCCACCGGGGGCACGAAGCGGCCGTCGAGGGCCCGCAGCAGGGCCGGGACCTCGTGGTCCTCGGCGAGCAGCCGGTCGGTCTCGGCGAGCGCCCGGAAGGCGGCCCGGGCGGCCTCGTCGGCCGGGAGGCCGGAGGCGGCGAGGGCCTGGTCGGGCGAGGCGCCCGCGACCAGCGCCTCGATCGCCGCGCGGGCGGGCGCGAGGCCGTGGACCGAGTCCGCGAGGGCGAGCAGGAGGTCGACCCGCTCCTGCGGCCGCGTCCCCTCCCCGACCACGTGGAGCCCGTGCGGGATCAGCGTGTGCTCCAGTTCGACGAGGCGCAGGGTCAGGTCGGCGATGCGGCCGCCGGCCTCCTCGGCCCAGGGGTCGCCGGCCGCGGCGAGGTCGAGGGCCTCGGCCTGGGACCGGATCATCTCCGCGAGCGCGGCGCGCTCCGCGGCGTCCTCCGGCGGCAGGGCCCGCCAGCGCTCGAGCGAGGCCCGCAGGTCGAGGAGGCCGCGATAGAGGCCGGCCTGGGCGAGGCTCGGCGTCAGGTAGCTCACCAGGGTCGCGGCCGCCCGGCGCTTGGCGAGCGTCCCCTCCGAGGGGTTGTTGGCCGCGTAGAGGTAGAGGTTGGGCACCTCGCCGATCAGCCGCTCGGGCCAGCAGGCGGCCGAGAGCCCGGCCTGCTTGCCGGGCATGAATTCGAGCGCCCCGTGGGTGCCGAAATGCAGGATCGCGTCGGCGCCGAGATCCTCGCGCAGGTAGCGGTAGAAGGCCGAGAAGGCGTGGGTCGGCGCGAAGCCGCGCTCGAAGAGCAGCCGCATCGGGTCGCCCTCGTAGCCGAAGGCGGGCTGGATCCCGACGAAGACGTTGCCGAAGGCGGCGCCGAGCACCAGGAGCGCCGCGCCGTCGCTCTGGTGGCGCCCGGGCGCCGGGCCCCACTGCGCCTCGATCTCGGCGAGGTGGCGCTCGCGGCGCACGTGCTCGTCGGCGGGGATGCGGTGGGCGACGTTGGCCGGGGTGCCGTAGCGGGCGGAATTGCCCTCCAGGACGCGGCGGCGCAGGGCCTCGGCGCTCTCCGGAACCTCGACGCGGTAGCCGTCCCGCGCCAGGGCCGCGAGCACGCGCCAGAGCGATTCCCAGACCGACAGGAAGGCCGCGGTGCCGGTCGCCCCGGCATTGGGCGGGAAGTTGAACAGCACGACGGCGAGGCGGCGCTCGGCCCGCGGCCGGCGGCGCAGGGCGACGAGGCGGGCGACCCGCGCGGCGAGGCGGTCGGCGCGCTCGATCTGCACGGCCATGTCGCGGGGATGGGCGGAAGGGGCGGGCCCCGCGGCCGGGCGGCCGGAGCGCCCGCCGAACACCATCGGGGCGGTCGCCCCGTCGAGTTCCGGGATCGCCACCATCATGGTGGCCTCGACCGGCGAGAGGCCGCGGTCGGAGGCGTCCCACTGCTCCAGCGTCTGGAACTCGACCGCGTGGGCGGCGAGGTAGGGCACGTCGAGGCGGCGCAGCACCGCCTCGGCCGCGGCCGCGTCGTTGTAGGCGGGGCCGCCGACGAGGGAGAAGCCGGTGAGCGAGACCAGGGCGTCGACGCGGGGGCGCCCGTCGCGCAGGAAGAAGCGCTCGATCGCCGGGCGGTTGTCGAGGCCGCTGGCGAAGGCCGGCACGACGGCGAGGCCGCGGGCCTCGAGGGCGGCGATGACCCCGTCGTAATGCGCCGTGTTGCCGGCCAGCACGTAGGAGCGCATCAGCAGGAGGCCGACCCGGCCGTGGCTCCCGGCCGGGACCGGCAGGCGCTCGGGGCGCTCGCCGATGCGGCCGGCCATGCGCGGGTGGTAGAGGCCGGTCTCCGGATAGGCGAGCGGCTCCTCGGCGGTCAGGCGCTGGCGCCAGCCGGCCCGCGGCCCGGCCGCGTAGCGCGACACGAGGAAGCGCACGAGGTTGACGACGTTCTCGTCCGAGCCGGCGAGCCAGTATTGCAGCGTCAGGAAATAGGCCCGCACGTCCTGGGCCGAGCCCGGGATGAAGCGCAGGATGCGGGGGATCTGGCGGATCAGCGCCATCTGGCGGGCGCCGCCGCCCTGCCCGCCCTGGCGCCCGCGCAGGCGCTTGAGGAAGGCGAGCGCCCCGTTCTGCGAGCCGTCCATGGCGAAGCGGCCGATCCGGGTCGTGCGCACCACCTCGGCGGCGGAGAGGCAGCCCACCATCGCGTCGCAATGCGGGCGCCGCGCCAGCAGGGCCGGCAGCACCGCCCGCACGTGCTCGTCCATGAACAGCATGGCCGAGAGCACGATGTCGGCCCGGGCGATCTCGGCCCGGCAGGTGTCGAGGGCGGCCGGGTCGGAATCCCACTCGGCCGCGGCGTGGAAGCTCAGCACGAGGCGCGGCTCGCTGCGGGCGAGGCTCTGGCGCGCCCGGTCCACCGCCCCGGCGAGGTGGTTATCGAGGGTGACGATGACGACGCGCAGCTCCGGCAGCGCGTCCGCCGGCTCAGCGGCTGAAATGCGCTTTTGCATCGTACAGGGTCTCGACGGTGATGAGCGGGAGCGAGCGCTCGCGGGCGAAGCGCTCGGTGTTGCTGCGGGCCTTGCCCCGCACGAAGAACGGCACCTTCTTGAGTTCGCGCTCGGCCTCGATGGCCCAGACGAGGGCGGCGGGCTGCGGCGCGGCGGCGGGCAGGTCCCGCGCCGTCCCGCCGAGATGCGAGGGGGCGACGCCGTCGTGGAATTCCGGGTCGTCCCGGAACATGGCGAGCAGGTGCTCCTCCAGCCCCATCATCAGGGGGTGCACGAGCGTGTCGAAGAGGACGTTGGCGCCCTCGAATCCCATCTGGGGCGCGTGGCGGGCCGGCACGTCCTGGACATGCATCGGGGCCGAGATCACCGCGCAGGGAATGCCGAGGCGCTTGGCGATGTGGCGCTCCATCTGGGTGCCGAGCACCAGTTCCGGCTGCGCCGCCGCGATCGCCTCCTCGACGGCGAGGTAATCGTCGCTGACGAGGGCGGTGAGGCCGTGCGCCTCGGCCTCCTCCCGGACCTCGCGGGCGAATTCGCGCGCGTAAGTGCCGAGGCCGACGAGCGCGAAGCCGAGTTCCGCCGTGGCGACCCGGGCGGCGGCGACCGCGTGGGTCGCGTCGCCGAACACGAAGACGCGCTTGCCCGTCAGGTAGGTCGAATCGACCGAGCGCGCGTACCAGGGCAGGCGCGAGCCCTCGTCGGCGAGGACCGGGGCCGGATCGACGCCGGCCCGGGCCGCCACCGCCTCCACGAAGGCGCGCGTCGCCCGCACCCCGATCGGCGCGATCTCGACGAAGGGCTGGCGGTGCGTCCGCTCCAGGAACTGCGCGGCGGCGCGCGCCACCTCCGGGTAGAGGACGACGTTGAAATCGGCCTCGCCGAGGCGGGCGAGGTCGGCGGGCGAGGCGCCCAGCGGCGCCACCACGTTGACCGGGATCCCGAGCCGGTCGAGGAGCTGGCGCACCTCGCGCAGGTCGTCCCGGTTGCGGAAGCCGAGGGCGGTCGGGCCCAGGATGTTGCAGCTGCGCACCGCGCGCGCCGGGCGCGCGGCCGGCGGCCCCGCGAGCGCCCGGACCAGGCGGTAGAAGGTCTCGGAGGCCCCCCAATTCTCCTTGCGCTGGTAGGCCGGGAGGTCGAGCGGGATCACCGGGATCGGCAGGCCGAGCGCCCGGGCGAGGCCGGCCGGGTCGTCCTGCAGCAATTCGGCCGTGCAGGAGGCGCCCACGATCATCGCCTGCGGGCGGAAGCGCGCGTAGGCCTCGGCGGCGGCCCGCTTGAACAGCTCGGCCGTGTCGGCGCCGAGGTCGCGGGCCTGGAAGGTCGTGTAGGTCACCGGCGGGCGGGAATCCCGCCGCTCGATCATCGTGAAGAGCAGGTCGGCGTAGGTGTCGCCCTGCGGCGCGTGCAGCACGTAGTGCAGGCCGTTCATCGCCGCCGCGACCCGCATCGCGCCGATATGGGGAGGCCCCTCGTAGGTCCAGAGCGTGAGCTGCATCGCCTCAGACCTCCAGCCGCGCGCGGCGCACGAGGGGGCGGGCGAAGAGCCCGGCGAGGTCGCCGGCCTGGTCGTAGCCCTGGATCGGCGTGAACAGGAGCTCGATCGACCACTTGGTGGCGAGCCCCTCCGCCTCGAGCGGGTTGGCGAGGCCGAGCCCGCAGACCGTGAGGTCGGGCCGCGCCGCCCGGCAGCGGTCGAGCTGGTCGTCGAGGCTCTGGCCCTCGGTCACCGCCACCCCGTCCGGCAGCAGGGCGAGCTCCTCGGCGAGGTGGGCGCGGTGGAGGTAGGGCGTGCCGACCTCGATCAGCTCCGCCCCGAGCTCCCGCGCCAGGAACCGCGCCAGGGGCAGTTCGAGCTGCGAATCCGGGAAGAAGAAGACCCGCCGCCCGGCGAGCCGCTCCCGATGGGCGGCGAGCGCGCGGGCCGCCCGGGCGCGGCCCGGCGCCGTGACCGCGTCCACGCGGTCGGCCGGCACGCCGAAGGCGCGGGCGGCGGCCGCGAGCCAGAGCGTCGTCCCCTCCGCTCCGAGGGGGAAGGGGGCGGCAATCCGCGACGCGCCGCGCGCGTCGAGGGCGCGCGCCGTGTCGGCCAGGAAGGGCTGGGCCAGCAGGTAGCGGGTCCCCGGCCCGACCGGCGCAAGGTCCGCCGCCCGCCGCCCCGGCAGGAAGCGCACCGGCCCGAGGCCGAGCTCCGCGAAGAGCCGCGCGAATTGGTCCTCGACCACGTCCGCGAGGGCGCCCACGACGAGGAGCGAGCCCGATTCGTCCCGCGGCAGGTCCGGCACCAGGGCGGCGAGGCAGGCATCCTCGCCCTGCGTGAAGGTGGTCTCGATCCCGCTGCCCGAGTAGCTGAGCACCCGCACCGCGGGCGCGACCCGGGCCGAGAGGCGCGCGGCGGCGCGCGACAGGTCGAGCTTGATCACCTCGGACGGGCAGGAGCCCACCAGGAACAGGAGCCGGATGTCCGGCCGCCGCTCCAGCAGGCGGGTCACCACCCGGTCGAGCTCCTCGTTGGCGTCCGCGAGGCCCGCGAGGTCGCGCTCCTCGATGATCGCCGTCGCGAAGCGCGGCTCGGCGAAGATCATGACGCCCGCCGCCGACTGGATCAGGTGCGCGCAGGTGCGCGAGCCGACGACCAGGAAGAAGGCGTCCTGGATGCGGCGGTGCAGCCAGACGATGCCGGTGAGGCCGCAGAACACGGCGCGCTGGCCGCGCTCCTGGCGCAGCACCGGGCCGCAGGCGGGGGGGCTCGCGAGGGCCGTCACGGCGTCGCCTCCGTCAGGCGGGGCGCGCGGCGCGCCGGCGCCCCGGCGCGGGCGGCGCGCAGCTTCAGGAGGAACTGGGCGGCGTTGACGAGGTAGGCGGCATAGGCCGCGAGCGCGAGCCCCATCAGGGCCGGGACCGCGAGCGCCCCGGTGGCGAGGGCCGCCAGGTAGCCCGTGTGCAGGGCCAGCACCAGCATGCTGACCGCGTCCTCCCAGAAGAAGGCCGGCGCGAAGAGGTAGCGCCCGAACACCGCCTTCTCCCAGAGGGAGCCGGTCACCATGATGGCGTAGAGCGCGAGCGTCTTCGTCACCACCGAGGCGTTGGCGAGCGCCGCGCCCTCGCCGGTGGCGAGGGTGCGCAGGACCAGCCCCAGGCTGACCAGGAAGATCGCGAACTGGACCGGCGCCAGGACGCCCTGCACCAGGGTCCAGGGCGTGGCGTCGCGGCGGCGCCGCTCGGCCTCGCTGTACAGAACCGGACGGTTGTTGGACGTCGCCATCGCGCCTGCCCTGCCTCGATCCTGCCCTGCCCGCCCGCCTTCGCGGCGGGTCGTCGATGGGGGCAGCCTAGGACCACGGCCGCGCGAGTGTCAACACAGGTTGACAGTCGTGCCGGGTGACATTTCAGGGCTTAGGCCGCGAAAGTCACTTGCGGCCACGCCGAGGACGGGTATTTTCCCTAAAGCCCGGCTCTCTCGACCTGTCGTGAGAGGCTCCCAAAGCAAAAAACGTGACTCTGTATAAGGACATCCGGGCAGAACGTGCATCGGGGAGGTGCCGATGGGAGATCCGAGGTATTCGGGCGACCTGACGGGCAGTTTTGTCCCGCCACGGGAGAGCCCCTGCGGCGAGGCCGGCGGTCTCGGGCGCGGGGCCAGGTGGAGGGACGACCTCGCGCGCGTGGTCGAGGCCGAGATCATCCCGCGGCTGATGCTCGCCCACCGGTCCGAGCGCCCGAGGGTGCGCGCTGTCGGCCGCCCGCCGATCGCCGAGGAGGTCGTCCGGTTCAGCGCGCTGATGCTGGCGCCGCAGGACGCCGACGTGATGGCGGAGATCCGCGGGCTGCTCGACGGGGGCCTCGGCCTCGACGACCTGCTGCTCGGGCTGCTCGCCCCCACGGCGCGGCATATCGGCCGCCTGTGGGAGGAGGACGAGTGCGACTTCGTGCAGGTGACGGTCGCGATGGCGCGGCTGCGCCGCATCGTCCACGACCTGGAATTGCTCTTTCTCGATCCGCACCCCGTCGATCCGGCGAGCCGCCGCGTGCTGCTGATGCCGGCTCCGGGCGAGATGCACACGTTCGGCCTGACCCTGGTGGCCCACTTCTTCGGCGAGGCCGGCTGGGACGTCACCTCGAGCGTGGACCGGCAGCTGACGGAGCCGATGGCGCGCATGCGCGCCGAGTGGTTCGACGTGATCGGCCTGTCCCTGTCCTGCGACGTGCATCTCGACGCGCTCACCGAGATCATCCCGGTGATCCGGCGCGGCTCGCGCAACCGCGGCGTCTCGATCCTGGTCGGCGGCCCCGCCTTCCACGATCGGCCCGACAGGGTCCGCCACGCGGGCGCGGACGCCGCCGTGGGAGATGCCCGCAACGCGCCCGGGATCGCGCAGAGCCTGCTTGATCTACGGGTTAGAGCCTGCTGAAAGGTGTGTTCAGTGCGGTCGGCGTCCAGTGGTGACCCTTGAACAAGCCCTTGAGCCTTACTGCGAAGGAAACGTTCGCGGTGCTTCGAGACGCCGTCTCCCACCTCGACGCGCAGACGACGGGTGCGCTCGTCGCCGCGGCGACGGACGTGTCGCTGATCGTCGATCCGGACGGCGTGATCCGGGACGCGACCTTCGGCGCGGACGGCCTTGCCGAGGAGGCGGGCGAGAGCTGGCTCGGCCGGCGCTGGATCGACACCGTCACGGCGGAGAGCCGCGCGAAGATCGCGAGCCTCCTGGAGGATGCCGGGCCCGGCACGGTGACGCGCTGGCGGCAGGTCAACCACCCGTCGCGCAGCGGCGGCGCCGACGTCCCGATCCGCTACTCCGCCCTGCGCATCCCCGGTGACGGGCGCATCATCGCGATCGGCCGCGACCTGCGGGCCCTCGCCGCCCTGCAGCAGCGCCTCGCCGAATCGCAGCAGGCCCTGGAGCGCGACTACGCCCGCCTGCGCGGGGCCGAGACCCGCTACCGCGTGCTGTTCCAGCTGGCGGGCGAATCGGTGCTGATCGTCGATGCGGGGACGCGGCGCGTCGCCGAGATCAACCCGGCCGCGGCCCGCCTGCTCGGCCGCTCGGCCAAGCGCATCGTCGGCCAGGACGTGGTCGACCTGTTCGAGCCCGAGAGCGCCCGCGCGGTCCAGTCGCTGCTGGTGGGCCTGCGGCTCACCGGCCAGGCCGAGGACCTGCACGCGCGGCTCGCCCACCGCCGCGGCGAGGCCCGCGTCTCCGCCGCCCTCTTCCGGCAGGAGACCGGCACCAACATCCTGGTGCGCCTCACCCAGGTCGCGGCGCCGTCCGGGCCGGCGGCCTCGCGCTCGGGCGCCCTCGAGGTGATCGAGGCGATGCCGGAGGGCTTCGTCGTCACCGACCGCGACCGGCGCATCATCGGCGCCAACGCCGCCTTCCTCGATCTCGTGCAGCTCGCCACCGAGCACCAGGCCAAGGGCGAGCCCCTCGACCGCTGGCTCGGCCGCGAGGGGACCGAGATCAACGCGCTGTTCAGCACGCTCGTGGAGCACGGCTCGGTCCGCCACTTCGCCACCGTCGTGCGCGGCGAGTTCGGGGCCGTGGAGGAGGTCGAGGTCGCGGCGGTCTCGGTGCCGGGCGGCGAGCACCCCTGCCTGGGCTTCACCCTGCGCAGCCTGCCCCGCCGGGTCGCCCCGGCGGCGGGCGGCCGCGAACTGCCCCGCTCGGTCGAGCAGATGACCGACCTCGTCGGCCGCGTCTCGATGAAGACCCTGGTGCGGGAGACCACCGACCTGATCGAGCGCCTCTGCATCGAGGCGGCCCTGCGCATCACGAACGACAACCGCGCCTCGGCGGCGGAGATGCTGGGCCTCAGCCGCCAGGGCTTCTACGCCAAGCTGCGCCGCTACGGCCTCGGCGACCTCGACGGGAGCGAGGACACCGAGGAGGAGCCCGGCTGATCCCCGCCGCGCGCCGCGCGGGTGTAAACTTTACTTGACACTTGCCCGGCCGCGTCACACCCTCGCGGCATGACGACGAAGCCCCTCGCGCATCCCTGGACGAAGTGGCGGCCCGCCCGTCGCGACGGTGGCGGAGCCCGCGCGCTCCCCGCGCCGGGCGCGTTGCTCGAATTGCTGAAGCCGATCACCTGGTTCGCCCCGATGTGGGCCTTCGCCTGCGGGGTCGTGTCCTCGGGCGTCGCGCCGGCGGGGCGCTGGCCGGTGGTCGTCGCCGGCCTCCTGCTCGCCGGGCCCCTGGTCTGCGCGACCAGCCAGGCGGTGAACGACTGGTTCGACCGGCACGTGGACGCCATCAACGAGCCGCAGCGGCCGATCCCCTCGGGCCGCATCCCCGGCCGCTGGGGGCTCGCCGTCGCCCTGGCCTGGACGCTGCTCTCCCTGGCGGTGGCGGGCGCCCTCGGGCCCTGGATCCTCGGCGCCGGCCTGTTCGGGCTCGCCCTGGCGTGGCTCTACAGCGCCCCGCCCGTCCGCCTGAAGCGGAACGGCTGGTGGGGCAACGCCGCCTGCGGGCTCTGCTACGAGGGGCTGCCCTGGTTCACGGGGGCGGCCGCGATGACGGGGTCCCTGCCCGACGGACGGGTGATCCTGCTGGCGCTGCTCTACAGCCTGGGCGCCCACGGCATCATGACCCTCAACGACTTCAAGTCCGTCGAGGGGGACCGCCGCACGGGCCTGCGCTCCCTGCCGGTCCAGCTCGGCACCGCCCGGGCGGCCCGGCTGGCCTGCGCGGTGATGGCCCTGCCGCAGGCCGCCGTGGTGGCCCTGCTCCTCGCCTGGGACCGGCCCTTCCACGCGGGCCTCGTGGCGCTGCTCCTCGCCGGCCAGGGCGCCCTGATGCCCCGCCTCCTCGCCGATCCGCGCGGCCGGGCCGCGTGGTACAACGGCACCGGCACGCTGCTCTCCGTGCTCGGCATGCTCGTCGCCGCCTTCGCCCTGCGCGCCGGGGGGGCCGCGTGAGCGCCGCCCCCGCCCCCTTCGGCTGGGGCACGATCCTGCGCCTCGGCCTCGTCCAGACCGCCCTCGGGGCGATCGTGGTGCTGATGACCTCGACCCTCAACCGGGTGATGGTGGTGGAATTGGCGCTCCCGGCCGCGGTGCCGGGCGCGCTCGTCGCCCTGCACTACGCGGTGCAGGTGCTGCGGCCGCGCTGGGGCTACGGCTCCGACCTCGGCGGGCGCCGCACGCCCTGGATCATCGGCGGCATGGCGCTGCTGGCGCTCGGCGGGGTCGGCGCCGCGGCCGGCACCGTCCTGATCGCCACCGCGCCGGCGGCCGGCTTCGCCCTGGCGATCCTGTCCTTCCTGGCCGTCGGCATCGGCGTCGGGGCGGCCGGGACCTCGCTGCTGGTGCTGCTCTCGACGGGCGTGGCACCCCGCCGCCGGGGCGCCGCCGCGACCATCGTCTGGATCATGATGATCGCCGGCTTCGTCGTCACCGCCCCGACCGCCGGGCACCTGCTCGACCCGTTCTCCGCGGGGCGGCTCGTCGCGGTCTCGGGCGGCGTGTCGGCGATCGCCTTCGCGGTGGCGCTCGCGGCACTCTGGGGCGTCGAGCCGCGGCGCCCGCGAGCGGCGGCCCGGGAGGCGGCGCGGCGGCCCTTCCGGCAGGTGCTCGGCGAGGTCTGGGCCGAGCCCGCGGCGCGGCGCTTCACGATCTTCATCTTCCTGGCGATGCTCGCCTACTCCGCCCAGGAGCTGATCCTCGAGCCCTTCGCGGGCCTCGTCTTCGCGATGACGCCCGGCGCCACCACCAAGCTCGCCGGGATCCAGAACGGCGGCGTGCTCGCCGGGATGGTCCTGGTCGCCCTCGTGACCGTGCGGGCGCGCGGGCGCCTCGCCTCGCTGCGGCTGTGGACCACCGGCGGCTGCCTCGGCTCGGCCGCCGCGCTGCTGGCGATCGCGGCCTGCGGCGCCGGCCCCGACGCGCCGCTTCTCGGCGGCCCGGGCGGGCTGCTGCGGACCTGCGTGGCGCTGCTCGGCTTCTTCAACGGCGTCTTCGCGGTCTCGGCGATCGGGTTGATGATGGGCCTCGCGGGCGCGGGCGGCGAGAGCCGCCACGGCACCCGCATGGGCGTCTGGGGCGCCGCGCAGGGCGTGGCGTTCGGGCTCGGGGGCTTCCTCGGGGCCGCGAGCGTCGACGTCGCCCGCCTCGCCCTCGGCGCGGTCGTGCCCGCCTACGCGACGGTCTTCGCGGCCGAGGCGGCCCTGTTCGTGGTCGCGGCGGGGCTCGCGTGGCGGATCGGGGCACCCGCGCAGGCGCCCCGGCCGGACCTGTCGGGCCTCGCGGCGTCGCACGGCTGAGAATCCGACCTCCCCTCTCCGGGCCCAAACGGGCCCGCAGGAGGTGACGAGGGCCCGTCGACGAAGAACGGCAACCAGGGAGGCACGGCCATGACGAGCACGGCCATGATGAGCACCCCCGTGAGCAACGCGGTCCTCGACGCGGTGGTGGTGGGGGCGGGCCGGCGGGGGCGACCGCCGCGACCGATCTCGCCCGGCTCGGCCGCCGGGTCCTGCTCCTCGACAAGGCGGGGCGCATCAAGCCCTGCGGCGGGGCGATCCCGCCGCGCCTGATCCGCGACTTCGCCATCCCGGACGACCTGCTCGTGGCGAGGATCCGCTCGGCCCGCATGGTCTCGCCCGCCAACCGGGCCGTCGACATGCCGGTCGGCGAGGGCTTCGTCGGCATGGTCGACCGCGCCCCCTTCGACGAGTGGCTGCGCAACCGCGCGGCGTTGGCCGGGGCCGAGCGCCGCACCGGCACCTTCCTGCGCCTCACCCGGGAGGGGGACGGGCTCGTCACCGTGCACCTGCGTCGCCGCGACGGCGAGGCGGAGGCGGTGCGCACCCGGCTGGTGATCGGGGCGGACGGGGCCGCCTCGGCGGTCGGGCGCCAGGAGATCCCGGGCCACGCCAGGATGCGGCAGGTCTTCGCCTATCACGAGGTCGTCCGCACGCCGGCCTCCGGCGCCTTCGAGGCGGCGCGCTGCGACGTCTACTACCAGGGCGCCCTCTCGCCCGACTTCTACGCCTGGATCTTCCCGCACGGCGACACGCTCAGCATCGGCACCGGCAGCGCCCGCAAGGGCTTCTCGCTGCGCCAGGCGGTCGGGCGCCTGCGCGAGGCGACCGGGCTCGACGCGGGCGAGACGCTGCGCCGCGAGGGCGCCCCCTGCCCCTCAAGCCCCTGCCCCGCTTCGACAACGGGCGCGACGTGCTGCTCACCGGCGACGCCGCCGGCCTCGTCGCGCCGGCCTCGGGCGAGGGCATCTACTACGCGATGCTCGGCGGCAGGCTCGCCGCGGAGGCGGTGCACGAGTGCCTCGCCACCGGCGATGCCCGCGCCCTGGCCCAGGCCCGCCGCCGCTTCCTCAAGGCGCATGGCCGCGTATTCTGGATCCTGCGCCTGATGCAGACTGTCTGGTACCGCAACGACGCGCTCCGGGAGCGCTTCGTCAGCATCTGCCGCGACCCGGACGTGCAGTCGCTCACCTGGGATTCCTACATGAACAAGGAGCTGGTGCGGGCGCGGCCCGCCGCCCACGCGCGGATCTTCTTCAAGGACCTCGCGCACCTGTTCGGCTGGGTCTCCCCGTGAGCGGCCTGCTCGGCGGGTCCGCGGCGCCGGTGATCGTGGCGGCCCTCGCGGGCATCGCGCTCGCCGCGGCGGGCGCGTGGCTCACGGTCATCGATCCCTGGTACGCGGCCCTGCGCGTGCCGGCCTGGAAGCCGCCCGACTGGGCCTTCGGGCCGATCTGGACCGTGATCATCGGCCTCGCGGCCGCGGCCGGGGTCCTGGCCTGGAACGCCGCCCCGGCGGGCCCCGCGCGGACTTGGCTCCTCGTCGCCTTCGCGGTGAACGGTGCCCTCCACGTCGCCTGGAGCGGGCTGTTCTTCCGCCTGCGCCGGCCCGACTGGGCGCTCGCCGAGGTGGCGGCGCTCTGGCTCTCCATCGCGGTGCTGATGCTGGTCGTCGGCCGGCATTCCGGCACCGGGGTGCTGCTCCTGCTGCCCTACCTGCTCTGGGTCGGGGTCGCGGCCTGCCTCAACTGGTCGATCGTGCGCTTCAACGGGCCGTTCTGAGGCGGAGTGGGGGAGCGCGCGTGTCGGACCTGTTCGGGAGCGGCCGCATCGTCGACCTGGTGCTGGCGCTCGTCGCGCTCGAGGCGGTGGCGCTGACGGCGTGGCGGCGGCGGGCCGGGCGGCCGGGCCTGCCCGGTCTCCTCGTCAACCTCGCCTCGGGCGCCTGCCTGATGCTCGCCCTGCGGGCGGCGCTCGTCGGCGCCGCCTGGACCTGGATCGCCCTGGCGCTCGCGGGGGCGGGCATCGCCCACGCGCTCGACCTGCGCTGGCGGCTCCGGGAGCCGGGCGGCGACGCGGGCGCCTGACGATCAGGCCGTCTCCTCGGAGGCGTGCGGCGCCCCGCGCAGCGGGTCCGATCCCGCGCCCGGCCCGACGAAGCGGCCCACCCGCACCGCCAGCATCGGCAGGACCAGGAGGTTCAGCGCCGTCGAGGTCACGAGGCCGCCCAGGATCACGATCGCCATCGGCCCCTCGATCTCGCGGCCGGGCTCGCCGGCCCCGAGCGCCAGCGGCATCAGCCCGAGGCCGGTGACCAGCGAGGTCGCCAGGATCGGCACCAGCCGGTCCCCGGCACCCTCGATCGCCGTCGCGACGCTCCAGGTCCGGCCCTCGACGCCCACCAGGTGGTCGTAGTGGGAGATCATTATGATGGTGTTGCGCAGGGAGATCCCGAACAGGGTCACGAAGCCCACCATCGAGCCGAGCGACAGCACCCGGCCGGTCAGGAACACCGCGAGCACGCCGCCGACCACCGCGAAGGGCAGGTTGGCCACGACGAGCGCGAGGTTGCGCCAATGCCCGGTCACCACGCCGAGCAGCAGCAGGATGCCGAGACCGGCGAAGGCCGAGGAGACCAGGAGGTCCCGCCGCGAGCGCGCCTGCTCCTCGGCGCTGCCCGCGAAGGCCGCGTAGGTGCCGGGCGGCAGCTCGACCTCGCGGGCGACCTTGCGCCGGGCCGCCTCGACGAAGGAGGCGACGTCGCGCCCGACCACGTTCGCCGTCACGGTCTGCACCCTGAGCGCCCCCTGGTGCAGCACCTGGAAGCGCCCCGGCGTCTCGTAGATGTCCGCGACCTGGCGCAGCGTCACGTAGCTGCCGCCGCGGGTGCGCAGCGGCAGCTCGCCGAGGGCGGCGAGCCGCCCGCGCACGGCGGCGTCGAGGATCACGATCACGTTGAAGATCGCGTTGCCCTCGTAGCTCTGCCCGACCGTGTCGCCCTGATAGGCGGTGCGCACGAGTTCGAGCACCTCGACCGCGTCGAGGCCCCAGTGGCGCAGGTCGGCCGGGCGCAGCGAGACGTTGACCTGCGGCAGGCCGGGCGGGGCCGCCTGCTGGATGTCGGCCGCGCCCCTCACCTCGCCGATCTCGCGGGCGACGTCGCGGGCCGCGATCTCCAGCCGCGCGAGGTCCGGGCCGAACAGGTTGATCACCACCGGCGCCGTGAAGCCCGACACCGTCTCCTCGATCCGCTCGGTCAGGAAGGTCTTCAGCGAGAAGGCCGCCCCCGAGAAGCTGGTCATCAGGGCCCGGATCCGCGCCTCGACGGCCTCCTGGCCCTCGCCGTCCAGGGTCGGATCGAGGTCGATATGCACCTCGCTGTAGTGCGGGCCGGCCGTGTCCTGCCCGGCCTCGGCGCGGCCGACCTGCTGGGCCACCGTCCGCACGCCCGGGATCTCCCGCAGGGCCGCCGTGAGGTGGCGCCCCATCCGCACCGATTCCTGCAGGGAGGTGCCGGGCGCGGCCGCCATGTGCAGGATGAAGTGCCCCTCCTTGAGGTCCGGCAGGAAGGTGCTGCCGAAGGTCGGGAGCAGGGCCGCCCCGCTCAGCGTGGCGATGACCGTGAGCCCGCCGACGAGGAGCGGCGCCCGCTCGACCCCGCGCAGCACCCGCTCGTAGCCGCGCCGGCACCAGCGCATCACCGGCGGGTCGTGCGCGGGGGCGCTCTCGCGGCCGGTGAGCAGCATCGTGGCGAGCGCCGGAGTGAGCGTCAGCGCCACCGCCAGGGAGGCGAGCACCGCCAGGATGTAGGCCAGCGCCAGCGGCCCGAACAGCCGGCCCGCGACCCCGGTCAGGGTCAGCACCGGCACGAAGACGAGCAGCACCGCGAAGGTCGCGTAGGCGACGGAGGTGCGCACCTCCAGGATGGCGTCGAGCACGACCCGCGCCTCGGGCCGGCGCAGGCCGAGGCGCCGGTTCTGCCGCAGCCGCCGCACCACGTTCTCGACCCCGATCACCGCGTCGTCCACCACCTCGCCGATCGCGATGGCGAGGCCGCCGAGCGTCATGGTGTTGAGGGTCTCCCCGAAGGCCTGCAGCGCCAGGGCCGCGGCGAGTAGCGAGAGCGGGATCGCCACGCAGGAGATGAGCGAGGTGCGCCAGTCGTTGAGGAAGAAGTACAGCACCACCACCACGAGGGCGCCGCCGAGGGCCAGCGCCTGGATGACGTTGCCGTTCGCCACCGCGATGAAGTTGGCGGGCCGGAAGAGGTCGGCGTGGAGGCGGATGCCCTGCTGCTCCAGGCCCGGGCGCAATTCGGCCAGGGCCGCCTCGACCCGGCGGGTGACCTCGAGCGTGTTGGCGCCGTACTGCGCGCCGATCATGAACAGGACGCCCGGCTCGCCGTCGACCAGGGCGGCGCTGATCGGCGGCTCGGGGGCCTCCACCACGGTCGCGACGTCGCCGAGGACCACGCTCGCGCCGCCCTCGTTGACCAGCACCGTGCGGGCGACCTGCTCGGGCGTGAGGGATTGCCCCTCGGTCTGCAGGGTGATGCGCTGGTTGGGCGTGTCGACGAAGCCGGCCCCGCGCACGCCGGTGGCCCGGCGGGCGGCGGCGAGCACGTCGTTGAGGCCGATATTGAAGCGGATCAGGTCCTTGGGCCGGACCTGGACCTGCAGCGAGCGCACGTCGCCGCCGTAGAGGGAGACCTGCGCGATGCCCGGTACGGCGAGGAGCCGCAGCCGCACGGTCCAGTCCGCCACCGTGCGCAGGTCGAGGGCCGTGCGCGTCGCCGAGGTGATCCCGGCGAGGAGCACGGTGCTGCTCGACGAGGTCAGCGCCGTCATGGTCGGCGGGCCCACCCCCTGGGGCAGCTTGGAGGCGGCGGCGGCGAGGCGCTCGGTGACGAGCTGCCGGTTGCGGAAGACGTCGCTCCCGGCCCGGAACACCACCGTGATGACCGAGAGGCCCTGGATCGAGGCGGAGCGCAGGCTCTCGATCCCCGGCAGGCCGTTGACGACGACCTCGACCGGCAGGGTGACCAGCTGCTCGACCTGCTCGGCGCTCAGGCCCGGCGCCTCGGTCTGCACCACCACGGAGGGGGGTGCGAATTCCGGAAACACGTCGTAGCGCGCTTCCCCGAGGGCGATCGTCCCGTAGGCGAGGAGCGCGAGGGCGAGGGCCAGCACCACGCCGCGGAAGCGGATCGCGGCGCCGACCAGGAGGGCCTGCGGGCCGGAGGACGGCGCGGCCATCTCAGTCGTCGTCGCCCGAGACGCGGATCTGGCTCTTCATCTCCTCCGAGAGGAGCGCCTGGGCGCCGCGCAGCACGATCTCGGTCTCCTCCGGCAGGCCCGCCACCACGAAGGTGTCGGCCGACATCGGCGCGTCCGTGCCGAGGGGGTGGCGGGCGAAGGCGTCGGGGCCGACCCCGCGATAGAACCACGCCCCGCCCTGCCAGTGCACGATCGCGTCCTCCGGCACGGCGATGCCCGCCACCGCGCGGGTCGAGGGCACGAAGACGAGGCAGCTCATCCCGGGCAGGAAGCCGCCGTCGCCCGCGACCGTGTAGAAGTAGCTCAGGCCCTGGATGCGCTGGTCGGTGCGGGTCGCGGGCGAGACGTAGGCGAGGGGCACGCGGGCGCTCTGGGGCGGCACCTCCGCGTAGGCGGTGGCGGGCGGGGCGCCGACGCTCTCGCCCGGCGGCAGCGTCACCTGGACCAGGAAGCGCTCGCGCTCGATCAGCTGCGTCACGAGGCGCGACCGCTCGACGATCGCCCGGCCGATCACCGCGCCCCATTCCTGCTGGGCGGTGGCGGCGAGGGTGCGCAGCTGCGATTCGGCGGCGGCGAGGGAGGCCTCGTCCATGCGGAAGCTGCCCTCGGCGGTCTCGAGCTGGACCGCGGTGGCGTAGGGGCCGAGCGCCTTCGCGCGCTGGTAGGCGCTGCGCGAGACTTCGAGCTTCGCCTGCGCGGTGAGGAGCTGCGCCCGGGCGGCCGCGTAGGCATTCGTGAGGTCGGTGACGCGGGCGAGGTCGACCACCGTGCCGTAGGCCTGCCGCTCCTGGCGGTGCTCGGCGAGGCGCAGCGTCACCGTCTCGACGCCGATCTGGCGGCGCTCGACCGCGCTCAGCTTCACGATGCTGCGCCCCTCCTCGATCACCGCACGGGTGACCCGGGGCGGCGGGGGCTTGCCGACGGGGGCGGCCGCGCGCAGGCGCTCGGGAAGCAGCCACAGGGCCGCTCCCGCGGCGGCGGCGAGCACCAGGAGCGTGCCGAGAGTGCCGAGGAGACGGCGCGGGCGGAAGCGTGACACGGCGGGCGCCTGGACGATGCGGAGGGTCTCGTCCGACCGGGCCCGCATACCCCCCGCATGCGCCGTCCGACCGGCTTTGCGGGGAGGCCTAGCACGGCCGCGGCTTGGCGGAAATGGTGACCCGCCGCGCGCGAACGCGGGCGCGTCCGCGGGTCATCAGCCCCGGCCGCGCTACGGCATGCGCGGCTGCGCCGGTTGCGGCTCGGCTTCCGGGCGGACGGGCAGCGCGCCGATCTCGGCCCCGGCCTCCTGCTCGGCCACGCGCAGATCGTAGGCGGCCTGCAGGTTGATCCAGAACGCGGCGCTCGTCCTGAACCAGTGGCCCAGGCGCAACGCGGTGTCGCCCGTGATGGCGCGCTTGCCGTTGATGATCTGGCCGATGCGGTTGTGCGGCACCTTGATCTGCCGTGCCAGCTCGGTCGGCGTCACGCCGATCTCGTCCAGCG
This sequence comes from Methylobacterium sp. CB376, assembly GCF_029714205.1. Classification (NCBI taxonomy): domain Bacteria; kingdom Pseudomonadati; phylum Pseudomonadota; class Alphaproteobacteria; order Hyphomicrobiales; family Methylobacteriaceae; genus Methylobacterium; species Methylobacterium sp. CB376. The sequence goes on along the minus strand of NZ_CP121648.1, from coordinate 4,161,839 downwards.
CGTCGGCCAGGATTTCGCCCGGATGGATGGGTGGTCTGCATGCGCCATCCGGTTGATGGCTTCGCCATCTCCGATTTCGGCCATGCGGATGTCGGCTTCGCTCAGGCGCCGCGCTCAGGCGCCGCGCAGGCTCGCGATCCGGGATCCGCTTCGATCAAGCCGATCCCGGATCAGGCCGCCCGCACGGAATCGAGGAAGCGCGCGACCTCCCCGCCCAGGGTCTCGGCCTGGCTCGCCAGGTCGGTGGCGGAGGCGAGCAGGCGGGCCGAGGCGGCACCGGTCTCCTCCGCGGCCCCGGCGACGCCCGCGATGGTGCGGGTGACCGCGCCCGTCCCGAGGGCGGCCCGCGCGACGTTGTGGCCGATCTCGCGCGCCGCCTCGCCCTGCCCGGCCACCTCCGCGGCGATCGCCTCGGACCCGAGGCTGATCCGGCCGATCACCCCGGAGATCCGGCCGATCGCCGCCACCGCCGCCCCGGTCGAGCCCTGGATCCGGCCGATCTGCCCGGTGATCTCGTCCGTCGCGCGCGCGGTCTGCGCGGCGAGGTGCTTGACCTCGGCGGCGACGACCGCGAAGCCGCGCCCGGCCTCGCCCGCCCGCGCCGCCTCGATGGCGGCGTTCAGCGCCAGCAGGTTGGTCCGGGCCGCGATCGCCGCGATCAGCCCCGCCACGTCCCCGATCTGGCCCGCGGCGGCGCTGAGATCCCCTACCACCGCCCGGGTGCGGGCCGCCTCCTCGACCGCGCTCCGGGCGAGGTCGGCGGAATCCCGCACCTCGCGGCCGATCTCGCCGACCGAGGCGGCGAGGGCTTCGGCGGCGGCGGTGACCGCCGCGACGTGCGCGGCGGCGCCCCCGGCGGCGCCCGACACGGTCGCGGAGCGCTCGGCCGTCGCGGCCGCATTCCAGGCGAGTCCCTCCGCCGCGCGCTGCAGCTCCCGCGCCGCGTCGGCGACCGCCGCGATGATGCGCCCGACCCGGGCCTCGAAGCGCTCCGCCACCGCCTGCATGGCGGCGCGCTGGGCGAGCGCCCGCCGGCGGCCCTCCTCCTCCTGCGCGGCGCGGATCCGGCGCCGCTCGCTCACGCCCTCGCGGAGGCGTTCGGCCGCCTCGGCGAGCGCGCGGACCTCGCGCGGGCCGCCCGGCGGCAGGGCCGGAGCCTCCTCGCCCCGACCGATCGCCGCGATGGTCCGCGACACCAGGACGAGCGGCCGGGCGATGGCGCGCGCGATCGCCGCCGCCAGCAGGACCGAGAGGCCGACCGCGCCGAGCCCCGCGCCGGTCCAGGCCGCGAGCGCGCGGCCCGCCTCGGCCCGCACCGCCCGCGCAGCCTCGCGCATCTCCGCCGTCAGCCGGTCCTCGACCCCCTTCAGGCCCTCGATCCGGCGCGTCGCCAGCCCGAACCACGCGGGCGCGTCGCGGAAGGCGAGCGGGGAGCCCGGCGGCGCGTCGAGGACGAGGCGGCGCAGCCGCGCCACCTCCCGGGACGCCTCCTGGGCCTCGACCGCCGCGACCGCCTCCGCGGCGTCCGGCTCCGCCCAGAGGCGGAAGGCGCCCTCCCGCGCGGCCTGGCTGGCCGCCAGCCCCGCGAGGCGCTCGAACGCCGCGAGGTCGGCGCTGCCCGCCGCGAAGATCGCCGCCGCGGTGGCCCGCTCGCGCCCCGCCTCCTCCTTGAGCGCCAGCAGCGCCGCGTAGGCGAGGAGCCGCGCCGCGATCGCCGGGTGCGCGGCGCGGCGCGACAGCTCCCCGACCATGCCGAGCGCCTCGTCGATCAGGCCCGTGTAGAGGGCGAGGTTCTGCTTGGCCGTCGCCGCCAGCGCGTCGACCGCGGACCGGTGGCCGCGCAGCAGCGCGGGCGCCCGGCGCAGCGCCGCGGCGCGGCGCGCGAGCCCCTCGCCGGGATCCGCCGCCTCGGCGGGGAGGATCTCCGTCAGGGCGGCGAGGGCGGCGTCCGTCCGCTCGCGCTGGGCCGCCACCTCGGCCCGGAACTGGCCGCCCTTCGCGCCGAGGAACAGGTTCGACGCGCCGCGCTCGATCTGCGTCTCGTGGACGAAGCGGCTCAGCGCCGCCGCGAGGTCGACGTGCCGCTCGACCCGGCCCATCTCGTCCCACTGCCGCGCCCGCTCGCTCCCCGCCAGCAGCACGGCGCCGGCGAGGACGAGACACGGCGCCAGGGCCGCGAGGACGATGCGCGCCGCGAGCGATCGGGTGTGGTGCAGAATCGGCATGGGGCCCTTCCGGAGGCCCGTACACTGTCGCGCGAGGCGTAAATACCAGTCTAACAATTTACGAATTGCGCCGTGATCTCACCGTGACCGAAACAGCACGGCCCCTGCCGCTTCGGCAGGGACCGTCCCGACGAGCCGCAACTCTCGGTCAGGGCCGCGGCAGGGGTCCTCCGGCGAGTTCCGGATAGTCCTTGAGCATGCTGGCGCCGTTGAGGGGCTTGGCGAGGCCCTGGTGGCAGGTGGTGCAATTGGCCTTGGGCGGGTCGCCCTCCGGGCCGAGGCGCACCTGCGGCAGGGCCGGAGCGAGCGGCTCGATGTAGGAGCCGTTGATGTCGCGCACCATCCGGATGCCGTGCCAGGCCGTCACGCGCTTGGGCGTGCTCTCGCCCCAGTTCGAGAAGGCGCGGCTGTTGTGGCAGTAGGTGCAGTTGACCCCGAGCCCCTCCGACATGTGGATCATCAGCGAGTAGGTCTTCTCGGTGGTCATGATCGGCTTGCCGGGGCTCACCGGCAGGGCCGTGGTCGCGGCGACCCGGATCGCGCCGTTGTCGATGCCCTTGTCGCCGAGCAGGTCCTTGAACGGGTCGTAGGGCAGCGAGGCGAGGCCCGCCGCGAGGCTCGGGTGGTTCTGGCCGTTGTCGCGGGCCGCAAAGCCCAGGGCATGGGCCGGGCCCGGGTTGTTGTGCCAGACATTCGCCGGCACCGGGTTGCCGCGGTGGCAGGTGTAGCAGGTCACGCCGGTGGTGCCGACGTGGTTCTTCCAATCGGCGTTGACGTGGCGGGTCATGCGCAGCATCGCGCGCGCCACCGTCTTGGCGTAGACGCTGTCATCGGCCATGTTCTCGACGTTGTGGCAATAGGCGCAGCCCTGCTCGGGCGAGACCCACTCGGTGATCGAGACCATCACGCGGTTGAACTGGTCGGTCGTGAGGTCGGTGAGGACCTGGACGTTCTGGTAGGTCTGGGTCGCGGGCTCGCCGCCGGGAGGCGCCGGGTCCTGCGGGGTCGGGACCGTGTTGGCGGCGAGGAGCGCGGCCTGGGTGCGGGGGTTCGTCACCTGCACCATGCCGGTGCCGCGGTAGCCGACCTGCTCGGAGCGCACGGGGGGATGGGTCCAGCCCGCCGTGCCGAGCATCGCGCCCGTCAGCAGCACCGCGACGACGACGCCGAGGAGTTGAAGGGCCAATCTCATCGCGCGCCTCCCGTCAGGCTCAGGGGATCGACCACCGGCCCGTAGACCGCCGGATAGCTCGGGGCGACGCCGTGCTTGACGGCCCAGAGGTACCAATTGTCGACGACGGTGCCGGTGAGCAGGATGCCGATGCCGCCGGTGAGCGTGGTCAGGACCGCGAACCACCACGCCCAGCGATGGACGGATTCCATCGTGGCGTTGAAGCCCATGGTCCAGCGCCAGAACAGGGCGGCGCGCTCGGTGGCGGTGCCCCGGTCCACGATCTGCTCGATCTCGCGCTCGGAGCCATAGCGGCTGGTGGCCAGGATGGTGGCCCCGTGCATGGCGAAGAGCAGCGTCGACCCGTACAGGAAGACGATCGAGAGCATGTGGAAGGGGTTGTAGAACAGGTTGCCGTAGCGCAGCGAGAAGGCGGCGGTCCAGTCGAGGTGCGGGAAGATGCCGAACGGCACCGCCTCGCTCCAGGACCCCATCAGGATCGGCCGGATGAAGCCGAGCACGAGGTAGAGCCAGATCGCCGAGGCGAAGGCCCAGGGCACGTGGTAGCCGAGCCCGAGCGCCTTGGCGCGCCGGTACATCCGGAACCACCAGAGCAGGATCGAGACGGTCAGGAAGAAGCCGGCGAGCAGCCACCAGCCGCCCTCCGCCATCGGCGGCAGGATCATCAGCCCGTATTGCGGGCGCGGCGGCTCCAGGGCGAGCCAGGGCAGCTGGCGCAGGAACTGGATCGGGTCCCAGTTCACCGAGGCCCACATGTTGAGGCCGATGATCTCGAAGGCGATGAACCCGCTCACCAGGGACAGCGTGCCGGTCGTGCCGAGGTAGATCGGGCCGACCTGCGCGTTGCCGACGAGGCCCGCGAGATAGTTGAAGTGGCCGGTGCCGACCCGCTTCTCGATGTGCGGGATGCTGACCCCGGGCTCAGGGCGCAGGGGATGCACCTGCACCTGCGTGTAGATGTTCTGGTAATACCCCATGGCGGCGGATGCCTTCTTCAGGGTGACGGTGCGGGGAGCGGTTCAGCGCCAGACCGGCAGGTTCAGCCACCAGCCCCACCATTCGGGCCAGCCGCGGGTCCAGAACGGGCCGCTGATGACGATGCAGACGGCGCTCCAGAAACCCGCCGAGAGGGCGAGGAACAGGCCGAGCCGGTGGATGCCGATCGTGCCGATCGAGTAGCCGATCGTGTCACGGAAGTAGGTGTCCTCGTGCTCCGGCGTCTTCACCACCTCGCCCTTGCCGGGATTGGTCGCGGACAGGATCATCGAGCCGTGAAGCGCCAGCGCGAAGGTCGTCGTGAAGAAGAACGTCACGCCGAGCATATGGGCCGGATTGTAATGGAAGTGCAGGTACTGGTAGCCGACGTTCGACACCCAGTCGAGATGGCTCAGGATCCCGTACGGGAAGCCGTGCCCCCAGGCGCCCATCAGGAAGGGGCGGATCACCACGAGGGTGACGTAGGCGAGGATCGCCACCGAGAAGGCGAAGGGAACGTGGTAGCCGATGCCGAGCTTGCGGCAGATCTCGACCTCGCGCAGCGCCCAGGAGCAGAAGGCCCCGATGGCGCAGACGGTGATGAGCTGCCACAGCCCGCCCTCGCGCAGCGGGGCGAGGGCCAGCCCGTACTTGAGGTCGGGCGGCGCGATGCTGATCTGCCAGACGTTCCAGGTCGGGCCGAGCGCCGCGCCCCAGAGGATCAGCCCGGTGCCGAGCAGGCTGAAGAAGATCGTCGTGACCCCGAAGAACCCGACGTAGAAGGGCCCGACCCAGAAGTCGAACAGGTCGCCGCCGAGCAGCGTGCCGCCGCGGACCCGGTATTTCCGCTCGAAATTCAGCATGGCCATGGTGGCCGCCTCCCCGCGATGGAGCGCAGTCGCCCGCGGGCGGTGCCCCGGTGTCGGTCCGGGCCGCCGTCCGCGGTGTGGAGCGCCGAGAGCGGCGCCCCTTTCGGGCCGTCAGGTCGGCAGCACGAGGCTGTGCGGGATCTCGGCCCTCTTCACCGCGGGCCCCTCCAGCCAGTTGAACCGGTTGGTGCTGAGCAGGATGAAGTGGATCAGGATCGCGAGCGTGAACAGGAAGACGGCCAGCGCCACCAGGGTGCGGCGCGGATCGAACAGAAGCCAGATCTTGTGCATGGCGAGAGCTCCGTCCTCAGCCGATGAAGGGCAGGAGGCCGTGGGCGGCGTAGGTCACGCCGTCCGTCAGCGACGAGTAGCCGTTCGGTCCCGGCAGCCAGGGCCGCCACAGCCAGACGAGGAAGTGGGCGACCACCGCGATCGCCGTGAAGATGATGAAGCTGGTGACGAAGATTCCGTGGAATTCCTTCGCCTCCTCCTCGGTCAGTCCCGAGAGGGTACTTGGTTTGTCCATTCCATTGGCCATTGCCGAACCTCCGGATGCGGGTCCGCGCGGGGCTGCCGCGCGGGGGTGGTCGCCCCCCCCCGCGCGGCGGGAACGGGCGGTCTCTCCGTCGCCGGGACGGCGACGGAAACTCTCCGGTCGGCCCTGCGGGCCGGTGGCCGGCAAACCGGGGGGCCGGGGGCCGCCCGGGTTCAGCCCATGAAGGCGAAGGGGATGGCCGAGAGCGCCATCGCCCGCGCCTCGCCGAACACGGAGCGCCGCAGCCCCGGGGGCGTGACGCCGCGGCCCGGGAGCACGCGCTGGACGACGGCCGCCGCCAGGAAGACCGGGTAGGTCGCCGCCAGGATCAGGCGGAACTGGGCCTGTTCCGACCGGGAGCGCGAGGCCGTGGTGAACGGACGGGTCATGCGTCTGATCTCCTCCCTGGCGCGCTCCGCGCGCGTGCCGAATCCGTGGCGCGCTCCGCGCGCGTGCCGTGTCCGTGACGCGCTCCGCGCCTGCCAAATCCCTGGGGCGCGCCGCGCGATGACCGCGCGGCGCGCGCATTCCGTCGTGCTCGACCGCGGGCGGCGCGGCCCGCGGCGGGCGGCCGGGGCCGCCCGTCACCCGCCGCCGGGGGGATCAGGCGGCCGCGGCGAGGGCGCTGCGGGCGCGCTCGACGCAGAGTTCCGTGACCCGCTCGGCGCCGACCCGCTGCGCCTCGCGCTCGGCGGCGTCGCGCAGGCGCTTGGCGTAGGAGATCCGCACCAGGACGGGGCTCGCCGCCACCGAGGCGTCGAGGCGCGCCCGCGCCTCCTCGTCCCAGGGCAGTTCGCGGTGCGCGCGGGCCGGCGTCGCCTCGACGGCGTCGAGGTCGCGGGCGAGCGGCAGGATGTGGAAGAGCGCGTCGAAGAGCGCGTTGCAGACTTCCTGCACGAGGTAGGTCGCGCCCGCATAGCCCATGAAGGGCGTGCCGGTGTGGCGCCGCACCACCGCCCCCGGGAACGAGGCCGGGATGTAGACCGCCCGGCCCCCGCTCTCGGCGAGGTACATCCGCTCATTGTAGGAGCCGAACAGCACCAGCGGCGGCGTCTCCCGGATCGCCGCCCGGACGGCGGCGTTGTCGGGCTTGACCCCGGCCGTGCGCGCGAAGGCGAAGCGGCAGGGCAGTCCCATCTCCTCCTCCAGGAAGTGGCGCAGGCCCCGCGCGTAGGTCTCGGTCGCGACCACCCCGAAGCTCGCCGAGCCGAAGAAGTCCTGCGTGACCGAGCGCCAGAGGTCCCAGAGGGGCTTCAGCGTGGTGTGCTTCTCGCGCACGATGAAGGGTTCGGGATCGAGGTCGAGGATCTCGCCGAGGGCGCGCAGGAACTTGGTGGTGCTGTGGATGCCGAACGGCGCCTGAAGGTAGGGCCGGTCGAGGGACTCGCACAGGAGCCGGCCGAATTCGCGGTAGAGGCAGATGTTGGCGTCCGCCTCGACGAGGCGGGGGATGTCCGCGAGGTGGCAGCCGAGCGGGAAGACGAGGTTCACCTCGGCGCCGATCCCCTCGACGAGCCGCCGGATCTCGGCGAGGTCGGAGGGCGTGTTGAAGCTGCCGTAGGCCGGCCCGATGATGTTGACCCGCGGCCTCACCGCCGGGGTGCGGGCCGGGCGGGGCGGGATCGCGCCCTTCCGGGCCGCCTTCTTCAGCCCGTACTCGGCCCAGAGCCAGGACAGGGCGCGGTCGGCCGCCTGCCACTGATCCTCGTCGATGGTGCGGGGCAGGAAGCGCTGGAGGTTGGTCCCCTCGGGGGTGACGCCGCCGCCGATCATCTCGGCGATCGAGCCGGTGACCACGACGCTCGGCTGGCTCGGGTCGAGGGTGGCGTGGGCGCGCTTCATCGCGCCCTCGGTGCCGTGGCGGCCGAGTTCCTCCTCGGCGAGGCCGGTCACCACGATCGGCAATTCGTGCGGGGGCAATGCGTCGGTGTAGTGCAGCACCGAGGTCACCGGCAGGTTCTCGCAGCCGACCGGGCCGTCGATGACGACCTGCAGGCCCTTCACCGCGGTGAAGACGTAGACGGCGCCCCAGTAGCCGCCGGCGCGGTCGTGATCGAGGACGAGCATCAGGCGCCCTCCCCGATCGGCGCCGGGGCGGGGGCGCGCTTCGGGGGCGCGCGGCGCTGCGGCACGTCCTCCCAGATCCCGGCCGCGTGGCCCTCGCCGACGCCTTCGAAGAAGGCGCGCATGGCGGAGAACCGCTCCCGCTGGGCGAGCGCCCCGTTCACGACCTGGGCGAGCGAGCCCGCCCCGGCAATGCCCATCAGCGGGCGCGCCGAGATCAGGTTGGTGAAGTAGAGGGCGGGGATCGCCCGCTCCTTGGCCCTCTGCACGACCGGCGTGGTGCCGACCGCGAGGTCGGGCCGGAACTCCTCAAGGGCGGCGAGATCCTGCTCCAGGGAGGCGCGGAACTGCACCCGGGTGCCGCGCGCCTCCAGCCACGCCCGGTCGTCCTCCGCGAAGCGGGTGCGCGGGCAGGCGGTGCCGACATAGGGCAGTTCGGCCCCGCTCTCGACGAGGAGCCGGGCCACGATGAGTTCGGACCCCTCGTAGCCCGACAGCGTGATCCGCCCGCGGATCGGGTTGGCGGCGAGCGCCCCGCGGATCGCCGGCAGGATCCGGTTCTTGGCCGCCTCGACGGTGAGGCGGGCGACCCCGCAGGCCTCGCCGACCGCGTCGAGCCAGGCGGCGGTGCCCTCGTGGCCCACCGGCGCCGAGCCGAGGACCGTCCGCCCGGCCGCCTCGAACTCGCGGATCGCCGCGGTGTAGAAGGGATGGATCGCCGCGACGGCGGCGCAGTCGAGGGCCGCGTAGAGCTCCCGCCACTCCCGCGTCGGCACGACCGGGCCGGGGCTGAGCCCGAGCGGCTCGAGCAGGGCGCCGATCTGCACCGGGTCGGCCGGGAACATCTCGCCGAGCAGCGTCACGGTCGGGCGACCGTCGCGGCCCTGGCGCGGCGCCGCGACCGGTCCCCGCTCGGCCTCGGCCCGCGCGACCCGCAGCATCGCGCCGGCGAGCACGTCCTTGGCCTCGGCATGGGTCGGCACCCCGAAGCCCGGCACGTCGATGCCGATGATGCGCACCCCGTCGATCTCCCGCGGCAGCAGCCGAAGGGGCACGCCGGAGGCGGTCGGCACGCAGAGATTGATCACCACCACGGCGTCGCACTGGGCCGGGTCGGCCACCGCCCGGACGGCGTCGCGGATGTCCTCGAACAGCTTGCCGGTGACCAGGGTCTCCGAGTTGAAGGGCACGTAGCCGACCGTGCGGCGCGCCCCGTAGAAGTGCGACGTGAAGGTGAGCCCGTAGACGCAGCAGGCCGAGCCCGACAGGATCGTGGCCGTGCGGCGCATGCGCAGCCCCACCCGCAGGGCGCCGAAGGCCGGGCACATGCTCTGGGGCTGGTCGTGGGGGCCCGCCGGGTAGTCGCGCCGGAGCGCCTGCAGGGTCTCGCCCATGCCCGCCGCCTCGGCGGCGGCGCGCAGCTGCGCCCGTCCGGCGTGGCAGCCGGGCCCGTCCGGCGCCGGAATCGGGTCCGGCCCGGGAGCAGCCGGCTCCGGCCCCTGCCGGGCCTCGCCGCGGGCGCGCAGCGCCCCGATGTCGAGAGAGGCGCCCATGCTCACACCGCGTCGTAGACGACTTCGAGGGAGGCCCGCGGCTGGACCGGCCGGCCGCGCATGTCCTCGTCGCTCGCCGGGTCCAGGACCACGCCGCGGCCGACCGCCTCGCCCTTGAACAGGCCGAGCAGCGCGTCCTGGCTCAGGGGAAGCGGCTGGTGGGGCGCGGCCGCCGCCACGTTGGCGGCGAGTTCGGCGAAGAGCGGTCCCCAGCGGCCGTCGGGCCGGCCGATGATCTCGTAATTGGCGCTCTTGCGGCGGATGTCGTCGTCGGCCGGGATCGAGGCGAGCACCGGGATGCCGGCGCTCGCCGCGAAGGCCTGCGCCTCCCCGGTGCCGTCGTCCTTGTTGATGACGAGGCCGCCCACCCCGACATTGCCGCCGAGCTTGCGGAAATACTCCACCGCCGAGCAGACGTTGTTGGCGACGTAGAGCGATTGCAGGTCGTTCGAGCCGACGACGATGACCTTCTGGCACATGTCGCGGGCGATCGGCAGGCCGAAGCCGCCGCAGACCACGTCGCCGAGGAAGTCGAGCAGGACGTAGTCGAAGCCCCATTCGTGGAAGCCGAGCTTCTCCAGCAGTTCGAAGCCGTGGATGATGCCGCGCCCGCCGCAGCCGCGGCCCACCTCCGGTCCGCCGAGTTCCATGGCGAAGACGCCGTCGCGCTTGAAGCAGACGTCGCCGATCGCCACCGCCTCGCCCGCGAGCTTGCGGCGGGTCGAGGTCTCGATGATGGTCGGGCAGGCCCGGCCGCCGAACAGCAGCGAGGTGGTGTCGCTCTTCGGATCGCACCCGATCAGCAGCACCCGCCGCCCCTGCTGGGCGAGCATGTAGGACAGGTTGGCGAGGGTGAAGCTCTTGCCGATGCCCCCCTTGCCGTAGATCGCGATCACCTGGGTCTCGCGCCGGGCCGCGCCCTCCCGCGGATCGGGCGGCGCGACCGAGGGGCCCGCCGGGCGGGGATCGGGGTGGCGGAGAGCGGCTGCGTGCGGGGCGGCAGTCATGAGCGGGCTCTCCAGTCGAGGACCATCTTGAGGCAGGCGGGATCGGTGAGGGCCGTGCGGTAGGCGCTCGCGGCCTGCGCGGCGGGCCGGCGGTGGCTGATCAGGCCGTCGAGGCCGAGCGCGCCCGCGCGCACGAGGCCCGCGACCGCGTCGAGGTCGCCGGGCCGCCACTGCGCCGAGACCCGGAGGCGCGCCTCGCGCAGGAAGGCCGGCGGGAAGGCGAAGGAGAGCGGCGCCTCGTAGAAGCCCGCCAGCACCACCTCGCCCCCGGGCGCGAGGCGGGCGATCAGCCCGTCGAGGAGGCCGGCATCGCCGCTCGCGTCGGTGATGCGGGCGTAGCGCCCGGTCTCGTCGGCGGCCGGGTCGAGCACCGGGTAGCCGTGCTCGCCGCCGCGGCGGGCCGGATCGCGCTCCCAGACCACCGGGTCCTGACCGCTGAGCCGGGCGAGGCGCGCCAGGAGGCGCCCGAGCACGCCGTGCCCGACGACGAGGTGGCGCTCGCCGCGCTCCGCCCCCGCCAGGGCGTGGTAGGCGGTCGCGGCGAGGGCCAGCAGGATGCCGCGCTCGCCGAGCGCCGCGTCGATGGGCAACAGGCGCGCGCCCTCGACCACGAGGTGCGAGGCCGCGCCGCCGAACAGGCCGCGCACCGGGCCGAAGCAGCGGGCGCCGGGCACGAAGACGGTCTCGCCGGGGCGGCGGCCGGATTCGGGGCCGGCCTCGACCACGCGCCCGACCGACTCGTAGCCGGGGACCAGGGGATAGCCCATGCCGGGGAAGTCCGGCATCCGGCCCGACCAGAGCAGGCGCTCGGTGCCGGTGCTGATGCCGCTCCACGCCACTTCGACCACGGCGTCGGCCGGGCCGGGCGAGTCGAGGGCGAGCCGGTCGAGGCCGAGGCGTTCGGGCCCGTCGAGGATCACGGCCAGCGCGTGCATGCGATCCGCCCCTCCCAGCGCTGCGTCGGCAGCGGTGCCGCTTCGTGCGGCTCATGTCAGTTTAGATTGCCACGGTGTGGCGTCAAGTTGAGTTTACACTTTTGACACGGATCCGCGGCGCGCGACGAGGAGTCGGACCAGGAGCGGGCGGCGGGTGGCGCGCTCGCGGATGTCGCCGAAGCCGGCCTGCCGCAGCATCGCGGCGAGTTCCTCCGCGCGGCGCGGGCGCCCGCTGCCCATGGCGAGGAGGTAGAAGCCGAAATAGGCGTCGCCGACCGGCTCGGCGCCCCGCGTCCCGGCCATCGGCTCGGCGAGGAGCAGGGTTCCGCCGGGCGGCAGGGCGTCGTGGGCGGCCCGCAGCAGGGCGGCGGCGGGCGCATCGTCGTGGTCGTGCACCACGCGCACCAGGGAGATCAGGTCGGCGCCGGGCGGCAGCCCGTCGTGGAAGCTGCCGCCGAGGGCGGTGGCGCGCCCGCCCAGCCCCTCCTCGGCGAAGCGCCGCGCGGCGCGGGCCGCCACCGGGGGCAGGTCGAACAGGGTGACGGCGAGGTGGGGCGCGCGCCGCGCGGCCGCCACCGCGAAGGCGCCCTCCCCGCCGCCGACGTCGAGGAGCCGGCGGTGCCGGGCGAGCGGGTAGGCGTCGAGGATGTCGCCCGCGACGAGGGCCTGGGAGGCCCCCATCAGGGCGCCGTAGGGCGCGACGGCGGCCTCGCCGAGGGCGGCGGGCGCCGCGGATCCCGCATAGGCCCAGTAGCCCGCGAGCCGGCTCGGCCCCGCCCGCCCGCGCAGGAGCGCCACGGGGTCGCGCAGGTCGTCGTAGAGCAGGGCGTGGTGGGCGATCATCGCGCCCACCGAGGGATTGCCGAGGAGGGCCGCGCCGAGATCCGCCAGGGCGAAGCGGCCGTCCGGCAGGGCGGTCAGGAGGTCGAGGGAGGCGGCGGCGCGCAGGAGGCACAGCGCCCGCTCCGGCGGCAGGTCGAGGCGGCGGGCGATGCAGTCGGGCGCCAGGGGGCCGTCCGCGAGCAGGCGAAAGAGGTCGAGCGCGACGCAGGCCGCCAGCACCTGCGCGTAGACGAAGCCGGCGCAGAGGTCGAACAGGGCCCGCGCGTTGCGGCGCGCGACCGGGCGCGTCGGCGGGAAGGCGGCGGCGAAGCGCTGGAAGCGCGGGCTGGCGATCAGCCGGTGGCGGAGCGCGAGCCAGCGCTCGCGCCAGGGGCGGGGGCGGGGCGGCCGGTCGGGCCGTCAGCGCGTGCGGGCCGGTGCCGTGCATGGGCGATGCTCCGGGCGAGGGAATGGCGGGGCGTGCGGGTCCGGCGGAGGCCTTGCCCCTCCCGCCGGGCACTCCCCTCTCCGGGCCCGTCGGGCCCGGAGAGCGCGGGAGGCGCTCGCCTACGCGACCAGGCTCTGGGCCACCCGCGCCGGCAGGAAGAGCCGCGTCTGGGCCTGGATCTCGCGCCGGAGGCTCTCGGCGCCGGGGCAGTCCGGGATCACCGCCACCGCCTCCTGGGCGAGGTCCGCGAGGCGCCGCAGGGCCCCGTCGAGGCCGAGGAGCGCCGCGGCGTTGGGCCGCCCGAGGGTGGCGTCGCGCCCGACCGGCTTGCCCACCTCCTCCTGGCGGCAGGCCACGTCGCGCAGGTCGTCCGCCACCTGGTAGGCCTCGCCCAGATACTCTCCGAGCAGCCGCCAGGGCATCGCCTCGGCCCCGGCCGCCGCCGCCCCGGTCACGGTCGCGGCCGCGAAGAGCGCGCCCGTCTTGGCCTGCTGGTAGGCCGAGAGGCCGACGCTCGGCTCCGATTCCCAGGCCTGCCCGGCCACGATGCCGGCGGGCGAGCCCACCGCGCGCGCGACCAGCCCGACCAGGGTGCCGAGCCGCTCGGGCACCCGCGCGGCGCCGCGCGCCAGCGTCTCGAAGGCGAGCACGATCAGCGCGTCGCCGGCGAGCAGCGCGATCGGCTCGCCGAAGGCGACGTGCACGGAGGGCTTCTGCCGGCGCATCGGCGCGTCGTCGAAGCAGGGCAGGTCGTCGTGCACGAGCGAGGCGCAGTGCAGGAGTTCGATCGCGGCCGCGGCCGCGTCGGACGCCGCCGGGTCGTCGTCGCCGCAGGCCCGCGCCACCGCGAGGCACAGGCGCGGCCGGATCCGGTGCCCGCCCGGGAAGACCGCGTAGCGGATCGCCTCCGCCAGGAGCGGCGGCGCCCCCGGCGCCTCCGCGTGGGACACGGCCACGTCAAGGGCCCGCTCGATGCGCCCACCGTCGTCCATGCGCCTCTCCCTCCGTCCGGGGTCATTCTGCCGGTATCATTCTGCCGGTGTCATTTTGTTTGAACGCCAGAAACTGTCCACTATGATTGACACTCTTGGGCCGGGAGATCAACGGCGTGACGGACGAACGGGTGGTGGTGATCGGGGCGGGAATCGGCGGGCTGGTGGCGGCCCTCGGCCTTTCGGCCGCGGGCCTGAACGTCACCGTGGTGGAGAAGGCGGCCGCGCCGGGCGGCAAGATGCGCGCGGTGGCGGCCGGCCCGCGCCGGGTCGAGGCCGGCCCCACGGTCTTCACCATGCGCTGGGTGTTCGAGGAGATCTTCTCCGAGGCGGGCGCCGACCTCGCCGCCCGGGTCTCGCTGACGCCGGCCGGCATCCTGGCGCGGCACGCCTGGAGCGCGGGGGAGCGCCTCGACCTCTTCGCCGACCCGGCCCGCTCGGAGGCGGCGATCGCGGATTTCGCCGGCCCCCGGGAGGCGGAGGGGTTCCGCCGCTTCCGCGCCCGCGCGGCCGAGATCTACCGCACCCTCGAGACCCCCTTCATCCGCGAGCCCCGCCCGAACCCGCTGGAACTCGCCCTGCGGGTCGGGCCCCGGGGCCTCGGCGACCTCTGGCGCATCCAGCCCTTCGCGACGCTCTGGACCGCGCTCTGCGCGCATTTCCGCGACCCGCGCCTGCGCCAGCTGTTCGGGCGCTACGCGACCTATTGCGGCTCCTCGCCCTTCGAGGCGCCCGCGACCCTGATGCTGGTCGCGCACGTGGAGCAGGAGGGGGTCTGGACGATCGCCGGCGGGCTGTCGCGCCTCGCTGCCGCCGTGGCGGAGCTCGCCGCCGAGAAGGGCGCCGCCCTGCGCTACGGGGCCGAGGCGACCGGGATCGTCACGGCGGGCGGGCGCGTCGCCGGGGTCGCCCTGGCGAGCGGCGAGCGCCTCCCGGCGACCCGCGTCGTCGCCAACGCGGACGTGGCGGCCCTCGCCGCGGGCCTGTTCGGGCCGGAGGCGGCGCGGGCGGTCGACCCGGTCCCGCGCGAGGCGCGCTCGCTCTCGGCGGTCACCTTCGCGGTGGCCGGCCGCCCGGACGGCTTCCCCCTGGTGCGCCACAACGTGTTCTTCTCGCGCGACTACCAGAGCGAGTTCGTGGACCTGACCCGGCGGCGGCGCCTGCCGGAGGACCCGACCGTCTACGTCTGCGCCCAGGACCGCGGCGACGACGGCGTGCCGGAGACGGGCCGGGGCCCGGACCACGCGCCGGAAGCCCTGCTCGCCCTCGTCAACGCGCCCGCCCGCGACGAACCCTTTTCCCCGCAGGAGATCGCCCGATGCCACGCCACGATGAGCCGGCGGCTGTCCGCCTGCGGCCTGACGCTCGCGCCGGAGGCCGAGACGGTGACGGCGCCGCCGGATTTCGCGACGCTCTTCCCGGGGACCGGGGGGGCGCTGTACGGCCGGGCCTCGCACGGCTGGACGGCGTCCTTCCGCCGGCCGGGGGCGCGCACGCGGCTGCCGGGCCTCTACCTGGCGGGGGGGAGCGCGCATCCGGGGCCGGGCGTGCCGATGGCAGCCCAGTCGGGCCGGCTCGCGGCGCGGCAGGTGCTGCGGGACCTCGCTTCGACCTGAGCGTGCCGCCCGGCGGCTACGCGTGGTGGTACGTGGACGGCGTCAGCGACGACGGCCGCCACGGCCTCACCGTCATCGCCTTCCTGGGCAGCGTGTTCTCGCCCTACTACGCCTGGAGCGGGCGCCAGGACCCGCTCGACCACAGCGCGGTCAACGTCGTGCTGTACGGGGCGCCGGCCCGCTGGGCCATGACCGAGCGCCGCCGCCGCAGCGTGGCGCGGGACGCCGCCTCGCTCAGCATCGGCCCGAGTTCCCTCGCCTGGGACGGCAGCGCCCTGACGATCCGGGTCAGCGAGGTGACGGCCCCCCTGCCCTCGCGCCTCTCGGGCACGATCCGGGTCTACCCGCGCGGGATCACGCCCGGCCCCTTCACCCTCGACGCGGAGGGGCGCCACCGCTGGTGGCCGATCGCCCCCGCCTCGCGGATCGAGGTGGACCTCGACCGGCCCGCCCTGCGCTGGCGCGGCCACGCCTACTTCGACACGAATGACGGCGACACCCCCCTCGAAGCCTCGTTCCGGAGCTGGACGTGGTCGCGCGCGACCCTCCGCCACGGCGCCGCGATCCTGTACGACGTGCTGCGGCGGGACGGCACCCGGCAGGACCTCTCGCTGCGCTTCGACCCGGACGGGACGCCGCGCCCGATCGAGCCGCCGATCCCGGCCGCGCTGCCGCCGACCCTCTGGCGCCTGAAGCGGGCGACGCGCAGCGACGACGGGCAGGCCAGGGTGCTGCGCCGCTTCGAGGACGCGCCCTTCTACTCCCGCTCGCAGCTCGCGGCGCGGATCTGCGGCGAGGCGGTCGAGCCGGTGCACGAGGCGCTCTGCCTCGACCGCTTCCGCCACCCGCTGGTGCGGCTGATGCTGCCCTTCCGCATGCCGCGCGCCCTCGGCTGAGGGCGGCGCGCGGGCCGGACGGTCCGGCTCTTGCCTGCGCGGGTGCGGTGGCGCCAGGCTGCGCCGCGCGGAGGGTCTTCTGGCGTCATGTTGCCGGCGGTGTTCGATCTCACGGCCCTGCGGGCGCTCTACGCGTCCGGGGCCTTCACGCCCCTCGACCTCGCCGAGACGCTCAGCGCGCGCATCGCCGGGGCGGACCCGGCCATCTTCATCACGCCCGCCCGCGCGGGCGCCCTGCGGGACGCGGCGAGGGAGCTGATGGAGCGGGCGCCGGAGCCCGGCAGCCTGCCCCTCTGGGGCGTGCCCTTCGCGGTGAAGGACAACATCGACGTGGCGGGGCTGCCGACCACCGCCGCCTGCCCGGCCTTCGCCACCACCGCGCCGGCCGACGCCGCCGTGGTGGCGCGCCTGCGGGCGGCGGGCGCCCTCGTGGTGGGCAAGGTCAACCTCGACCAGTTCGCGACCGGCCTCAACGGGACGCGCTCGCCCTACGGGGCGCCGCGCAGCGTCTTCGACGACGCCTACATTTCGGGCGGCTCCAGCTCCGGCTCCGCAGTCGCGGTCGCGTCGGGCCTCTGCGCCTTCGCCCTCGGCACCGACACGGCCGGCTCCGGCCGGGTGCCGGCGGCGTTCAACAACCTCGTGGGCATCAAGCCGACCAAGGGCCTCCTCAGCGCGCGCGGCCTCGTCCCGGCCTGCCGCAGCCTCGACTGCGTCTCGATCTTCGCCCTCACGGTGGGCGACGCGGCGGCGGTGCGCCGGATCGCCGAGGGCTTCGACCCGGACGACCCCTACTCGCGGCGCGGCGCTCCGCGCCCGCTGCCGGCCCGGCCCCGGCTCGGGGTGCTGGCCGGGGCGGAGCGCGAGTTCTACGGCGATGCCGAGACCGCGCGCCTCTACGACGAGGCCGCGTCCCGCGCCGAGGCGCTCGGCTGCCCCCTGGTGCCCTTCGATTACGGGCCGTTCCGCGAGGCGGCGGAGCTGCTCTACGAGGGCCCCTGGGTGGCCGAGCGGCTCGCGGCGATCGAGTCCTTCGCGGCGGCGAACCCGGACGCGCTCGACCCCGCGGTGCGCCGCATCGTCGAGTCCGCCCGCGCCTTCTCGGCCGCGGATGCCTTCCGGGGCCAGTACCGGCTGGAGGCGCTGCGGCGGCGCACGGAGGCGACCTGGGAGCGGGTCGACGCGCTGCTCCTCCCCACGGCGCCCACCACCTACACGGTCGAGGCGATGCGGGCCGACCCGATCGCCCTCAACAGCCGGCTCGGGCGCTACACCAACTTCGCCAACCTGCTCGACTGCGCGGCGGTCGCGGTGCCGGCGGGGTTCCGCGCGGACGGGCTGCCCGCCGGCGTCACCCTGGTCGCCCGGGCCTTCCAGGACGACGCCCTCCTGCCCCTCGCCGACGCGCTCCACCGCGCGGCGTCGTGCGGGCTCGGCGCGCGGCGCGACGCGCCGCTGCCGGAGGAGAGCCGCGTCGGGGCGGAGCCCGAGGAGCGGCTGGCGATCGTGGTGGTGGGGGCGCACCTGTCGGGCATGCCCCTCAACCGCGAACTCACCGCCCTCGGCGGCCGGCTGCTGCGGGAGGCCCGCACGGCGCCCGACTACAGGCTCTACGCCCTGCCGGGCACGCAGCCGCCGAAGCCCGGGCTCGTGCGGGTTCCGGGCCATGCCGGCCCCGGGCTCGCGGTCGAGGTCTGGACCCTCGACCCCGCCGCCTTCGGGCGCTTCGCGGCCGCGATCCCCGCCCCCCTCGGGCTCGGTCGCATCACCCTCGACGACGGCAGCGCCGTCCCGGGCTTCCTGTGCGAGGCGCACGCGGTGGCCGGGGCCGAGGAGGTGACGCATCACGGCGGCTGGCGCGCCTACATGGCCGCCCGGGCCGGCTGAGCGCCGGCGGGACGGCCCGCGAAGCAGGGCCGGGACGGGTCGGCCGACGACGCGGCCCCGCTCCGCCGCAGTCTTCCCCGCGGCGCGGGCGGCCCGCCTGCCCGTCCGCCCGCCTGCGAGGCATGATCCCGCCACAACACCGCGCCGGGCCGGCACGGCGGACGAGAGACGAGCGCTCCGGGATCGAGGACGAGACCGCCGCGCGCGCCGCCCGATCGCTGCCGCCCCGCCGGACTGAACTCGCCCTCTTCGCCAGAATGTCTCGACGAAAACCTGCGCTCCAGTCCCGCCCGAGCGCCGCCGTCTCGCAGTTCTTGCGAGCTCGGAACCGGACAGTACCGGATGACGGAGGGGCTGCGACTGAACCTGACACAGCGTAAGGATTCACAAATGCGCGATGTTCGGCCATGCTGGCCGGAATGAGTCGCATCCTCGCCCCGTGAGCGCCGCCCCCCGCCCCCTGCGCAGCCACCAGCGCGCCCTCGCCGAACTGGTCGCCGCCATCGCCGGCGGCGCGGCGGCGGAGGTCACCGACATCCTCGCGGCCGTCACGCCGGGCGGGGGCAAGTCGCTCCTGCCCGTCATCGCGGCCGCCCGCCTGATCGCGGCCGGCACCGTGCGGCGGGTGGTCTGGGTGGTGCCGCGCGACTCCCTGCGCCTGCAGGCCGAGGAGGCCTTCGCGGATCCGGCCTGGCGGGCGGCCCTCGGCCACGCCCTCTCGGTGCGCGCCGCCGACAACACCCCCGATCCCGCCAGGGGCCTTTCCGGCTACGTCACCACCTACCAGGCGGTCGCCGCCGCCCCTTCCCTGCACCTCGCCGAGATGCGGCGGAGCGACACCCTGCTGGTGATCGACGAGGTGCACCACCTCCCCGCCCTGGGTGGGGAGGTGCCGGAGGGCGAGGCGGCGGCCTGGAGCCGGGCGCTGCTGCCGCTGTTCCAGCACGCGCGGCTGCGCCTCCTCCTGTCGGGCACCCTGGAGCGGGCGGATGGGAGGCGCATCCTGTGGCTCCCCTACCGGGACGGCGAGGCCGGCCGCGCGCCGGTGCCGGACACGGCGGCGCCGGGCTGGGCGGTGATCGGCTACTCGCGGGCGCAGGCGCTCGCCGAGCGGGCGGTGCTGCCGGTTCAGTTCGGGGCCCTCGACGGCGAGGCGAGCTGGCTCGAGGGCGGCCGGGCGGACGGGCAGGCCCGGGTCGGCCCGCACCGCCTGTCGGGTTCGGCGCCGCGCGCGACGACCCGGCCGGCCCTGTTCACGGCCCTGCGCACCGGCTTCGCCCGCGCGCTGCTGCACGAGGCCTTCCTGGCGACGCGGCGCCTGCGGGCGGCGCGGCGGGCGGCCCGCGGCCTCGGACCGGGCGAGGCGGCGCGCGGGCTCGGCAAGCTCCTGGTGGTGGCGCCCGACCAGGCGAGCGCGCAGAGCTACCTCGCCATGCTGCGCGGCTGGATGCCCGCCGGCCAAGCCGCCCGCGACGCGCGCATCGCCGTCTCCTCCGAGCCCGAGGCCCACGCGGCGCTCGCCAGCTTCCGGCTCGCGCCCGAGCCGGCCGCGCTCGTCACCGTGGCCATGGCCTACGAGGGGCTCGACGCGCCCGAGGTGGCCGTGGTGGCGGCGCTCACCCACATCCGCAGCCGCCCCTGGCTCGAGCAGATGATCGCCCGGGCGACGCGGGTCGACCCCCAGGCCGGGCCCTACGGGGAGCAGCACGCCGTCGTCTTCCACCCGGACGACCCGCTCTTCGCCCGCTTCCGGGCGCGGATCGAGGCCGAGCAGGGGGCCGCCGCGCGCCGGACGCGGAGCATCTCGGCCGCGCCGCGCGATCCGCTCCCGCCCCGCGGCGAGGAGGGCATCGTGCCCCTGGAGAGCAACGCCCTCGGGCTGCGCTACGCCATGCTGCGGCCGGGGCCGGCGCTCGCCCTGGTGCGGCCGGAGATGCCGGCCGACCCGCCGCTGCCGCCTTCCGCCGCCGAGCGGCAGCTGCGCCGGCGGGTCGCCGCCCTGGTCACCGCGCAGGCGGTGGAGGACGAGGCCGAGCTGCGTTTGCCGCGCACCGGCCGCCTCGCCCACCGCTACAACGCCGTGCTGAAGCGGCTGTTCGGGAACAAGGCCCGCACCGCCATGACGGCGGCCGAGCTCGAGGCGGCCCTCGCCTGGCTCGAACGCAACCGCCTCGCGGATCACCTCCACCTCCTCGACGGCGACGCCCGCTACGCCTGGACGGCCCGCCGCCGCTGGGCCGGGGAGCGGCGCGCCGCCGGCCGCTGACGGGGGAGACTCGCGTATGACGTTAGGGAAATGTAAACTTCGCGCTCTGGTGTTAACCACTCGCTAACCATCCGGGCGCGAAATAGAACGGTAACGAATCATCAACCCGTGACCCACTCAACCCCCGCCCGCCCGCCGATCCGCTTCCGCGGCCGCTCCTTCCTGGCCGTGGTCCTCGCCCCCGAGGCGCCCGTCGAGGCCTGGCTCTCAGACCTCGACGCCCTGATGCAGCGCTCGCCGGCCTTCTTCGCCGGCCGCGCCGTGATCCTCGACGTGACCGCGCTGAAGCCCTCGGCCGAGGCGCTGACGGTCCTCGTGGGGGATCTGACCGCCCGCGGGATCCCGATCATGGGGCTCGAAGGGGCGGGCGCGGCGGGTTTCACGAGCGGCCTGCCGCCGCGGCTGACCGGCGGCCGGGCCGGCGGCGAGATCCCGGTGCCGGGCGAGCCGGAACCGGCGCCGGCGCCGATCGCCCTGCCGGAGCGGCCGACCACCGTCGGCTCGCTGGTGCTCGACGCACCCGTGCGCTCGGGCCAGCAGGTCCTGTTCCCGGAGGGGGACGTGACCGTGATGGGGTCGGTCGCCTCGGGTGCCGAGGTGATCGCGGGCGGGTCGATCCACGTCTACGGGGCCCTGCGCGGGCGGGCGATCGCGGGGGCGGCCGGCAACGCCAATGCCCGGATCGTCAGCAGCCGGTTCGCGCCGGAACTGCTGGCGATCGACGGCCTCTACCGCGTCGCCGACGACATCGAGCCGTCCCTGCTCGGACGGGCGGTGCATGTCTGGCTCGACGGCGACGCGATGCGGATGAAAGTGCTCGATTGACGTCCGCCCCGCGCCCTCGGGCGCCCGGGCGACCCCCGAACGGCAGGCGGCCGGGACCGCCCAACGAACAACGAGGTGCAGCATGCCAAAGGTCGTGGTGGTCACATCGGGCAAGGGCGGGGTCGGCAAGACCACCACGACCGCCGCCCTGGGCGCCGCCCTCGCCAAGGGAGGCGCGAATGTCTGCTTGGTGGATTTCGACGTCGGCCTGCGCAACCTCGACCTGGTGATGGGCGCCGAGCGCCGCGTCGTCTACGACCTCATCAACGTCGTCCAGGGCGACGCCAAGCTCGCCCAGGCCCTGATCCGCGACAAGCGCCTCGACACGCTCTCCCTCCTCCCCGCCTCCCAGACCCGCGACAAGGACGCGCTCACCGAGGAGGGCGTCGCCCGCGTGATCGAGGCCCTGCGGGAGCGCTTCGACTGGATCGTCTGCGACAGCCCGGCCGGGATCGAGCGCGGCGCGACCCTGGCGATGCGCCACGCCGACGTGGCCGTGGTGGTCACCAACCCGGAAGTGTCCTCGGTCCGCGACTCGGACCGGATCATCGGGCTGCTCGATTCCAAGACGGTGCGGGCCGAGGCCGGCGAGTCGATCGACAAGCACCTGATCCTGACCCGCTACGCCCCCTCGCGGGCGGACAAGGGCGAGATGCTCAAGATCGAGGACGTGCTGGAGATCCTGTCGATCCCGCTGCTCGCGGTGGTGCCGGAGAGCGAGGAGGTGCTCAAGGCCTCCAACGTCGGCAACCCGGTGACGCTCAACAACCCGGCGAGCGCGCCCGCCCGCGCCTACCTGGACGCGGCGCGCCGGCTCTGCGGCGAGACCGTCGCGATGACGATCCCCAGCGAGCGCAAGTCTTTCCTCAACCGTCTCCTGTCGCGGAGGGCCGCATGACACTCCTGCCGTTCTTCACTCGCCGCGCCAGCGCCCCGATCGCGCGCGAGCGCCTGCAGATCCTGCTCGCCCACGAGCGCGCCGCCTCCGGCCGGAGCGACCTCGCGGCGGTGCTGCGCGAGGAGATCCTCGCCGTCATCGCCAAGCACGTCACCATCGACAGCGAGAAGGTCAAGGTGTCGATGGACCGCGGCGAGGGGGTCTCGCTCCTGGAGATCGACGTCGAGTTGCCGGCCCGGCCCGTCCCCGAGACCCGCGAGCCCGCCCGCAAGCGGGCCTGACCGGCCCGCGCCCCGGAGACCGGGCCCCTCGCGCTTGCAACCCGGGCCTCCTTCGCGCGATGACGCGGGGAGGCCCTGCGGGGCCAAGAGGCCCTGCGGGGCCAAGAGGCCCTGCGGGGCTGAGGGAGCCCTGCGGGGCTGAGGAAGCCCTGCGGGGCGAGGGGGCCGGTCGGTGGCGGGACCATTCGGGCTGCGGGGCAGGACGGCGCTGATCACCGGCGCGGCGAGCGGGATCGGGGCGGCCCTGGCCGAGGCCCTGGCCGCGCGCGGCGCCCGCCTCGCCCTGGTCGACAGGGATGCCGAGGGTCTCGCCCGGGTCGCGGCCGCCCTGGACGGGCGCGCGCCCGCGCTCAGCACCCACCCCCTCGACCTGCGCGAGGCGGCCTGCATCGCGGCCCTGCCGGAGGCCGTGCAGGAGCGCCACGGCGACCTCGACCTCCTCGTCAACAATGCCGGGGTGGCGCTCGCCGGCCGCTTCGAGGACCTCGCCCTCGACGAGTTCGAGTGGCTGATGGACATCAACTTCCGCGCCGCGGTGCGGATGACCCACGCCTTCCTGCCGGCCCTGCGCCGGCGGCCGGAGGCGATGATCGTCAACCTGTCGAGCCTCTACGGGATCATCGCGCCGGCGGGCCAGACCGCCTACGCGGCGAGCAAGTTCGCGCTGCGCGGCTTCTCGGAGGCCCTGCGCCACGAATACGAGGGGACGGGGCTCCACGTCATGGTGGTGCATCCGGGCGGCGTCGCCACCGCCATCGCCCGCAATGCCCGCACCGGGGCCGGGGTCGACCCGGCCGAGGCCGCGCGCGGCCGCGCCGCCTTCGAGCGCCACCTGCGCCTCGCCCCCGCGGCGGCGGCGGACCGGATCCTCGCCGGGATCGCGCGGCGCATGCCCCGCCTCATCGTCGGCGCCGACGCGCGGCAGGTCGTCCTCCTGCAGCGCCTGATGCCGGTGCGCTACTGGGCGGTGATCCGCCGGGCGCTCGGCGAGTAGGAGGGTTCTCGCGGCATGGCCTCGTTGCGCGCCCATTTCCTCGCCTGGATCGTCCGGCGGCAGGTCAAGCGGCGCCTGTCCGGCGTCACCGACGTCCGACAGGTCCGGCGCGTCTTCGATTCCGCCGCCTTCCCGGACCCGCCCGGCATCGCCTTCCGGCCCGGCGAGGTCGGCGGGATCGCGGGGGAATGGGCGGAGCGCCAGGGTCTCGCGGCGGCCGCGCCGCGCCTCCTCTACCTGCACGGGGGCGGCTTCGTCGCCTGCTCGGCGCGCACCCACCGGCCCCTGATCGGCGGGCTCGCGCGGCAGGGCTTCCGGATCTTTACCCCGAACTACCGCCTCGCCCCCGAGGATCCCTTCCCGGCGGCCCTCGACGACGCGGCGGCGGCCTGGGCGGATTTCGCGGCCGAAGGGCCGGCCGTGCTCGCGGGCGAATCGGCGGGCGGCAACCTCGCCCTCGCCCTGCTGCTGCGCCTCCGGGACGCGGGCGGGCGGCTCCCGGCGGCGGCGGCGGCCTTCTCGCCCGCCACCGACCTCCTCGGCGGCAGCCCCTCGCTGACCGAGAATGCCGGGCGCGAGGCGATGCTCTCGGTCGAGAGCTTCCCGCTGCTGCAGCGGGCCTATCTGGGCGGCCACGACCCGGCCGATCCCCTGGTGTCGCCCCTCCACGGCGACCTGCGCGGCCTGCCCCCGATCCTGCTCCACGTCGGCGAGCGCGAGATCCTGCGGGACGATTCCGTGCGCTTCGCCGCCCGGGCGCGGGAGGCGGGCGTGACGGTGGCGCTCACGGTCTGGCCGGTCGTGCCCCATGCCTGGCAATTCGCCTCCTCGTTCCTGCCCGAGGCCCGGCGCTCCCTGGCGGAGGCGGGGGCCTTCCTGGAGGGGCACCTCGCGGCCGCGCGGGAGCGCGCCTCCGCCCTGCGTTGACATTCGCCTCGACACCCTCTAGGGGCTCCGGCTTCCAGGCGACGTTTCGTCCCGACCCGACCCGCCGACCGGTCCCCCGAGGCCGGAGGCCAACGCCCGACAGCGCGACGCGCCCTCGGGCGCGTCCGGCGTTGGGCGGAGCGGCGCCGCGAGCCGGGATCACGGATGACTGAGACCAGCCCCGCGCGACTGCGCATCGAGGACGCGGTGAACACGGCCTGCCCCTGGTCGGGCCGGCCGATCGCCGCCGATTCGCTGACGCTCTACAACGGCGCCGTGGTGGGCTTCTGCAATCCCGATTGCCGCGACAAGTTCGAGGCCGCGATCCGGCACTTCGAGGGCGCCCTGCAGGTGCGCCGGGCGGCCAGCGCGGGCAACGACGAGTAGGCGCGAGGATCCGATGTTCGAAGGCCTCTCCGATCGCCTCTCCGGCATCCTGTCGGGGCTCACCCGCCGCGGCGCGCTGACCGAGGCGGACGTCACCGCCGCCCTGCGGGAGGTGCGCCGCGCCCTCCTGGAGGCCGACGTCGCCCTCGAAGTGGTGCGCGACTTCACCGAGAAGGTGCGCGAGCAGGCGGTCGGCGCCACCGTGCTGAAATCGGTCACGCCCGGCCAGATGGTCGTGAAGATCGTCAACGACCAGCTCGTGGCGATGCTGGGCGCCGAGGCCGAGATCATCGACCTCAACGCCCCCTCCCCCGTGGCGATCCTGATGGTCGGCCTGCAGGGCTCGGGCAAGACCACCACCACGGCGAAGATCGCCAGGCGCCTGAACGGCCGCGAGAAGCGCCGGGTGCTGATGGCCTCCCTCGACACGCGCCGCCCGGCCGCCATGGAGCAGCTGGCGGTGCTGGGCAAGCAGGTCGGCGTCGAGACCCTGCCGATCGTGGCCGGCCAATCGGCGGTGCAGATCGCCAAGCGCGCCATGGAGGCCGCCCGGCTCGGCGGCTTCGACGTGGTGATGCTCGACACGGCCGGCCGCATCACCCTCGACGAGGCGCTGATGCAGGAGGCCGCCGAGGTGAAGGCGGCGGCCCGCCCGCACGAGGTGCTGCTCGTCGCCGACGCGCTCACCGGTCAGGACGCGGTCAACACCGCCCGCGCCTTCGACCAGCGCCTCGGCGTCACCGGCATCGTGCTCACCCGCATGGACGGCGACGCGCGCGGCGGCGCGGCCCTCTCCATGCGCGCCGTCACCGGCAAGCCGATCAAGCTCGTCGGCACCGGCGAGAAGGTCGACGCGCTCGAGGAATTCCATCCCGCCCGCGTCGCCAACCGCATCCTCGGCATGGGCGACATCGTCTCGCTCGTCGAGAAGGCGGCGGAGACCATCGACCAGGAACAGGCCCTGCGCGTCGCCGAGAAGATGCGCAAGGGCAAGTTCGACCTCGACGACCTCGCGATGCAGCTCGGCCAGATGGAGAAGATGGGCGGCATCGGCGGCCTGATGGGCATGCTGCCGGGCATGGGCCAGATCAAGAAGCAGGTCGAGGGCGCCAATCTCGACGAGAAGATGTTCCGGCGCCAGCGCGCCATCATCTCGTCGATGACGCCCGAGGAGCGGCGCAACCCCGACATCCTCAAGGCCTCGCGCAAGAAGCGCGTCGCCAAGGGCGCGGGCGTCGACGTCGCGGAGATCAACAAGCTGCTGAAGATGCACCGGACCATGGCCGACATGATGAAGGCGATGGGGTCGGGCAAGCGCGGGATCGGCCAGGCGCTGGGCTCGATGTTCGGGCTCGGCGGGGGCGGCCCCGGCGGCGGCCTCGGGGGTTGGGCCGGATGATGGGCGGCGGCATGCCGGAGCCCACGCCCGAGCAGATCGCCGCCCTGGAGAAGCAGTTCGGCGGCAAGCTGCCGCCGATGCCGCCCGGGCTCGGGGGCGCGCCCGGGAAGGCGCCGGGCCTGCCGGGCCTCGGCGGGAACAAGATGCCGGGGTTGCCGGGCCTCGGGGGCCTGCCCTTCGGCAAGAAGAAGTGAGCGGGCCGACCGGCCCGGCTTGGGAAGTGACCGGGCCGATCGGCCCGGCTTGGGAAGTGATCGGGCCGACCGGCCCGGCTTGGGAATCGACGTTCTCGACAGCGGGAAGATCGATGGGGAGGCGTGCCGCCCGGCGGCCCCTCCGGAAGGCGGGAGCGCGATCGCGCGTCTCCCGCGCACGTGGTGACAAGCGACTGAGTGAAGAGGTGAGACAATGTCCCTGAAGATCCGCCTGACCCGCGGCGGCGCCAAGAAGCGCCCCTATTACCGCATCGTCGTCGCCGATTCGCGCTCGCCGCGCGACGGCCGCTTCATCGAGAAGGTCGGCGTGTACGACCCGATGAAGCCGAAGGACGACCCGGCCCGCGTGTCGCTCGAATCCGAGAAGATCCAGGCGTGGCTGGCCAAGGGCGCGCAGCCGACCGACCGCGTCCTGCGCTTCCTCGACGCCGCCGGCCTCGCCAAGCGCCCGGCCCGCAACAACCCGAAGAAGGCCGAGCCGGGCCAGAAGGCCAAGGAGCGCGCCGCCGCCCGCGCCGAGAAGGCCGGCGCCGGCGACGACGCCGCGGCGTAACGCCTCCATGGCGCGCCGGCCCCAGCGCCCCGCCCCATCCGGTCGCGCCGGCGCGGGACGGGGCGCGGCCGGCGCGGCCCCGCCGGGGCCGGACGCGAGACTCGTCGTGCTCGGCGAGTTCGGCCGCGCGCACGGCCTCCAGGGCGAGGTGCGGCTGAAATCCTATACCGCCGAGCCGATGGCGATCGGCGGCTACGGGCCGCTCCTCGCCTCCGACGGCCGCGTGGTGGAGTTGACGGCGCTGCGCCCCGCCGCGGGAACGCCCGACATCCTGGTGGCGCGGGTGGCCGGCGTCGCGGGCCGCAGCGCGGCCGAGGGCCTCAACCGCCTCACCCTCTCGGTGCCCCGGGACCGCCTCGGCGCGCCCGAGGACGAGGACGAGTTCTTCACCGCCGACCTCGTCGGTCTCGCCGCGGTGGATGCGGCGGGCACGCGGCTCGGCACGATCCGGGCGGTGCCGAATTACGGCGGCGGCGACCTCCTGGAGATCGAGCCCGAGGGCGGCGGACGCCCGGCCCTCCTGCCCTTCACCCGCCTCTTCGTGCCGAAGGTCGAGATCGCGGCCGGCCGCGTGACGATCGCGCCGCCCGAGGATCTCTTCGCCCCGCCCGGCCCGCCGCCGGAGGGCGAGGGCTGATCCGGGATCCGGTTGATCGCAGCGGATCCCGGATCGCGCGCCCGCGCGGCGCGTGAGCGACGCCCCAATCCGCCATGCGAAAGGGATCGAGCGGAATGGGTATGCCCCGAACACCGCAGAACCGGCGCCGTCATCCGACATCCGGTTGATGGCTTCGCCATCTCCCATTTCGGCAACGCGGATGTCGGCGTCGCTCAAGCGCCGCGCGGGCGTGTCATACGACATCCGACGGATTGCTTCGCAATACGGATGTCGGCTTCGCTCACGCGCCGCGCGGGCTTGTCAGACGCTGTCCGGACGTGATCGTCCGGACAGCGGATCAGAACGGCGTGACGGTCTCGAAGACGCGCTGCCCGATGGTCGGGTCCTGCACGTCGGTGATGCGGCCGCGCCCGCCGTAGGAGATCCGCGCCTCCGCGATCTTGTCGTAGTCGATCGTGTTCTTGCGGGTGATGTCGCGCGGCCGGACGATGCCCGCCACGGTGAGCACGCGCACCTCGCTGTTGACGCGCACCTCCTGCGAGCCGCTGATCAGGAGGTTGCCGTTCGGCAGCGTGTCGGTGACCACGGCCGCGACCGACAGGCTCAGGTTCTCCTTGCGGTCGATGGTGCCGTTGCCCTTGGTCTCGGTGCCCGAGCGGATGCCCGCATCGGCGGTGGCCGAGTCCTTCACGCCCGAGACGCCGTAGCTGAAATCGAAGCCGAGCGACGATTTCTGGCTGCGCGAGCGATCGGTGGCGTTGTCGAACTGCGCCTTGTCGTTGATCGAGATGCTCACCGTGATCACGTCGCCGATGTTGCGGGCGCGCGGGTCCTGGAACAGGTCGGCGGCGCCGGGTGCCCAGGTCGAGCTGTAGCTGCGCCGGGGCGTGGCCGCGAAGGAGGCCGGCAGCGGCTCGCGCGGGGCGGCGAGGCCCGTGCCGATCGGCGTCAGCAGCGGCGGGCGTCCGATCGGGTCGAGGGGCTGGGCGCAGGCGCCGAGCCCCGCCACGGCCGCGCAGGTCAGCAGGCGCTTCATCAGGATTTCTCGCCGTCCTTCGGTTTCTTGCTGGCGTCGGTCATGATCCGGGCGAGCTGCGCGGCGCGCGACGCCTCCATCTCGCTCAGGATGCTGCTCGCCGTGCGCGCATTGAGCTTGGTGAGGAGGGCCGCCGCCGCCTCGTCCGGCATGTTGGCGAGCTGGAGGGCCGCCGCGTCGGGGCGCATCTTCATGTAGATCGCCACCACGGTCTCGTCGGCCTTGGCCAGGAACTCGTTGCGCCGCCGCAGCCACTCCTCGTACTCGGCGCGCTTGGCCTCGAGCTGCCTGATGCGCTCCTCGACCTGCTTCTCGAGGGCGGTCAGCGTCTCCTTCTGCCACGCCACGCGCGCATCCGCGGCCGCGTCCACGATGCCGTTGCAATAGGCCGCGGCCCGCGAGGGCGGCGCCTCCTCGGCGGCGCGGGCAGGGCCCGCGAGCCCCGCGAGCCACAGCAGGCCCGCGAGCCCCGCGAGCCACAGCAGGCCCGCGAGCGGCGGGAGGAAGCCCGCCGGGAGGGGACGCCGCCTCATTGCACCACGAGCTCCGCCTGGAGGGCGCCGGCCGTCTTCACGGCCTGGAGGATCGCGATGATGTCGCTCGGCTTCAGGCCGACCTGGTTGAGGCCCTTGACGAGGGTCTGGAGGTCGGAGCCGCCCAGGACGGCGAGGCGGCCCTGCTGCTCCTGGGCCGAGACCTCGGTGCGCGGCACCACCACGGTCTGGCCGTTGCGGGAGGAGGGATTGGGCTGGGAGACCTCGGGCGTCTCGGTGACCCGGACCGTCAGGTTGCCGTGCGTGACCGCCACCGTGGAGATCTGGACGTTGCGGCCGATCACCACCGTGCCGGTGCGCTGATCCACCACCACCCGCGCCGGGGTGTCGGGCTGGATGGTCAGGTCGCCGACCTCCGCGATGAAGCGGGTCTGCGCGATCGCGGGCGGCTTGTGCAGCACCACCGAGCGCTGGTCGCGCGGGATCGCCACGCGCCGGCCGAAGCGCTGCAGCGCGTAGGCGTTGACCGCGTCGACGATCAGGGTCGCGGTCTTGAAGTCGGGGTTCTTGAGTTCGAGGACGAGCTGCGGCAGGTCCTGCAGCGAGCCCGGCACCTGCCGCTCGATCAGGGCGCCGTTCGGAATGCGCCCGGCGGTCGGCACGCCCTGCGTGACCGTCTCGGCCTGGCCACCCACCGAGAAGCCGGAGACCGCCATCGGCCCCTGGGCGGCGGCGTAGACCTGCCCGTCGCCGCCCGAGAGCGGCGTCATCAGGAGCGTGCCGCCCTTGAGCGAGGTCGCGTCGCCGAGCGAGGTCACGGTGACGTCGATGCGCGAGCCCACGGTCGCGTAGGGCGGCAGGTCGGCCGTCACCATCACGGCCGCGACGTTGCGGGTGCGCAGGCGCGAGTCGCGCACGTTGACGCCCATCCGGTCGAGCATCGATTGCAGCGACTGCTCGGTGAACTGCGCGTTGCGCAGGGTGTCGCCGGTGCCCTGGAGGCCCGTGACGAGCCCGTAGCCGACGAGCTGGTTGTCGCGCACGCCCTGGAGCGCGGCGATGTCCTTGATCCGGGTGCCGGCGAGGGCCGGGAGCGCGGCGAGGGGCGCGACCAGCAGGGCGAGCAGCAGCGCGAGGATCCGGTCCATCAGCGCATGTCCCCGATGCGGATGCGGCCGTCGCCCTGGACGACGCCGACGACGATCCGGCCCGTATCGGTGTTGCGCACCCGGATGACCTCGCCGAGGCCGCCATTCTGCAGCGGCGTGCCGAGCGTGGTGATGATGAGGCCGTTCTCCTCGAAGATCATCGTGGTGGGCGTGCCGCGGCTGACCAGGCGCGGATCGTCCACCGCGTTGACCGGCACCGGCTCCCCGGGCAGGAGCGTGCGCCGCGCCACCCGGCCGACGATGGCGAGGGGCGCGTCGATCACGGCGGCGCGGGCGCGGAAGGTCGGCGGGAAGGACTGCTCGCGCAGCATCGTCTCCTTGATCATGTCGCCCGGGTAGATCGTCACGGCCGGGACCGGGAGGACGAGGTCGGGCGCGCGCTCGGGCGGCGCCTGCGCGGCGGCGGGGCCGGCGGCGGGAGCGGCCGCGCAGGGGCCGATGCCGGCGCCGCAGGCGCCGGCCAGGAGGGCGAGCGCGAGCGCCCGCCGGGTTCGACTGCTCATGACCATCGTGATCGCATCCTCGCCTTCGCGGGCGCGCCGGGGCCGCGCCGCTCGCGGGCGCCGCCGCGGCGCGCCGGGTTACCGGATGCCCTTCGACACCGTGCCGGCCATCTCGTCGGCGGCCTGGATCACCTTCGAGTTCATCTCGAAGGCGCGCTGGGCCGTGATCAGGCTGGTGATCTCCTTGACCGGATCGACGTTCGAACTCTCCAGGTAGCCCTGCTGGACCTTGCCGAAGCCGGTATCCCCCGCGACGCCGGTGACGGGGGCGCCCGAGGCGGCGGTCTCGCGGTAGAGGCCGTTGCCGAGGGGCTCCAGGCCCGATTCGTTGGCGAAGTTGGCGATCGAGAGCTGGCCGAGGAGCTGCGGCGTCGCCTGCCCGTCGACTTTGGCGTAGACCTGCCCCGACTGGTTGATCACGACGTCGACGGTGTTGGCCGGGAACAGGATTGCCGGCTCCACCACGTAGCCTTCGAGGGTGACGAGCTGGCCGGTCGAACTCTTGTTGAAGGAGCCGGCGCGGGTGTAGTTCACCTCGCCGTTCGGGTTCGTGACCTGGAAGTAGCCGCGGCCGTTGATGGCGAGGTCGAGGTTGTTCGAGGTCTGGGCGAGCGGACCCTGGCGGTGCAGGTTGCGGATCGCGGCCGCCCGCACGCCGAGGCCGAGGAGCGCCCCCTCGGGCACCGCCTCCTGTCCGGTCTGGTTCGGCACGCCCTGCTGCCGCTCGGCTTGGTAGAGCAGGTCCGTGAACTCCGCCCGGGCGCCCTTGAAGCCGGTCGTGTTCAGGTTGGCGACGTTGTTGGCGATGACTTCGAGGTTGAGCTGCTGGGCATTCATGCCCGTGGCGGCGATGGCGAGCGCTCTCATGTCGGGGTGGATCCTCAGATCGCCATGCGGCTGATTTCGAGATAGGCGGCCACGACCTTGTCGCGGATGGCGATGGTGGTCTGCAGGCTCTGCTCGGCGGAGAGCACTGCCTCCACCACCTGCTGGGCGGAAGCCTTGCCCTGGAGCCCGGCGATGGCGGTCGCCTCGCCGGCGCGCAGGGTGTCGCGCATGCCGGAGGCGATCTGGGCCATGACGTCGCCGAAGGCCGGACCCGTCGGGATCGCGGTCGGGGCGGGGCTGAGAACGCCCTGAAGGAGCCCGGCCGAGGAGGGGCCGGAGACCGGTCCCGTCCGGTCGATCAGCGCGTTCAGGGATGCGACGGCCTCGATCATGGCGCCACGCCTCAGCTCTTCAGGAGATCGATGACGCTCGCCACGAGGGCCCGGGCCTGCTTGATCATCTGCAGGTTCGCCTCGTAGGAGCGGTTGGCTTCGCGCATGTCCGTCATCTCGATGAGGACATTGACGTTGGGATACTTGACGTCGCCGTTCTCATCGGCCGCCGGGTTGCCGGGCTCGTGCTCGACGCGGAAGGGCGCCCGGTCGACGCCGATCTCCCGCACGCCCACGGTGGCGGCCCCCGCCGCCCGGTCGAGTTCGCTGCGGAAGGTGATCGTCTTGCGCTGGTAGGGGTCCGAGCCCGGGTCCACGCCCGTCGACTGGGCGTTGGCGATGTTCTCGGCCACGACGCGCAGCCGCAGCGACTGCACCTCCATCCCGGCGCTGGCGAGGCGCGCCGAGGCGGTCAGAGGGTCGATCACGAGCCGCTCCTCACGCCCGACAGCATCATCCGGTGGAAGGCCTTCACCACCGCCGTGTTGAGGTTGAAGTCGCGCGCGATGTCGTTGGACTTCAGCATCTCCTGCTCCAGGCTGACCGAGTGGCCGCCCTGGATCGCGTCCCAGCTCTCGCTCGGCTTCACCTTCGCGGTGGGAGTGGTCGTGCCGGCCCTGAGATGGCCCTGGGACGTCGCCGCGAGGTCCAGCCCCGCGCGGGAGAGCACCTCGGCGAAGGGCACGACGTCGCGCGCCTTGTAGCCGGGCGTGTCGGCATTCGCGATGTTGCCCGCGACCGTCGCCTGCCGCACCGAGAGGTACTGCGCCCGCCGGGACGCGAGGCCGAAGAGGTAGATGCCGCTCAATGTCGGATCCTCGGAACCATTCCGTATCCCGAGGTCTAGGGTCGCAACCTTGCCTGAGGCTGGCGCAAGCTGGCGTCAGGGTCCTAGGACACGACGCGCAGGGGTTTCTCCAGCACGCGCAGCACCTGCGCGAGATCGTGGCCCCGCTTCAGGATGCGGCCGGTCTCGGCCACCACCGCGTAGGCGCCCTGGCGGCGGGCGAGCCGGGGATCCTTCTCGATGCGGTAGAGCGGGCGCTCCGAGGTGCGGCGATGGATCGAGAACACCGCCTTCTCGCGGGTGAAATCCATCGTGTAGTCGCGCCACTCTCCGGCCGCGACCATGCGCCCGTAGAGGTTGAGGATCTCGCGCAGCTCGCTGCGATGGAACGAGACCGGCGGGGGGGCAGCGCGGGGAAACGGGATCACCCGCGCCTCAGCCCCCGGTAGACGACTGTCCGGGGTCTCTCCTTCCGTCATCGTTCCTCCGCTGGTCTCGCCGGACGTCTGCGCACGTCCCTGCCGGGCATGATGGGATGCCGCTCCCGGCCCCGCAAGGGCGACGCGGCGCATCGCGTTGCCGGCTTCGCACAGGTCTCGGCCGGCGGCCGCCCCGCCGCGCCCGGACCGGCCACGCGTCATCATTCCGCCGAAATGGTGCCTTCGCCCGGCCGCGAAGCCGCTGTATTCACGGCACGACCTCTCGGTCCGGCCCCTCCGGCACCCGGCCAGCCCCGGCTGCGCGGGCGGCGAAGGATCCGGGCCTCCTCCAGAGGTTTCGAGACCCTTCCTTGAAGGCCGCCTCCCCGGAGTGCGGTCTTCCTTTTTGCCGGCGCCGGGGCGGTCAGCGCTCGACGACGAGGTCCTCGGCCCGCAGGCGCGGCTGCCAGGCGTGGCGCACGAGTTCCGGATCGGCGTGCTCCTCCTGGGGGTAGCCGACGCACAGGTAGGCGACGAGGCGCCACGCCTCCGGCACGCCGAGGAGCGCCGTCAGCGGCGCCGGGTCGAGGATCGAGACCCAGCCGACCCCGAGGCCCCGCGAGCGGGTGGCGAGCCAGAAGGTGTGGATCGCCAGCACGACCGAGTAGCGCAGCATCTCCGGCATGGTGGCGCGGCCGAGCCCGTGGCCGCTCTCCGTCGCCTCGTCGCAGAACACCGCGAGGTGGACGGGCGCCTCGCGCAGCCCCTCCAGCTTCAGGCGCCGGTAGGCGGCGGCGCGCGCGTCCGGGTAGGCCCGCGCCGCCTCGTCGTTGCAGCGGGCGAAATTCTCCGTCACGGCGCGACGCCGGTCCGGGTCGCCGACCCGCACGAAGCGCCAGGGCTGGCTGTTGCCGACCGAGGGGCTCAGGCAGGCGAGGGCGAGGCAGGCGCGCAGGTCCTCCTCCGGCACCGGGTCGGGCCGGAAGCGGCGCACGTCGCGCCGCCACGCGACGAGGTCCGCGAGACGCTCGCGGAAGGCGGCGTCGAAGGCGGGAGCCTCCGTCACGGCCTGGACAGGTCCGCCAGCAGGCTCGCCGCCACCGAGACCTTCGACACGGTGAGGCCTGAGGCCGCGATCGCCGAGACGGCGGTGCGGATGCGGGCGAGCGAGGCGCCGCGGGCGGCGCTCCAGCTCTCCACCGCCGCCTGGCCCTGGGCCCCCGTCGCGGCCGCCTCGGCCGTCAGCGCCCGGTGCGCGGCGGCGATGCCGGCGACCGCCCGTTCCAGGGCGATGCGGTCGAAGGTGTCGGAGACCGGCACGGCGCGGGCCGCCCGGGTGAGCGGGCCGAGGCGGAACAGCTCCTCGATGGCGAAGTGGGTCGCCGCGATGGCGACCGGCGGGCGCCCGGTCGCCTCGGCGACCCGCACGATGTCGGGGGCGGCGCCGAGCTCGGCGAGGGCCGCGAGCTGCCCGGCGAGGGGCTCCGGCACGCCCTGGTCGGCGAGGCTCCGGCCGCGCTTGGCGAGGGCCTCGCGCGCGCCGGCCGGCAGCACCGAGGACAGCGAGGAGGCCACGGCCGCGATCCCGTCCCGGTAGCGCGCCACCACGGCGTCGATGCCCCCTTCCCCGAGGCTCTCGTGGCGGATGAACCAGACCATGCGCTGGCGCAGGAGGTCCTGGAGCTCCGCGTAGAGGGCGAGCTGCTGGGCGCCCGAGACGGCGCCGTCGAGCCCGTCCACGGCCCGGTTGAGGTCGAGGAGCCCGAACGCGTCGCGGGTGACCGCGTAGGCCGCCGCCACGGTCGGCGCCTCGGCGCCGGTCTCGTCGGAGAGGCGGCTCACCAGGGTCGGGCCGCCGCGGTTGATGATCGCGTTGGCGAGGCCCGTCGCGATGATCTCGCGGCGCAGGCGGTGGCTCGCCACCGCGTCCGGGTAGCGGGCGAGCAGCACCGGCGGGAAGTAGCGATCGAGCTCGCGCGACAGATAGGGATCGTCCGGCACGGCGCTGTCGAGGAGCGCGTCCTTGAGCGACAGCTTGGCGTAGGCGAGGAGCACGGCGAGTTCGGGCCGCGTCAGGCCCTCGTCGGCCTGGGCGCGCTCCGCGAGGGCCGCGTCCGAGGGCAGGAACTCGACGGAGCGGTCGAGGCGGCCCTCCGCCTCCAGGGCCTGCATCAGCCGCGTCGCGAAGCCGGACTCGGCCGCGCCCTGGCGCTGGGCGAGGGACAGGGCGAGGGTCTGGATCTGGTTGTTGCGCAGGACGAGGTCGGCGACCTGGCCGGTCATGCCGGCGAGCAGGGCGTTGCGCGCCTCCGGGCCGAGCCGCCCGTCGCGCTCGGGCGTGGTGAGCGCGATCTTGATGTTCACCTCGACGTCCGAGGTGTTGACGCCGGCCGAGTTGTCGATCGCGTCGGTGTTGAGGCGGATGCCCCGCCGCGCCGCCTCGATGCGCCCGCGCTGGGTCACGCCGAGATTGGCCCCCTCCCCGATCACCCGGGCGCGCACCTCCGCGCCGGTGATGCGCAGGGCGTCGTTGGCGCGGTCGCCCGCCTCGTCGTCGCTCTCGCCCGAGGCGCGGATGTAGGTGCCGATGCCCCCGAACCAGAGCAGGTCGACGGGCGCCTTCAGGATCGCCTGCATCACCTCGGCGGGGGTCGCCTCGGCCCGGTCGAAGCCGAGGCGGGCGCGGATCACCGGCGAGAGCGGCACCGTCTTGGCCGAGCGCGGGAAGACCCCGCCGCCGGCCGAGATCTTGTCCCGGTCGTAATCGGCCCAGGACGAGCGCGGCAGCTCGAACAGGCGGCGGCGCTCGGCGTAGGAGGTGGCCGGGTCCGGGTCCGGATCGAGGAAAATGTCCCGGTGGTCGAAGGCGGCCACGAGCTTGAGGCAGCGCGAGAGCAGCATGCCGTTGCCGAACACGTCGCCCGACATGTCGCCGACGCCGACCACCGTCACCGGCTGGCTCTGCACGTCGACGTCGATCTCGCGGAAGTGGCGCTTGACCGCCTCCCAGGCGCCCCGGGCGGTGATGCCCATCGCCTTGTGGTCGTAGCCCTGGCTGCCGCCCGACGCGAAGGCGTCGCCGAGCCAGTGCCCGCGCTCGATCGAGATCGCGTTGGCGATGTCCGAGAAGGTGGCGGTGCCCTTGTCGGCCGCGACCACCAGGTAGGCGTCGTCCCCGTCGTGGCGCACCGTGTCGGCGGGCGGGACGATCGCCCCGTCCACGATGTTGTCGGTGAGCGAGAGCAGGGTGCGGATGAAGATCCGGTAGCTCTCGGTGCCCTCGGCCATCCAGGCCTGGCGGTCGGAGGCGGGCGGCAGGCGCTTGGGGAAGAAGCCGCCCTTGGCGCCCACCGGCACGATCACGGCGTTCTTGACCTGCTGGGCCTTCACGAGGCCGAGGATCTCGGTGCGGAAATCCTCCGGCCGGTCCGACCAGCGCAGGCCGCCGCGGGCGATGTAGGCGAAGCGCAGGTGCACGCCCTCGACGCGCGGGGAATAGACGAAGATCTCGAAGAGCGGCCGCGGCAGCGGCATCCCGTCGACCTTGGCGCAGCGGAACTTGAACGCGATGGTGTCGGGCGGCAGGCCGTGGGGGGCGACCTGGAAGAAGTTGGTGCGCTGGGCCGCCTCCACGAGGTTCACGAAGCGGCGCAGGATGCGGTCCTCGTCGAGGCTCGTCACCGCGGACAGGCCGGCCTCGATCTCGGCGCGCAGGGCCGCCTCGCGGGCAGCGCGGCTCTCGGCACCGCCCTCGGCGCGGGGATCGAAGCGCGCGTAGAACAGGGCGACGATCCCGGCGGCCAGGGCGGGGTGGCGGCTCAGCGTGGCGGCGAGGTAGCCCTGGCCGTAGCGGATCCGCAACTGCCGGAGGTAGCGCCCGAGGGCGCGCAGCAGGGCCGCGTCGCGCCAGCCGAGGCCGGCCTCCAGGATCAGCCGGTTGTAGGCGTCGGTCTCGGCGAGGCCGCGCGCGATGGCGAGCAGGGCCGCCTCGACGGGGCGGTCGAGCCGGGCGAGATCGATCGCCCCGCCGCCCGCGCGCTCGAGCAGCATGTCGTGCAGCCAGATCCCGTCCGTCTCCGGCGCGCCGGGCCGGCCGATCAGGAAGGTGCGCTCGTCGATGACCCGGAACCCGAAATTCTCCAGCACCGGCACCCGATCCGAGAGGGGCAGCGCGCTGCCTTTCGAGAATACCTTGAGGCCGATCCGCGTCTCGGGGTCGCCCGGGTGGCGGTGGAGGTCGACGGCGCGCGGGCGCTCCGCCGTGATCCGCTCCAGGATCGCGATGTCGGACAGGGCCTGAGCGCTGTCGTAGGTCTCCCGGTAGCCCGCCGGGAACGCCTCGGCGTAGTAGGCTCCGAGCGCCCGGGCGCGGCCGCCGTCCATGGCCTCGGCGAGGGCGTCGCGCAGGCCGTCGGCCCAGGTGCGCGAGAGGGCCGTCACCTCGGCCTCGAGCTCGGCCGGATCGATCGCCGGCGGAACCTCCTCGCGGCGGCCGATCACGATGTGGAAGCGGGCGAGCGGCCCCTCCGGATAATCCGGGTAGATCGCCGAGATGTGCCCGCCGAGGCGCATGGCGAGGTGGGCGGCGATTCGCTTCTGCAGGGCCGCGTCGGTGCGGTCCTTCGGCACGAAGACGAGGAGCGAGACGAAGCGGCCGAACTTGTCCGCCCGCGCCAGCACCCGCACCCGCGGGCGCTCGGCCAGGAGCACGATGGCGAGGGCGAAGCGGCGCAGGAGATCGGTGTCGATCTGGAAGAGGTCGTCGCGCGGATAGGTCTCCAGCACGTGCAGGAGCGAGCGGCCGGCATGGCTGGTCGGGTCGAGCCCGGCCTCGGCCACGACGGTCGCGACCTTGCGGCGCAGGTACGGCACCTCCTCGGCCCGGCTCGTGTAGGTGGTGCTCGCGAAGAGCCCGACGATGCGCAGCTCGCCCGCGACGCGCCCGTCGCCCGAGAAGAGCTTGATCCCGACCATGTCGAGGTGGGTGCGGCGATGGACCCGCGAGATCAGGCTTGCCTTGGTGATGATCAGCGCCTCGGGCCGCTCCAGGAAGGCGCGGATCTCGGGTGTCATCGCCACCATGGTGCGGCCGCGGCGCAGC
This sequence comes from Methylobacterium sp. CB376, assembly GCF_029714205.1. Lineage (NCBI taxonomy): Bacteria > Pseudomonadati > Pseudomonadota > Alphaproteobacteria > Hyphomicrobiales > Methylobacteriaceae > Methylobacterium > Methylobacterium sp. CB376. Next base: position 4,123,730 of record NZ_CP121648.1, on the reverse strand, counting down.
ACCTCGACGGAGCCGTCGCGCAGGAGGCCGAGGCCGCTCTCGCGCACACCCCGGTACTCGGCGCCCTCGCCGAGCCGGTACTCGCGCATCCCCAGGAAGGTGAACTGGTCGGCCCGGATGTAGTCGAGGAAGGCGCGGGCCTCCGCGACCTCCTCGGCCGCCACCGGCGGCGGCGCGGATTCGTAGGCGGCGGCGACCGCGTCGAGCCGGGCCAGCATCGCCCGGTGGTCCTGCGTGGAGACCGCCACGTCGGCGTAGACCTGGGCGAGGCCGTCGAGGAGGCCCGCCCGCTCGCCCTCGTCGTCGATCCGGTCGAGATGGATGTGGATGAAGCTCTCGCGGCTCAGCGCGTCGCCGGCTCCCGCGGTGGTCTCGCCCACGAGGCGCAGCAGGGCGCCGTCGGGGCCGCGCTCCACCGCCAGGATCGGGTGGGCGACGAGGCGCGGCTCGTAGCCCCGCGCCACCAGCTCGGCCAGGGTCGAATCGAGCAGGAAGGGCCGGTTCGGATTGATGGCCTCCAGGACGGTGACGTCGCGCCGCCCGCCGTCGCGCTCCACCACCACGTCGTTGAGGCGCAGATCCGCGCCGCTCTCGTCGGGCCGCGCCGCGGCGAGGTGCTGGCGGGCCGCGAGGGCGAGGTCGGCCAGGGTCTCGGGCGCGTAGGCGTTGAGATCCTCGGGCGGGACTCGGCCGAACAGGTCGCGGACGAAGTCGCCGGGCTCCCGGCGGGCCTCCGCCGCCGCGACGGCGGCGGCGATGAGGTCGGTGCGGCTCGCCCGCGCTTCGGGCGTCGCGGTCGACAGGTCCACGGCTCGTCCCTCCCGCCGAGGTGTCAGCGGGCGACGGGTGACATAGACCTCGGCGGCCCGCAACCCTGGCGTCTCGTCCGCGTGCGTTTCCCGATCTATAGCTCAGTCGCGACGACAGGGAGACGACGCGATGGCCGGGGCGAAGCCGAAGAGGAAGGTGGCCAAGGAGGAGGTCGGCGAGCACCCGCGCCTCCAGGAGACCGAGGGCGCCGTGATGGCCCTCGACCTGGAGCCGGCGGCCGAGCTGCCCCCCGACCTCGCCGCCTATTTCGACAAGTGCCGGGAGAAGATCGGCTTCGTGCCGAACGTGCTGCTCGCCTACGCGCACGACGCGGCCAAGCTCGACGCCTTCGTGTCCTTCTACAGCGACCTGATGCTGGCGCCGTCGGGCCTGTCGAAGCTGGAGCGCGAGATGATCGCTGTGGCGGTGTCGAGCGCCAATCGCTGCTACTACTGCCTGACCGCGCACGGGGCGGCGGTGCGCGTGCTCTCGGGCGACCCGGTCCTCGGCGAGATGCTGGTGATGAACTACCGGGCCGCGTCGCTCTCGCCGCGCCACCGGGCGATGCTCGACTTCGCGGTGGCGCTCACCGAGGCGCCCTGGACGGTGGAGGAGGAGGACCGCGAGGCGCTGCGCGATGCCGGCTTCACCGACAAGGACATCTGGGACATCGCGGCGGTGGCGAGCTTCTTCAACATGACGAACCGCATGGCCTCGGCGGTCGACATGCGGCCGAACCGCTCCTACCACGGCGACGCGCGCGCCTTGCCGAAGGTCTGATACGTTTTCCGGAAGATCACTTCCGGAAAACGTATCACAAGCCCGCGCGGCGCCTGAGCGAAGCCCGGGTCCGCCATCGGCGACGGCCCGATGCGTCGGCGTCCCGGGCCGCCGGGATGGCGCGCGGCGAGGAGGGCGCTGCCGGCGCGGCCGCGCGGATCACCCGCGCGCCGGGATGCGGCGCGCCCTCACGCCCGCGACCCCGCCCCGATCGCGATTCCCGTGAAGGTGTGGTTGAGGTGGATCGCCCGGTACTGCTCGCCGAAGGTCTCGAACCCGATCACGTTGTAGCGGCGATAGAGATCGGACAGGCGGTGGCGGACCTGGTGCGACTCGGCGTCGAGCCGGCGCAGCACGCAGTCGAAGCCGATGACGAGGTCGAGGCCGCCGAGCGACGCGTCGAGCCGGGCGAGCTCGTCCCGGGTCGTCGCCACGAGATCCTTGCGGCCGGCCAGCGTCAGCACGACCCCCTCGTCGACCGCGCACAGGAAGCTCAGCGAGCCGTCCGGGTTGAGGCGGTGGATCGAGCGGCAGAAGTAGTCGCCCCCGACCCGCACGGCGAGCGGATTGGCCGCGAACACCGTCGGGGTCAGCATCTCGGGCTGCAGGCCGAGCGCCCGCGCGTACTCGGCCGCGGCCGGCTCGGCGTTGAGCTCGCGCACCGTGCGATGCTCGGCGTCGGTCTGGGTGACCACGAACTTCACCGCCCGCGGCTCCAGGTTGTCGGTCTTGAACACCTGGATCGGGTGGTCGGTCGCCACGATGAGCAGGATCGCCGCGCCGTGATGGACCACCCCGTCGTGGATCAGCGCCGTGTGGGCGAAGGTGAGCGCGTCGCCCGCCGAGCCGCCCACCAGGGGGATCGCGTCGAGGCCGAAGGCGACCGCCGAGGTCACCCGCTCCTCGGCCAGCGTCAGGCTGTCGATGAGCGAGATCGCGAAGCGCTGGCCGTACTCCGCCCCCTCGGTGCCGAGGCGCAGGCGCAGGCTGCGCACGCGGGCCACCGCCGCCTCGACGTCGAGCTGCTCCACGTCGGCGAGCACGGTCGAGACGACCCGGAAGCCCTCGCGCGGGAAGGCGACCGCGACGAGGCCGCGATCGAGGCCGCCCGCCGGGCTGATCTCCCCCGAGGAGGTGCAGCCCGCCACCGGAATGCCCGGGAAGCGGCGCGCCAGCGCCGCCGCGACCGCGTCGGCCCCGTAGGCGGGCGAGAAGAAGACGAGGAGCTGGCCGACCCGCCGCGCGTCGATCGCGTCGGCGATGGCCGCCACGGCCTCCTCGGCCCGGTCCAGCTCCGACCACGCGGTCTGCACGCCGCACAGATGCGCGCGCCCACCCTTCGTCACGGGACGCCTCCCTCAACCCCGGCCGCGAGCGGGCCGATGGATCCCGGCACGGCCGGGCTGTTGGGCGGCACGCTGCGGCAGAACGCGCAGCGCGGCAAGGGCGGCCGCCCCGACACGGCGTCACAGCCGCGATCCCGCCCCGGGCGCGAAGACGCCCCGGACGCGAAGAGCCGCCGGCCCGGGTCGGGCGGCGGCTCTCGATCGGGTGCCCGGGGGCCCCGCCGGCGGCGCGGAACGCCGCGCCCGGCGGGGGCCGCTCAGGCCGCGGCGGCGAGCTTCTTCTCGATCTCGCGCTTCAGCAGGCGCGCGTTCTGCGACAGGTCCTGCTCGCCGGCCTTGACCAGGAAGGCGTCGAGCCCGCCCCGGTGCTCGACCGAGCGCAGGGCGTTGGCCGAGATGCGCAGGCGCACGGAGCGGCCGAGCGTGTCGGAGAGCAGGGTGACGTTGCACAGGTTCGGCAGGAACCGGCGCTTGGTCTTGCGGTTCGAGTGGCTCACCAAGTGGCCGGTGAGCACGGCCTTGCCGGTGAGTTCGCAGCGACGCGACATGGTATCAGTCCTTCACAATCCGATAGGCCACGGGCCGCTTGACGCTCACGCCGGGCGCTGGAACAGCGACCGCGGCGGCGACCGGACCGCGCGAAAGCCAGGAAGGCTCGCGCCTATAGGGGAGAGAGGGCGGTTTCGTCAAGCGTGAGCGGCGTCACGTCCGCGCGCCCGCGGGCGCCGAGACGAAGCGTTAACCTTAAACTCGTCACGATGCCGCGCGATTCCTGCGGATGGCGGGCTCGTCCCGCGTCCCCTCACCACGGTCTGTGCCATGCGTGCCAAGCCCTTCCTCCCGGCCCTCCTCGCCCCGGGCCTGCTGCTCGGGATGGGGCCGGCGGACCCTGCCGCGGCGGCCCGCGCACGGGCGGCCGCGACCGCGGTGACGGTGGATTACGGCATCATGCTGGCCGGCGTGCCGATCGGGACCGCGCAGATGACGGGAGCGATCGAGGGCCAGCGCTACCGGATGGACGTGACGGCCAAGCTCACGGGCCTCGTCGGCGCGATCACCGGCGGCTACGGCTCGGGCCGGGCCTCGGGGGTCGCGGGGTCCGGGCGCCCGATCCCCGGCACCTTCGCGGTGTCCTCGCACTCGTCGAGCACCTCGATCACCGTCCGGATGGCGCTGGCGCGGGGCAACGTGGTCGCCTCCGAGATCGTGCCGCCGCTCCTGGTCGATCCCGAGCGGGTGCCGGTCGACGCGGCGAGCAAGCGGGCCGTGGTCGATCCGGTGAGCGCGCTGCTGATGCCCGCCCAGGGACGGGGCGACCTCACCGACCCGCAGAATTGCAACCGGGTGATCCCGGTCTTCGACGGGGCGAGCCGGTTCGACGTGATCCTGAGCTACGGCGAGACCCGCCGGGTGGAGAAGCCGGGCTATGCGGGGCCGGTCCTGGTCTGCAACGCCCGCTACCGGCCGATCACGGGCCACCGGCCCGACAAGCCGGGCGTGAAGTTCATGGAGGAGAACACCGACATGTCGGTGTGGCTCGCCCCGGTCGAGGGCGCGCGGGTGCTGCTGCCCCTGCGCATCTCGGTGCGCACGATGCTCGGCACCAACATCATCGAGGCGACGCGCTGGACCCAGTCCGGCGCCGAGGCGCAGGCCACGCAGGCCGCCGCGGTGGCGCAGTAATGCGGCTGTCGGCGTCCCTCAGGCGCCGCGCAGGCTCGTGATCCGGGATCCGCTTCGATCGAGCGGATCCCGGATCACTCCTCCTCGGCGTCGCCGGTCTCCAGGGTCGCCCGCACGGTGGCGAGCACCCGCTTGGCGAGGTCCGAATCCGGGTCGTCGCGGGTGAGCGCGTCCTCCAGCATCGCGAGGTAGCCGCCGAGTTCGTGGCGGTAATGGTCGGAATCGATCCCGCGCAGGATCCGGGCGAGGAAGCCGATCGCCATCTGCAGCGCCACCTGCTTGGCCGCCACGTCGGCCTGGGCCTCCGACAGGCGGGCGATCATCTCGCCGTGGCTCGCCGACAGGACGGTGAGGCCGTTGATCTTGTCATCCGCGGTCATGCGCTGTCTCCGGGGGGCGCGGCGCCCAGCAAAAAGGCCCCTCCGCGGCGCGGAAGGGCCCTCGGGAGGGGCCGGGCGGGCGCCCGGCCCGTTCGGTCACGCCGCGAGCTGGCGCAGCACGTAGGGAAGGATGCCGCCGTTGCGGAAGTATTCCAGCTCGTCGAGGGTGTCGATCCGGCAGGTGAGCGGCACCTCCCGGGTCGCGCCGTCCGCCCCGGTGATCTCCGCCACCAGGGTCTGGCGCGGCTTCAGCTCCCCGGCGAGGCCGCGGATCGTCACGGTCTCGTCGCCCTTGAGGCCGAGGGAGGCCCAGGTCGTGTCGCCCTGGAAGACCAGCGGCACCACGCCCATGCCGACGAGGTTCGAGCGGTGGATGCGCTCGAAGCTCTCGGCGATGACCGCCCGCACCCCGAGCAGCTTCGTGCCCTTGGCCGCCCAGTCGCGCGACGAGCCGGTGCCGTATTCCTTGCCGGCGAACACGACCAGCGGCGTGCCCTCCTGCTGGTAGCGCATCGCCGCGTCGTAGATGAACATCTTCTCAGCCGTAGGCTGGTAGAGGGTCCAGCCGCCCTCCACCACCGTGCCGGACGCGTCGCGGACCATCTGGTTCTTGATGCGGATGTTGGCGAAGGTGCCCCGCATCATGACTTCGTGGTTGCCGCGCCGCGTGCCGTACTGGTTGAAGTCCTGCACCCGGACCTGATGCTCCTGCAGGTAGGCGCCGGCCGGCGAGGCCGCCCGGATGTTGCCCGCGGGCGAGATGTGGTCGGTGGTGATCGAGTCGAGGAACAGCCCGAGGATGCGGGCGCCGACGATGTCGGTGACCGGCGCCGGGGTCTTCTCCATGCCCACGAAGTAGGGCGGGTTCTGCACGTAGGTGGAGCCGGAATTCCACTGGAAGGTCTGGGCCGGGGTCACCTCGACCGCCTTCCAGTTCGCGTCGCCGCCGAACACGTCGGCGTAGCGGCTCTTGAACAGGGCGGAGGTGATGGTCTGCTCGATGAAGGCGTTCACCTCCGCCGAGGACGGCCAGATGTCCTTCAGGTAGACCGGCTTGCCGTCCGAGCCGGTGCCGAGCGGCTCCCGGGTCAGGTCGACCTGGAGCGAGCCGGCGAGCGCGTAGGCGACGACGAGGGGCGGCGAGGCGAGGTAGTTCGCCCGCACGTCCGGATTCACCCGGCCCTCGAAGTTGCGGTTGCCCGACAGCACGGCGGCCGCGACCACGTCGTTGTCGTTGATCGCCTTGGAGATCGGCGCCGGCAGCGGGCCGGAATTGCCGATGCAGGTGGTGCAGCCGAAGCCGACGAGGTTGAAGCCGAGCGCGTCGAGGCTCTGCTGCAGCCCGGCCTTCTCCAGGTACTCGGCGACGACCTGCGAGCCGGGGGCGAGCGAGGTCTTCACCCAGGGCTTCGAGCGCAGGCCCTTGGCGACGGCGTTGCGGGCGAGCAGCCCCGCCCCGATCATCACGCTCGGGTTCGAGGTGTTGGTGCAGGAGGTGATCGCCGCGATCACCACGTCGCCGTGGCCGATGTCGAAATTGGCGCCCTCGACCGGGTAGCGCTTGGCGATGTCGGCGGCCTTGCGGAACTCGCTCTCCATCGAGGCGGCGAAGCCGGCCTTGGCGGAATCGAGCAGCACCCGGTCCTGCGGGCGCTTGGGGCCGGCGAGCGAGGGCTTCACGTCGGCGAGGTCGAGTTCCAGCGTGTCGGTGAAGACCGGGTCGGGGGTCGCGGCGTCGCGCCACATCCCCTGCGCCTTGGCGTAGGCCTCGACCAGCGCGATGCGCTCGTCGGCGCGGCCGGTGACCTTCAGGAAGTCGATGGTCTTGGCGTCGACCGGGAAGAAGCCGCAGGTCGCGCCGTATTCGGGCGCCATGTTGGAGATCGTGGCGCGGTCGGCCACCGCCATGTCGTCGAGGCCGGGGCCGTAGAACTCCACGAACTTGCCGACCACGCCCTTCTTGCGCAGCATCTGGGTGACGGTCAGCACGAGGTCGGTGGCGGTGGTGCCCTCCGGCAGCTTGCCCGAGAGCTTGAAGCCGACCACCTCGGGGATCAGCATCGAGAGCGGCTGGCCGAGCATCGCCGCCTCGGCCTCGATGCCGCCGACGCCCCAGCCCAGCACCGCCAGGCCGTTCACCATCGTGGTGTGCGAATCGGTGCCGACGAGGCTGTCCGGATAGGCCAGTTCCTGCCCGTTCTCGAAGGCCTTGGTCCAGACCGTCTGGGCGAGGTACTCGAGGTTGACCTGGTGGCAGATGCCGGTGCCGGGCGGCACCACGGAGAAGTTGTCGAACGCCGTCTGGCCCCACTTGAGGAAGGTGTAGCGCTCGCCGTTGCGCTCGTATTCGAGGGCGACGTTGTCGGCCAGCGCCTTCGGGGTGCCGAACTCGTCCACGATCACGGAGTGGTCGATGACGAGATCGACCGGCACGAGCGGGTTGATCTTCTTCGGGTCGCCGCCGAGCGCCACCATGGCGTCGCGCATGGCCGCGAGGTCGACCACGGCCGGCACGCCGGTGAAGTCCTGCATCAGCACGCGCGAGGGCCGGAAGGCGATCTCGGTCTCGACCTTGCCGCGGTTGTCGAGCCAGGCGGTCACGGCCTCGATGTCGGCCCGCTTGACGGAGCGGTCGTCCTCGAAGCGCAGCAGGTTCTCCAGCAGCACCTTCATCGAGAAGGGCAGCCGGCCCGCGTCCGGCAGGCCGTTCTTCTCGGCCTCAGGGATGGAGTAGTAGGCGTAAGCCTTCGCGCCGATCTGCAGGGTCTGACGGGATTTGAAGCTGTCGATGGAAGCCACGGCGTGGTCCTCGCGAGGGGTTGTCGAACACGGCGCAGGGATGACCTGCGCCAGACGTCATGTGTTCGGCCGGATGCGCGAGCGGCGCCGGTCCCCTGTGCGGGCACGACTCCGCTTCCCGTGCGGCATCCCGGGCAGGGCCGGGAGGGCCACGGTGCGCGCGCCGCCCCGGGGGTGCCCGGACTGGGATTGCGCGAGAGACGGTTTGGACGCCTTCAAGGTCGCGCGGCGCAGCCAGGGATGCGTATAGAACACTTCGAATGTGGCCGCTACGGGGGTGTGAGGTGGCGAGACGAGACGCGCAGGCGAGGCGGCACCGGGACGCGCCCGGGGGGCGGCGCGCGCCCTTCCCTGGCGGGCCGGGACGCGGCGTCGCGGGCGCGGCCGGGGCGGCCCCGTGCGGCTGATCGCCGAGGGGCTCGCCTGCCGCCGCTCGGGGCGGCGCATCTTCTCCGGCCTCTCCTTCGCCCTCGGCCCCGGCGAGGCGCTGGTCGTGACGGGCCGCAACGGCGCGGGCAAGTCCACCCTGCTCGCCCTCGTCTCCGGGCGTCTCGCGCCGGAGGCCGGGCGGCTGCGCGCGGAGGATGTCGGCGAGCGCACGATCCCCGAATGCCTGCACGGGGTCGGCCACCGGGACGGGCTCAAGAGCGCGCTCACCGCCGAGGAGAACCTCGCCTTCGCCCGCGACCTCCTCGGCGAGGCGGCGCTGTCGCCCCGCGAGGCGCTCGGCCGGATGGGGCTCGCCCACGCGGCGGGCCTGCCGGTCGCCTACCTGTCGGCCGGGCAGCGGCGGCGGGTCGCGCTCGCGCGGCTCCTCGTCTGCCGCCGCCCGCTCTGGCTCCTCGACGAGCCGACCGCCGCCCTCGACGTCGCCTCGCAGGGCATCCTCGCCGCGCTGATGCGCGCCCACCTGCGCGAGGGCGGCCTCGTGATCGCGGCGACCCACCAGGCGCTCGGGCTCGAGGGCGCCCGCGAGATCGCCATCGAGGCCCATCGCCCGGCGCGCCTCGACCCCCTCGCCGAGGCCGCCCGATGACCCGCTCCTTCCTCGCGGTGCTCCTGCGCGACCTGCGGCTCGCCGGCCGCATCGGCGGCTCGGGCGCCCTGTCGCTCGTCTTCTTCCTGATGATCGTGGTGCTGGTGCCCTTCGCGCTCGGACCCGACCTCAACCTCCTGTCCCGGATCGGCCCGGCCATCCTGTGGCTCTCGGCCGTGCTGGCGACCCTGATCGGCCTCGACCGGCTGTTCCAGGCCGACGAGGAGGACGGCTCCCTCGACCTCCTCACGGGGGCGCCGGTGCCGCTCGAACTCGTGGTGCTGGCCAAGGCCCTGGCCCATTGGCTGACGACCGGCCTGCCGCTCGCCCTCGCGGCGCCGCTCTTCGGGCTCCTGGTGGCGCTCACGCCGACCGCCATGGCGGCGACGAGCCTGACGCTCCTCGTGGGCTCGCCCGCCCTCACCTTCATCGGGGCGGTGGGCGCCGCGCTCACCGCCTCGATCCGCCGCGGCGGGCTGATCCTCGCCGTGGTGGTGCTGCCCCTGATGATCCCGACCCTGATCTTCGGGGTCTCGGCGGCGGAGGCCGCCACGGGCGGCACCGTGCCCTTCGCGACGCCGCTCATGATCCTGGGCGCGCTCAGCCTGGTGGCGGGCGTCGTCGGCACGCTCGGGGCCGCCGCGGCGCTGCGCGCCAGCGAGTGACCCGCGCCGCCGCGCGCGGCGCCCCCGGCTCGGCCGCGAGGCTCAGAACACCGCCTGCCCGAGCGCGAAGGCGACCACCACGATCACCACGGCGACGACGAGGAAGAGGCCGAACAGCAGGCGGGCGATCCCGCGGGCGCCCGCCGCCACGTTGGTGAATCCGAGCGCGCCCGCTACCAGCGAGACCACGAAGAAGATGAGGGCCCATTTCAGCATGTCGCGGAACCTTGACCGAGAAACCGCACCCCAACGGGGTTCTCCCGCGCGCGTTCCGTGATGCGCCGATCATCCGCATTGCGGGCGGCCGCGGCCCCGGGCTAGATCCCGCCCCATGGCACAAGGCCTCCTCACCCGGCTCGCGCAGCCGAGCCACTTCATGCGCTGGTCGGGCGCCGCCCTGCCCTGGCTCGGCGGCCTCAGCGCCGTGCTGCTGGCCGCGGGCCTCTACCTGTCGTTCTTCGTCGCGCCCGCCGATTACCAGCAGGGCGAGACGGTGCGGATCATGTTCCTGCACGTGCCGGCCGCGTGGCTCGGCGTGTTCTTCTACGGGGCGATGACGGTCTCGGCGCTCGGCACGCTGGTCTGGCGCCACCCGCTGGCCGACGTGGCGCAGCGCGCCGCCGCCCCGATCGGCGCCGCCTTCACGCTGATCTGCCTCGTCACCGGCTCGCTCTGGGGCAAGCCGATGTGGGGCACCTACTGGGTCTGGGACGCGCGCCTGACCTCGATGCTGGTGCTGCTGCTGATCTATTGCGGGCTGCTCGCGCTGTGGCGCACCATCGAGGATCCGGGCCGGGCCGCCCGGGCGGTGGCGATCCTCACCCTGGTCGGCGCCGTCAACCTGCCGATCATCAAGTTCTCGGTGAACTGGTGGTCGACGCTGCACCAGCCGGCCTCGATCCTGCGGATGGGTGGGCCGACCATCCACCCGACCATGCTCTACCCGCTGCTGGTGATGATCGCGGCCTTCTCGGTGCTCGGGATCACGCTGCACCTCGCGACGATGCGCACCGAGATCCTGCGCCGCCGGGTGCGGACGCTGGCGATCCTCGAAGCGGAGCGGCTCGACGCCGTGCCGACGCCCCAAATCGCCTGACCGATCGGACCCGCCGTGGATCTCGGACCGCACGCCACCTTCATCCTCGCCTCCTACGCCTTCACGGCCCTGGTGGTCGCGGCGCTGATCCTGCACGCCGTGCTCGATTTCCGCGCCCAGCGCCGCGCCCTGGCGCGGCTCCAGGACGGGAGGGACGCGTGAGCGCCGCCGACGAGGCCGAGGCGGCGTCCGCCCGGCGCGGCCGGATCCTCTTCCTGCTGCCGCTCGTGGTCTTCCTCGCGCTGGCCGGGATCTTCCTCGGGCGCCTGCTCACGCGGGGCTACGACCCCTCGGCGGTGCCCTCGGCCCTGATCGGCCGCCCGGCCCCCGCCTTCGCGCTGCCCGGGCTGCCCGGCCTCGCGGGGCAGGACGGGCCGGTGCCGGGCCTCGCCAGCGCCGATTTCGCCGGCAAGGTGACGGTGCTCAACGTCTGGGCGTCCTGGTGCGCGCCCTGCCAGATCGAGCACCCGATGCTGATGCGCCTGTCGCGCGACGGGGTGAACCTCGTCGGCATCGACTACAAGGACGCGCCCGAGAACGGGCGGCGCTTCCTCGGCCGCCACGGCAACCCGTTCCGGGCCGTGGGCATGGACGAGAGTGGGCGCGTCGGCATCGATTTCGGGGTCTACGGGGTGCCCGAGACCTTCATCATCGGCCCGGACGGCCGCATCCGCGACAAGCTCGTCGGCATCCTGACGGCGGAGAATTACGAGAGCTTCCTGGAGAAGGTGCGGGCCGCGGCGAAGTAGGCGGGCGGGCCGGCGCCGGGTCAGGCCGGCCGCCGGATGGTCTGATCCGGGCTCCGGTTGACCGCAGCGGATCCCGGATCAGTCGGACGTCGTATCACCGCGGCCCACCCTCCTTCGGCAGCGCGTAGATGTTCACCTCGAGCCCGGTGTCGCTCGCGCTCCTCAGGTCGGTCAGGTACTCCTCCACGAAGGCGTCCTGGACGATGATGCCCTTGGCGTCGAGATAGGCCGTCACCGTCTCGTAGGTCTGGTCGATCTCGTCGTAGGCGCCCTTGTGCACGAAGCGCAGGGCCTTGCCGCTCGGCGTGCTGCCGAAGCGGAGATCGGCCGGCAGGCCGGCGGGCCTCGGGTCCGGCACCTGCTCGATCGGCAGCATCGCCTCGAACTGGAACCCGTCGTCGTCCGTGCGGGTGAAGACCGCGACCGGCCGGCCCACCGCCCGCACGCCCGCCTTGGCGAGGTCGCCCTCCAGCCGCGCGAAGGCGTCGCGCAGGGTCGGCACCGCCGCGTCCCACTTGGCGTTGCCGGCGAGGATCGCGGCGGGCTTGGCCGGCAGCATCACCTCGTCCACGTCCGAGGGATCCCCGGGATTCGGCACCAGGGTCTGGCGCGGGCCGGCCGGCGCGGGGCCCGGCGGCACCGCCTTCTCGGGCAGCGGCGGGGCCGGCGCCTCGCCGGAGCGGGGCCCCGGCCCCGGATCGGTGGTGGTCGGGAGCGGGTTGGCCTGCGCGGGCGGTTGCTGGGCCCGCGGGGCGCCCGATCCGGCGGCGAGGGCGAGGGCCAATCCGAGCGCGGCGAGCGGGAGACGGGACACAATCACGGGCGAAGCGCTCCGGTCGGGATCGGGGGTCGGGCCGGCGCCGTGCGCCACCATCCGAACGGGCGAGACCGTAATCCGGTTCGCCTGCCCCGGCGAGAGCGGCGCTCGCGCGCGGCGGCGTTTCGGGCCATATACGGGCGACCTGAAGACGAGCCGCCACACCCATGTCCCCCCTCGCGGATCACCGCTTCCTGAAGATGAACGGTCTCGGCAACGAGATCGTGGTGCTGGACCTGCGCGCCAGCAGCCACGTGGTGCGGCCCGAGGAGGCGCGGGCCATCGCGGCCGATCCCCGCTCCCGCTTCGACCAGCTCATGGTGCTTCACGATCCGGTCACGCCCGGCACCGACGCCCGCCTGCGGATCTACAACCGGGACGGCTCGGAATCCGGCGCCTGCGGCAACGGCACCCGCTGCGTCGCCTGGGCGATGCGCGCCGATCCGGTCATGGGGCGCGCGGGCGAGCAGCTCACCCTGGAGAGCGCGGCGGGGCTGCTCGCCGTCACCCGCGTCTCCGACACGGATTTCACCGTCGACATGGGCCCCCCGCACCTGCGCTGGGACGAGATCCCGCTCTCGGAGCCCTTCCCGGACACGCGGCGGATCGAATTGCAGATCGGACCGATCGATGCGCCGATCCTGCACTCGCCGGGCGTGGTCAGCATGGGCAACCCGCACGCGGTGTTCTTCGTCGACCGCGATCCCGAGACCTACGATCTCGGCCGGATCGGGCCGCTCCTCGAAGCGCATCCGCTCTTCCCGGAGCGGGCCAACATCTCGCTCGCCCAGGTGGTCGCGGCGGACCGCATCCGGCTGCGCGTGTGGGAGCGCGGCGCCGGCCTCACCCGGGCCTGCGGCTCGGCGGCCTGCGCCGCCCTGGTGGCGGCGGCGCGGCTGCGGCTGACCGGCCGGCGCGCCACCGTGACCCTGCCGGGCGGCGACCTCGTGATCGCCTGGGGCGAGGACGACCACGTGCGGATGACCGGGCCGACGGAGCTCGAATGGGAGGGCCGCTTCCCCCCTGCCCTGTTCGCGGGCGCGGCCTGATGCCCGTGGAGGTGCTGAGCTTCGGCTGCCGCCTCAACGCCGTCGAGGGCGAGGCGGTCAGGAGGGCGGCCGGGCCGGCGGGCGGCGACCTCCTGGTCGTGAATACCTGCGCGGTCACCGCGGAGGCGACCCGCCAGGCGCGCAAGGCGATCCGGCAGGCGGCGCGCGAGCGGCCCGGGCTTCGGATCGTCGTCACCGGCTGCGGCGCCGAGGTCGAGGCGCGGGCCTACCGGGCGATGCCGGAGGTCTCCGGCCTCGTCGGCAACCACGCAAAGCTCGCGCCGGCGACGTGGTCGGACGGGGCTTGGTCGGGCGGAACTTGGTCGGGCGAGAGCCGGGCGGCGCCGGATCCCGCTGGCGTCGGCGCCGTCATGGCGGTGCGGCACGCCTCGCCCGCCCCCGCGCCCCGCATGCCGGGCCGCACCCGGGCCTTCCTGCCGGTGCAGAACGGCTGCGACCACCGCTGCACCTTCTGCGTGATCCCGTTCGGGCGCGGCCCCTCGCGCTCGCTGCCGGTCGCGGCGGCGATCGCCCAGGCGCGGGATCTCGTCGAGGACGGGGTCCGCGAGATCGTGCTGACCGGAATCGACCTTACGGCCTACGGCCGGGATCTCGGCGCGGGGACGGGCCTCGGGGGTCTCGTCAAGGCGCTGCTGCGGGCGCTGCCCGACCTCGCCCGGCTGCGCCTGTCCTCGATCGATTCGGTCGAGGCGGATGCCGACCTCCTCGACGCGCTGGCGACCGAGCCGCGGCTGATGCCGCAGCTGCACCTGTCGCTGCAGGCGGGGGACGACCTCGTCCTCAAGCGCATGAGGCGCCGGCACACCCGCGCCGACGCCGTCGCCTTCTGCGAGACGGTCCGGCGCCTGCGGCCGGAGATCGTGCTCGGCGCCGACCTGATCGCGGGCTTCCCGACGGAGACCGAGGCGCAGTTCGCCCGCTCGCTCGCCCTGGTGGAGGAATGCGGGCTGACGCAGCTCCACGTCTTCCCGTACTCGCCACGCCCGGAGACGCCGGCCGCGCGGATGCCGCAGGTCCCGGGCGAGGTCGCGCGCGCCCGGGCGGCGCGGCTGCGCGAGGCGGGCGCCGCCGCCCTCGCCCGCCGCCTCGCCGCGGAGGTCGGGCAGCGGCGCGAGGTGCTGGCCGAGCGCGGCGGCACCGGCCGCACGGAAGGGTTCCTGCCGGTGCGGCTGCCGGAGGGCGTCGCGCCCGGCACGCTGCGCCGCCTCGCCATCACCGGTCACGACGGGCGCACACTCCTGGCCGCGTGAGGCGCGGCGTCCTGGCCGCGTGAGGCGCGGCTCCCTCACGGGCTCGCCGCGCCGGCCGGCCGCGAGGTCGGCTCGGCGAGGCCGGTCGGCTTGAACACGCCGCTCGCCGTGGCGACGAGGGCGCCGCCCTCGGCGCGCACCTCGGCGTCGCAGAACAGGATCGACTGCCCGGCCCGCACCACGCGCCCCTCCGCCAGGAGCACGCCCCGTCCCGGCGACAGGAAGCGCGTCTGCATGTCGAGCGTCACCACCGGCCGCCCCACATTGAGCCGCGCCGCCGTCCCCATGGCAATGTCGAGGAGCGTGCACAGGACGCCCCCGTGCGCGATGCCGAGATTGTTGGCGTGCGCGGGCCCGAGGGCGAGGCGCAGATGCGTCCGCCCCTCCGCGAAGCGCAACGCCTCCACGCCGCAGAGCCGCGCGAAGGGGATGTCCGCCCCGAAGATCAGATCCGCCGCCCCGTCCGCCATCCGCCCGCTCCGCATTTCGAAAGGACGGTATGGTGCGTTCGCCGTCCTGGCAATTCGGGCTTCCCGGCAATTCGGGCTATAGCGGGGTGATGAGCAAGGCCCCTCCCCCCTCCTTCGTCCGCACCCGCTGGTGGTGGGTGCGCCACGCGCCCGTGCGCGGCGACAACGGCCGCATCTACGGCGGCTCCGACATCGCCTGCGATTGCGGGGATGCCCACGTCTTCGCGGGCCTCGCCCCGGTGCTGCCGCTCGGCGCGGCCTGGGTGTCGAGCCATCTCGGCCGCACGCGCCAGACCGCCGAGGCCCTGTGGCAGGCGCGCGACTTCACGGTCGACGGGATCGCGCCCGCCCTGACGGTGCTGCCCGCGCTGGCGGAGCAGGATCTCGGCGACTGGCAGGGCCGGGAGCGCGCCCGCTTCTTCGCCGAGCGGCAGCCCCTGGCGGACAGCTACTGGTTCGCCCCCGCCGACGAGCGCCCGCCCAACGGCGAGAGCTTTTCGGAATTGTGCGGGAGAGTCCACGCCGCGATCGCGGAGCTGACGGCGGAGCACCGCGGCCGCGACATCGTCGCGGTGGCGCATGGCGGCACGATCCGGGCCGCGATCGCCCTCGCCCTCGCCCTGCCGCCCCAGGGCGGGCTGGCCTTCGCGGTGGAGAATTGCTCGCTCACCCGGCTCGACCATTACGAGGGCCCGGACGGGGCCGGCTGGCGGGTCGGGATGGTCAACAGCCAGCCCTGGCTCGGGGCGAGCCTGGAGGGCGGCGGGCCGGCGGCCTGACGCCTGCCGACGGGGCCGGCTCCCGGGGGAGCCGGCCCGCGACGTCACGCCGTGGCGCCCTCGCGGGCCTTCTCGGTCGGGGCTCCGGCCGCCTTCGCCTCGCGGCGGCGGGCATGCAGCACCCACTCGGTGTAGCCGTTCGGCTGCACGCGGCCCTTGAAGACGAGGTCGCAGGCGGCCCGGAAGGCCGGCCCGTCGAAGCCCGGCGCCATCGGCGTGTAGAGCGGGTCGCCGGCATTCTGGCGATCCACGACCTTGGCCATCCGCCGGAGCGTCTCCATCACCTGCTCCTCGCTGACCACGCCGTGGTGCAGCCAGTTGGCGATGTGCTGGGAGGAGATGCGCAGGGTGGCGCGGTCCTCCATCAGCCCGACATCGTGGATGTCCGGGACCTTGGAGCAGCCGACGCCCTGATCGATCCAGCGCACCACGTAGCCGAGGATGCTCTGGGCGTTGTTGTCGATCTCCTGCTGGACGTCGTCGGGGGCGAAGTTGGAGCGGGCGAGCGGGATCTGCAGGATCTCGTGCAGGGCCGAGCGGGGCCGGCGCGCGAGCTCCTCCTGGCGGGCGCGCACGTCGGTCTCGTGGTAGTGCAGGGCGTGGAGCGTCGCGGCGGTCGGCGACGGGACCCAGGCCGTGCTGGCGCCGGCCTTCGGGTGGGCCCCCTTCTGCATCAGCATGTCGGCCATGGCGTCGGGCGCCGCCCACATGCCCTTGCCGATCTGCGCCCGGCCGAGCAGCCCGCAGGCCAGCCCGACATCGACGTTGTTCTCCTCGTAGCCCTTGATCCAGGGCGTCGCCTTCATGTCGTTCTTGCGGATGACCGGTCCCGCCTCCATCGCGGTGTGGATCTCGTCGCCGGTGCGGTCGAGGAAGCCGGTATTGATGAACACGACCCGCTCGTCGGCGGCCTTGATGCAGGCGGCGAGGTTGACCGTGGTGCGGCGCTCCTCGTCCATGATGCCCATCTTGAGCGTGTTGCGCTCCAGGCCCAGCATCGCCTCGACCCGGCCGAACAGCTCGACCGCGAAGGCGACCTCCTCGGGCCCGTGCATCTTCGGCTTGACGATGTAGACCGAGCCCTTGCGGCTGTTGCGCAGGCCGGATTCGTTGCGCAGGTCGTGGATCGCGATCATCGCCGTGACGGCGGCGTCGAGGATGCCTTCCGGCACCTCGTTGCCCTCCGCATCGCGCACCGCGTCCGTGAACATGTGGTGGCCGACATTGCGCACCAGCATCAGGCTGCGGCCGGGCACCGTCACCTCGCCGCCGGTCGGGGCGGTGTAGTGCCGGTCGGGGTTGAGGCGGCGCTCCAGCACGCGGCCGTCCTTCTGGAACGTCGCCGAGAGGCTGCCGTTCATCAGGCCGAGCCAGTTGCGGTAGACGACGACCTTGTCGTCCGCGTCGACCGCCGCGACGGAATCCTCCAGGTCCATGATGGTCGAGATCGCGGATTCGATCAGGATGTCGGCCACGCCCGAGGCGTCGAAGCGGCCGATCCGGTGGGTGCGGTCGAGGACGATCTCGATGTGCAGGCCGTTGTGGCGCAGGAGCAGCGCCGAGGGCATGCTCGCCCGGCCGCGATAGCCGACGAAGGCCTCGGGCCGCGCCAGCGGGATGGTGTCGCCGGTGTTCATGTTGCCGACGAGGGCGCCGCCCTCGATGGCGTAGGTCACGACGTCGGCGTGGCGCCCGCCCGCGAGCGGCACGGTGCGGTCCAGGAAGGCACGGGCGCGGGTGACGACGCGGGCGCCGCGGGTGCGGTTGTAGCCCGGGCCGCGGACCGCGCCGCCCTCGTCCGAGATCGCGTCGGTGCCGTAGAACGCGTCGTAGAGCGAGCCCCAGCGGGCATTGGCGGCGTTGAGGGCGTAGCGGGCATTCGAGACCGGAACCACCAGCTGGGGGCCCGCGATGCTGGCGATCTCGTCGTCCACGTTCTCGGTGCGGGCGCGCACCGGGCCCGGATCGGGCAGGAGATAGCCGATCTCGCGCAGGAAGCTCTCGTAGGCGGCCTCGTCGACGGGCCTGCCCGCGCGCTCGCGGTGCCACGCGTCGATCCGGTCCTGCAGCGCGTCGCGCTTGGCGAGCAGGGCGCGGTTTCTCGGCGTCAGGTCGCGCAGGACGGCGGCGAGCCCGCCCCAGAACACCTCGGGCGACACGCCCGTGCCCGGCAATGCCTCGCGGACCACGAAGTCGTGGAGCACCCGCGCCACCTGCAACCCGCTGACCTTTTCTCGATCCATCATCATCCTCCCGGCGGCAGGCCCGTCACGCGTGCCGCGCGCGCCGTCCTTAACAGGCGAAACAGGGCCCAGATAGGCGCCGCGTGCCGGCGCGGCGACGCTGCCGAGGCGGAACCATTTCAAATCTCGCGAACTGTCAGGTCAGTGCGGCCGCGGTCGAGCGGAGCGGCGGGATGAGAGCAGGTGACCAAATCGTAATCTCATCGGGGCCGGGACTCGGTCGATTTCGGCTCTCGTGCCCCGTGACAAACAGCAACGCCCCTCCCATCTGGAGGCCGCCGGGCGGTCTCGCTGCCTGGTGCCGATAGGAGTACGACTCCATGAACAGCGAAGAACGCGACGTCATCAACGGCATTTTCCAGCGTCTCGAGCAGGCCGCGCAGCAGCCCCGCGATGCCGACGCGGAGCGGTTCATCGCCGAGAAGATCCGGACCCAGCCCTACGCGCCCTACGCCATGGCGCAGCTGATCTACGTGCAGCAGGAGGCGATCAAGAGCCTCAACCAGCAGCTCGAGCAGGCGCGCGCCGAGGCGCAGCGCGGTCAGGGGGCCGGTCAGGGCGCGGGCGGCGGCTTCTTCTCCAGCATCTTCGGCGGCGGCTCGCGCCAAGATCCCCGCCAAGATCCCCGCCAGGATCCCCGCCAGGAGCCGCCGCGCCCCGGCGGTGCCTGGGGCAACCAGCCGGGCTACGGCCAGCAGCCGCCCGGCTACGGCCCGGGCGGGGGCTATCCGCCCCAGCAGGGCGGGTACGGCCAGCC